>DASVES010000450.1:0-2310 GCA_036380435.1 Pyrinomonadaceae bacterium | reverse complement strand
CCCACGCCCACGCCCTCCCCCACTGAAGCCCCGGACGACGAGGTCGAGCGCGTTGACGTTGACCTCGCGAGCGTACTTTTGACGGCCGTTGACCGCGAGCGACGCTTCGTCACCACGCTCCGCCGCGAGGACATCCGTCTCTTCGAGGACGGCGTCGAGCAGCAGATCACACTCTTCCAGCGCGAGACCGATCTGCCCGTCTCGCTCGTCGTCCTCGTCGATACCAGCGCCTCGCAGGAGGCCGTCATGGAAGACGAAAAATCGGCCGCCCGCGCCTTCATCGACTCGGTGCTGCGCCCCGAGCGCGACACGGCCGCCGTCCTCTCCTTCACCGGCATCATCCGGTTCGAACAACCCGCGACGAGCGCGAAGGCCGATCTCGGCGGCGCCATCGACCGCCTCAAAGTTCTTTATTCCAGCGACAGCCCCGAATGTAACGACGAGAATGACAACATCCCCGAGGAGCAGATACTGCGCTGTAAGACGGCCGTCTGGGACGCGCTGTGGCTGAGCGTCGAGGAAGTGCTCTCGAAGACGCCCGAGCGCACGCGCCGCGCCGTCATCCTGCTCTCCGACGGCGACGACACCGTCAGCCGCCGCGAGCGCCAAGAGGCCGCCGACTTCGCCGTCAAGAACAACACGGTCATCTACGCCGTCGGCATTCGCGACGAAGAGTTCCCCCACGGCAAGCTCCAGCGCGGCGACCTCCGCAAGGTCTCCGAGCGCACGGGCGGCCGCGCCTTCTTCCCCACCAATCGCGCCGAACTCGACGCCGCCTTCGCCCAGATCAACGACGAGCTGCGCGCCCAGTACCTCGTCGCCTACACGCCCGCCAACCGCCAACGCGACGGCCGCTTCCGCCGCGTCCGCGTCGAAATCACCAACCCCGCGCTCCGCAAAGCGAAGCTCCAACTCCTCTATCGCGAGGGCTACTACGCGCGCGGTGCGTCGGCGGCTCCCGCCCCCGTGACGAAAGGCGACTCCGGCCGAAAGAACTGAAGTCGCGTTTCTACCCACAGCTTGCCCCCGCACGGCGCTCTGTTATGATAAGGCCCGCGGCGTCGCCGAAAGAGGTGCATCATGAATAAGACGCAGTTAATCGAGCGCGACCCAGAGAAGCTCGGGGGGACGCCCGTGTTCTACGGCACGCGCGTGCCGATCAAAAATCTATTCGACTGTCTTGAAGCGGGCGAGCGCCTGAACGAGTTCCTCGATCAATTCCCGACCGTGACGCGCGAGCAGGCGCTCAAGGTGCTTGAGGCGTCGCGGGAGACGCTGCTGGCTGACGATGAAGTTGCTGCTTGACGAGTGTGTGACGCGCTACCTGAAGCCCGAATTCACCGGGCACGACGTTTATACCGTTGACGAGGCGGGGCTCAAGGGCCTGAAGAACGGGAATCTTTTGCGCGCCGCCGCCGGCAAGTTCGATGTGCTCATCACCGTCGATAAAAGTCTGTCTTACCAGCAAAACCTTTCGCTTTACAGCCTCGCGATTTTAGTTCTGGTCGCGAGGAGCAACGCCTTCGCCGCCCTCAAGCCGTTAATCCCGCAGGCGCTCCGCGCCCTCGACCGTGTAGAGCCGGGGCAGGTCGTGCGCGTCGAGGCTTCGCGGGAAGGCGACACGCTATGACCCGCTCCCTGCTGCTCTCGCTGTTCGACGAAGTCGAGCGCCGGCCGCTGTCGGTCTCGGAGCTGACCTCGCAGGTGCGCGGCGCGCTGGAGAATCGTTTCGCGTCCGTGTGGGTCGAGGGCGAGATTTCCAACTTCAAGGCGCACGCCTCCGGCCACTGGTACTTCACGGTCAAGGATGAGTCGGCGCAACTGCGCGCGACGTGCTTTCGGGGCGTCAACCACCGCATCCGCTTCCGCCCCTCGAACGGCCTTCAGGTGCGCGCGCGCGGCCGGCTCACCGTCTACGAGCCGCGCGGCGACTACGAGCTGCTGGTCGAGGGCTTAGACCCCGTCGGCGCGGGCGCCCTGCGCGTCGCCTTCGAGCAGTTGCGCGACCGGCTCGCCGCCGAAGGGTTGTTCGACGCAGAACTAAAGCGCGAGCTGCCGCTGCTGCCGCGTCGTGTCGGCGTCGTCACTTCGCCCACGGGCGCGGCCGTGCGCGACATCGTGCGCACCATTGAGCGGCGGACGCGCACCGTCAACGTGCTCTTAGCGCCCGTGCGCGTGCAGGGCGAGGGAGCGGCCCGCGAGGTGGCGCAGGCCATCGCCCTCTTAAACGAGTTTCACCGGCGGGCGTGCGCCGAGGGGCGCGCGCACGAGGGACTTGACGCCATCATCGTCGGGCGCGGCGGCGGCTCC
>DASVES010000449.1:0-2983 GCA_036380435.1 Pyrinomonadaceae bacterium | reverse complement strand
GTCGTCAGTTACGCGCAGAATCAACGCACCGCGTGGTGGGGCGAAGATGAGAACCTCGTGCGCTGGGGCCACCTCGACACCTTCGCCGCCGCGCCCACCTTCGCCTTCATGGTCTCGCCGAAGCAGGCGCGCGCGCTCCAGGCGCGGCTTGCGCGCGGCGAACAAATTCGACTGCGCGCCACCGTCCGCGCCGGCAAACACGCGGGCGCTTACACCGTCGTCACGGCGACCATACCCGGCGCCGATCCGCGCCTGAGAAACGAAGAGATCGTCTACAGTTGCCACCTCGACCACCAGCGGCCCGGCGCCAATGACAACGCCTCGGGCAGCGTCGCCATCCTCGAAGTCGCGCGCACGCTCCAGAAGCTCATCCGCGAGGGACGCATCGCGCCGCCGCGCCGCACGCTGCGCTTCGTCTGGCCGCCGGAGATCGAGGGTACGATCACTTACCTCAACGCCCGTCCCGAAATCGCCTCGCGCGCGAAGGCCGCGATTCACATGGACATGGTGGGGGGCGGCCCCGAGACGAAAGCGGTCTTTCACGTCACGCGCGGCCCGGCCTCGCTCCCCTCGTTCGTCTACGACGTGGCCGAGCACTTCGGCGCGTTCGCCAGTGAACAGTCGGACAAGTTCGCCGCCGGCGACGCGACGGACTACAGCCTGCACGCGCCCGAGGGCGGCAGGGAGCCTTTGCAGGCCGCGCTCGTCGAGTTCTCGATGGGCAGCGATCATCAGGTCTACACCGACTCGTCTTTCGGCGTCCCTTCCGTCTACCTCAACGACTGGCCCGACCGCTACATCCACACCAACTTCGACACGCCCGCCAACGTCGATCCGACCAAACTCAAGCGCGCCGCCTTCATCGGCGCGGCGGTCGGCTACTTTCTCGCGAACACGGGGCCGGCGGACGCGCCCGCCCTGCTCGCGCTGCTCCAACAAAACGGTCTGCGGCGCGCGGCCCGGATGCTGGAGCGCCGCGCCGCGCTCGCCGACGCCGCCGAGGCCGCAAACCTCACGCGCTTCCACCTCCGGCACGAGCGCGAGACGCTTACCTCGATGGAGCGATTCTTCAAAGTCCCCGAAGGGGTGGACGCGCAGGCGGCTGCTTATCTCGACAACCTGCAAAGGCTCGTCGGCGAGACGCGAACGGTCGCCCCGGCCGTCGCGGCGACGACGACCGGCGGCTCAATAGTTTTCCGCCGCAACCCATCTGTGCGCGGCCCCATGTCGGCCTTCGGCTACGACTACTTCACGGATCACTACGGCGAGGAGCGCGCCGCGAAGATTCGGCTGCTGAACTTTCAGGGGTTGCGCGGCGGCGGCGGCGAGTACGCCTACGAGGTCTTGAACTTCGCCGACGGCCGCCGCACCGCCCGTGAGATACGCGACGCCGTCTCGGCCGTCTACGGCCCCGTGCCGCTCGAAGTGGTCGTGGAATACCTGCGCGCGCTGGAATCGATCAAGGTAGTGAGCAGTAAGCAGTGAGCAGTGAGCAGTAAAAAAAGTTTCGGAGGTGCGCGGCAAGCCTCGCAAGTATCCTACTGCTCACTGCTCACCGCTTACTGCTCACTGCTTACTGCTCTCCGCTCACTCCCCAATCAGGTCGCCGCTGAAGAGTTTCTGCCCGGCGAGCGAGATGTAGAAGCCATAGGCCATGAGGGCGACGGCGACAGCGATGGCGAAGATGGTGGAGCCGGCGTACCAGGCGGAGAAGTCCGTGGTGATGGGGTAGAAGACAAAGCCGAGGACGAAGAACTGCATGGCGACCATCGTCAGCAGCCCGTAGCGCAGCAGGATGAAGAGCATCGCGGCGGAACTCGCCGCGGCGAACGCCCAGTCTATCGCCGGGTGCTCGCCCGTGAGCGCGCCGATGACCGTGAAGATCAGCCACAACAGCCCGACCCCGATCCACTCCCGGCGCAGGATGATCGAGAAGAGCAGGAGCAGGAACATCATCCCGGCGGGCGTGACGAACGAGTTGATGACCTGCGCGGTGAAGGTCGGGATCAACTGCTGCGTGCCCTGAAGGGCGTTGAGGGCGAGGCCGTGAATGCTGGGCGTCGAAGGCGGCTGGCCCAGGAGGCGCGGCACGTACTCGACGAGGTAGCCGATGAGCAAAAGCCCGAAGGAGAAGACGGCGCCGAGCAGGATGTCGCGCCCGACGAGCGGGTCGCGGAAGTCGCCGGCGAGAAGTCTTGACCAGGAGATGATGCGCCGGGGCCAGCGTCGTCGGACGAACGGCTCCAGCGCGATGTAGACGATCCACATCATGCAGGCGATCATCAGCGACCACGCGAGGTTCTCGATAAAGAGAGCGAACTCCCCGAGGTCGGGGACGTGGTGAGCCGAGAAGAGCCAGGCGATCATGTAGAGCACGAAGACGACGAAGGCGATGCGGAAAGCGCCCTTGCGGTCGCCGCGCCCGAGCCGCAGGTTGCGCCACGCGAGAAAGACGGCGCTCGACAAAATCAGCAGCAGGAAGACGATAAGCACCGCCTGAAGGACTTTCGCCTGTGCGTCCTGACGCGCCGCCACTTGGCGCGATGCCCGGTTCCACGGGTCGATGATGTGGAAGTAGATGGCGCGGCCGCGGAAGGTGGCGGCGACGACCTGCATCGTCATGTCAGACTGGTCGGGGTAAGCGCCCTCCCACGCGGCGAGCGTGTCGTAGGGCTGCGGCGGCAGCCACTTCGGCTCGGCCGGGGTGAACTTCGTGATGTCGAGTCCGGCCTCGTTGAACAGGAGCGACCAGTCGAAGGCCGCTGTGGCCGCTTGCGTTTGCGGCTCGTTGAGGTGCGGCGGGACGCCCTCGAAGGAGACGAGACGGCCCCGCGTATCGAGTGTGACGAAGGCCATGCCGGAGACCACGCGCGGGGGGTCGGCGGTCGTCACAGCCCGCGCGTTGTACGGCTGGAGATAGCGCGGGCTTTGCCTGTACCAGTAGAGCAGCGCGGGCGGCTGCCCCGAGGCGAGACGATCCCAG
>DASVES010000448.1:0-31756 GCA_036380435.1 Pyrinomonadaceae bacterium | reverse complement strand
CGAAGCGCGGCTCAAGGAAGGCGCGCAGGTGGCCGGGCAAAGGCTGCCCGCCGGCGCGGCGCAGCAGTCGGAGGTCGGTCTCGAACTGTGGAGTGATTTCGGGCCGTCGCGGGCGTTTGGCCCGCTGCTGCATCTGCTCCTTCGCCTCCCCGGCGGCGCGCCGCTGAAGAGATGACGACTGCTCTTCTTCCTCCTTACGTTGCAGGGATGATGACTTCTCCTCTTCTTCTTTTTCCTCTCGCTGGACAGAAGACGTTTGCTCCTCTTCGTCTTCACGGCGCTGGAGTGAGAAGGTCTGCGCCACTTCCTCGGTCGGCTCCTCCTCCGCGGCCTGTCGCTGCACGGAAGTGGTCTCTTCCTCTTTCTCTTCGCGTTGCAAAGAGAAGGTCTGCGCCTGCTTTTCTTCTTCCGCCTCCTTTCGCTGGACGCTCTTGCCCTCTTCTTCCTTCTGGTCGCGCCCGACAGTCGCGCCCGCCGCGCCAGCGGGCGCGGGCATGCTCATCACGCGGTCGGAGACGTGGTCGGCCTCGCGCTCGAACTGGTCGTCCGGGGCGCTGACTTTCAGCTTCGGTTGGAGGACGCCAACCGCGGGAGAGGCCGCGCCGGCGGGGCGACGCGTGCGTTTACGCTGCGCCGTCTTCGAGTCTCCGCCGACGCTCTGGCCGTGTTTGGCCGCTCGTTTCGCTTTCGGAGCTGCCGCCCTTGGCATCGCTCTACCTCGCTAGCCTTTGCGCGACGCCCGGAAAGGGGCGTCGAGTTCCAACATGAAGTCGGTGAACCGCCGCGTCGAGTGGAGCTTCTTCCAGCCGCCGCGCGCCATGAGCCTCATCATCGGCGTGTTGTCGGCGGCGACCCGGCACCCGACCTTACCTTTGCGGTAATGCACGCGCGAGAGGATTTCACCGAACTTCAGAATCATGCCCTGCCCGCGCAGCGTCGGGATGAGAAACGCCGAGACGATCCAGAGCATCGACTCGCGCGCGCGCCCGGCGTCGGCCATCTCGTCGCGCGCCGCCATGTAGCCGACGCGCTGCCCGTCCTTGAGCAAGACGAAAGAGCGCACCCGGCGCGACCTCGGGGCCGGCAGTCCGAGCTGGGCCGCCCACGTCTGGAGCCACGGCAAATCGGCGGCCGTCGCCACGCGCGCCGACAAGCCCGTGTCCGCGCCGCTCGTCTCGCCGCCCGGCTCGGCGGCGCTTGCCGCAGTTGCGGTAGTCGCGACCCTCGCGGCCGAACGCCGGAGAGCGTGCGCTGTCGGCGGCCGTGCGGCCGGAGTGTCCTGCCGCTTTTCCGTCGAGGTGATGATTCTTTTGTTCGGGATGGCGGCCCCTCGGTTCATTCCGGCCTCCTCGTGTCTAGCTGGCCCTGTTCGTAGGCGCGCAGCCGGCGGAGTTGTTCCTCTTCGCGCCGGATGCGGGCCTGCAAGCGTTCGACCGGCTCGCCGCGCAGGGCGGCCCGTTCCAGTTTTCGCCGCAGCGAACGCAGGTGCGCGTCGAGGTCGCGCGCCACGCCGGCGACGACCGCCGCCCGGTTCACTCGCGGGGCGTCTTCGCTCACACTCAAAACGTCCTCGCTCACTCTCAGTGCTCCCTCCATTTCACGGCTACCCCCGCGCCGCGAAGATTCCGAGGATGGCTATGAAACGCGTACTGTCGTCGTCAGGCCCAAGCCCGAGGACGGTGTCGCACAGCGTGACGAACAACTGTTGGGAGACCCGCATGACCGTTTCGAGCGAGACCATGTCTTCGCGGCTCTCATCTAATGCCGGTCGCAGCCAGACGAGGTTGCCGCGGTAGACGCGGTACTCGTCTTTGCCGTTCGCCGGCCCACCCTCCTCCCCGCGTATGCCGTGGCAGGTCGCCGCAAAACTCATGTGCGTCGTGATGTTGTAGCTCGCGTTGACGAGGAAGCCGCCGAGGACTTGCAGCGAGATCAGCGCGTCGTTCACGCCCTCGGCGACGCGGTTGTGCGAGGCGTTGGCCGTCGCCCCGACCGCGACGACGTGAGCGGAAATTCGCGGCTGGCGATTGAAGGTCGTGCCGTCCTTCTTTTTGAGTCCGGGGTCTTCGACGTTGAGGGCGAACTGGTTGCCGTGC
Organism: Pyrinomonadaceae bacterium; assembly: GCA_036380435.1. Taxonomy (GTDB): domain Bacteria; phylum Acidobacteriota; class Blastocatellia; order Pyrinomonadales; family Pyrinomonadaceae; genus DASQDT01. The sequence goes on along the minus strand of DASVES010000448.1, from coordinate 29,660 downwards.
ATGTTCACGTCGTCGAGGCTACAGATGCCCACCGAGAAGCCGGAGGCGAGACCGGCGGCGGCGTTGCTCGCCTCCACCCAGCGTAGCGTGACGTGGTTGTTGCTGAACAGGACGGGGCCGCCCTGCCCGATGATGCCGCCGCCTTCGCCGGGCGCGCCGACGCCGCCGTCACCGCCTTCGTCGCCGGGCTTGCGTGCTAAATACTCAGGCGTGCCCGGCGGGAAGACCCAGCGGTTGGGCGACGGCTCGCCCGCGGGCAGGTCAATCGACTCCCACGGCATCCCGGCGTTGACCACCGCCACCGCGTGCGCCGTGCTCGCCTGCTGCGCCGTGGCGTTGTTGCCGAGCGAGAGCAGGTAGTTGTCCTCGATGACGACGGGGCCGGTGGCGCGCGCGGCGAGCGCCGGGCCGTTCGGGTGTTCGACGATGTTGCCGATGATGCGTAGCGAACTGCCCAGTGTGTCCGACTGATTCTGCGTCTCCGTGTTCGACGCCACGCCCGCCAGCGAGACGGCGATGCCGGCGCGCATGCTGGAGATGGAAGGGATGGACGCCGGCCGCCGCAGCCCGTTGTTCTGGATGCGATTCTCCTCAATCAAAATGTCGTTGCCGAAGATGATGCAGACGCCGGCGACGGGGTTCGGGTCGGTCGTGCCGTTGTCGCGAATCTCGTTCGAGCGAATGACGATGTGCTCGCCATCGACTAAGGCGATCCCGGCCGGCGGGATGTTGGAGACGAGGAACTGTCCGAAAACTTCTTCCTCGCCCGGCGAGAGCTTCTTCGTCTTCTGCACGGGCGAGTTCGAGGCGAGCGTGCGCGACTGCACCACGCAGCCCGAGATGCGATTGCGCTCGATGGTGAGGCGGTCAACCGTAATCAAATCCTGCTCGCCGTCGTCGGCGAGGCGAAGGGTCGTGAGCACCGAGATGCCGTTGCCCTGCATCGCCTCGATGCGGTTGTCGGCGATGTGAATGTCTTCGAGGTCGCCGGCCGTCTCGGGGTCGAAACGCACTTGATCGACCTCCACCGGCTGCACCGAATCCTGCTGCGGCGCGCAGGGGTCGAAGGTGTTCTGCAAGCCCGTGCCCGCGCCGAAGCTGGCCACCCTCCTCACCCGCGTCGCTTCATCATCCACCTCCCCTCTCCCCCCCGTCGGCGCCGTCTCTTCGGCCACCCATTCCAGACTGCCGAGCGTGATGCCGTGGCCGAGTCCTTCACGGATACGGTTGCGGAGGATTTGCACGCGGCGCGTCGCGCCGCCGACTTGTAGGCCGCCCCAGCAGGTCGGCAAACCGTCGTCCCCGCGCGCCGTCTCGATGCGGCAGCCCTCGACGCGTATGTCCTCGCCCCGCACGAAGACGCCCGCCTCGTCGCTCACGGAGCCTTCCATCGTCACTTCGCACTCGCGCACGAGCACACGCCGCCCGCGGCGCACGTCGATGGCGCAGCGCGCCTGACCGCCGACGCCGGCGCGTTCGTCGGCGACGATGTCGAGACGTTCCAACACGAGGTCGTTCGCGAACACGTCGGAGTTCAAATCCTCCGGCCCGGCCAGCACGCCGATTTGCCCGAAGGTTTCTAAAGCGAGCTCGCGCAAGGTGACGCGCGGCCCGAGAACGTGAATCAAGGCCGGGTTCTGATCGCCCGCGGGAGTGCGCCAGCGCGTCTGCCGGCCGCAGCCTTCGACGATCACGTCGCCGCGCTCGATTCGCACCGCCTCGGTATACGTCCCCGGCAGCAGGCAGACTTTGCCGCCCTCCGGGGGCAGGCCGTCGATGGCGGTCTGAATCGAGAGGTAGTCGCCCTGCGAATCGACGCCGTCGCCGACCGTGTGCGTGCAGCAGCCCATCCGGTCAACGAGCGGCCGGAAGATTCTCCGGCAGTCGTGGACGGATTCGACGACCTCCGTGTTCTCCAGCTCGCCCGCCCCCGGCGGCCGGAAGTTGATGAGCGTGAGCGGCGTGTAGAGGTGGCGCGGCCCGTGCGGCGGAGCGCCGCCGCCCTGCGTCAGGTTCCACGGCGTAATCTGTTGCGGGGTGTTCGGCCGGACGCTGACGACCCAGTAGTCGCCCACGCGCCCGCCCCCGGTAAACTCCGGGAGCAGACCTTGCCGGCGGAGCAGTGTGTGGTTGCCGGGCGCGGCCGCCGTGTCGAGCAGCACGTCGTCGGTCTCGGCGTCGAGACGATGCCAGACGCGCATGTAGAGATAGCGGCCGTCGGGGTCGGCGTCGTTGGGCAGCAACGAAAGGTCCGGGTGCGCGGCGTCCCAGTCGCGGACGAGGTCGTCGAGTTGCGGGAGGTCGGCCGCGTCGATGCGGAACGAGGTCACGTCGGGGTCGAAGCCTTCCGCGACGCGGAGGAAGACGCCGGTTTCGGCGGCGACCTTTTCGCCGTTGTCGAGCAGGGCCGACCACGGCAGGAACTCGACCACCGTGTTGACGAGCGGCCAGCGCGCCTCGTCGCGCGGCTCGGTAATCATCCGCACGGGAACAAGCCCGTCCTCGGTCTCGCCGAGTTCGACCCGGTAGAGCGGCGAGGCGTTGTCGAAGCCCCAGACGTAACGGTCGGCGGCCGCGAGCATGATGCGAATCGCCTGATTGTCGGCCCCGAGATAGCGGCCCACGTCGTCCGGCGCACACGGCGCGCAGGTGTCGAGCGCCTCGCCCGGCACGAACGTCACGCGCAGGCGGGCCGGCGACAAAAGCTCGTGGCCCGAGGCGTCGAAAGCGCCCCCGGCTTCGGCCTCGATCTGCTGGCGCACCTCGGCCCATGCGCCCGCGCAGTCCACCGTGTTCGCCGCCTCGCGCACTTCCACCCGCGCCATCTGCCGCACACGCACGGAGGTGTCGAGACGGCCGAGCGCGCGCTCGCGTATCTCCTCATCCTCGGTCGCGCTTACCCACTGCTGCCACGCGTGCAGGTAGGTGAGCTGCGCGTGCGCGACCTCCGCCGTCTGCGGCGCGTCGGCGTCGCGCATCTGGAGGAAGTCGCGCTGGAAGACGATGGGGTCGCCGCCGGCCACGTTGTTGATGGTGCGTTCTTCGTGCTCGAAGCGCAGGCCCGCGAGATACATCACGCCGGGGCGGAGACGATAGTTGAGCGTGTTGACGGCGGGCGCGCCGCCAAAGGAGACGGGTTGAATCGTGACCTGATCGCCGATCTCCAGCTCGGCCGCGAAGCCGTCGTCGGGGCTGCCCGTCGGGCCGACGATGTCGAGCAGGGCGCGCCGGCGTTCTTCGTCGCCGAGCGCGGCCTCTTCGTTGAAGTCCGAGTCGAGCACGACGCGGCCCTGTTGCATGCGCGCGCCGACGTAGTGCTTTCTCGGCTGGATGAGGAGGCGGGTGATGTCGGCGTTTGTCGTCATAGCTCTACACCGCGAACTAGCTGCGCTCCAATGCGCGAATTAGCTGCACGTCGCGAACGATGTTGGGATTACGGTTGACGCCGCGGGCGCGTCCGAAGAGGGCGTTGCACAGGATTCTCAGGATTTCGAACAACGGCCCCGTCAGCGGCCCGCACCCGGCGGTCGCCGGCCGGAACCAGGAGAGGTTGTCTTCCGCCACGAAGTAGTCACGGTCGTTGTGGTTTTCGCAACCGAAGACGGCCGGGCAGTGCGTGAGGATGTTGCCCGCGCCCGCCGTCATCATCGCGCCCATCGCCGCGAGGGAGAAATTGGTCTGCTCCACTCCCTCGGCGACGCGGTTGGCGGAGGCGTCCGCCGTCAGTCCGATGACCATGACGTGCGGCGGCTGCCGCTGCGGCGCCCGCACGGGGCTCCGTGCGGCGAACTGGTTGCCGACCGCGGAGACGTGATCGAACGAGACGAGGAGGGCGCCGAAGCCGCTGAAGCTGCTGCCCATGTCGCTCGCGCCGTTCGTGATGACCTGATTGCCGCTGAAGCAGAGCGCGCCGCCGTCGCCGTCGGGCAAATCCTGCGCGCGGCCGTTCAGGTATTCGCGCGAGCCGTCGGGCTGGCGCCAGCGGGCCGGGTTCGGCTCGCCCTCCGGCAGATCGACGGCCTCCCACGGCTTCCCCGAAGAGAAGACGAGCACCGTCGGCACCGCCAAGCTCCCTTCGCGGACGTGCGAATGGAAGTGGTTGTTCGTGATGCGGCAAGCGCCGCGCGAGGCGACGAAGACGGACACGGTTTCGGGCTGCTCGACGACGTTGCGCCGAAGGTAGACGTTGCGCGGCGCGGCCTCATCGACGAAGTTCGTCTGGGTAGCCGACAGGGGGGCCGCGACGACGATGCCGCCGTGATACCTCTGGCCGCGAGTGAGGGCGGGCGGCGCGTTTGGCGTCCTCGTCCCGTTGCCCAGCACGCGGTTCGAGACTAAAGAGACGTGCTCGCCGTGCGCCACGCAGATGCCGCACACGGGCGCGCCCGTCCCCGCCCCGTTCCCTTCGACGAGGTTATTGCGCACCGTCGTCCGACGCGCGTCCGAAAGCACGATGCCGCCCAGCGCCTCGCGCTCGCCGCCGATGGCCGTGCGCTGGCGCGCGTTGTCGAGGATGCGGTTGTCTTCGATGACGGCGTTCGTCACGGCGAACGTCGTGCGTCGGAAGCACAGCGGCGGCCGGGTCAGGCGTGCGTCGTGCTCGACCCGGAGCGCCGGAGACGCGATGCCGCTGCCGCCGACGGCTTCGATGTGATTACCCGCGATGATCAACTCGTCGATGGCCGCCTGCGGCTCGGGGAAAAACTCCCTCCGGCCCCGACCGTCCGGGTTGGCCTCGACCACGGCGAAGGTTCCGCGGACGGCGAACGGCGGGGCCGGATTCGACTGCCCGCGCCCCGCGCCTTCGACGCCGAGGCGGACGCCGTCGAGCGCGCGGTAGACCACTCCGCCGAGCGTGACGCCGTGGCCGCGTCCGCCGCGGATGACGTTGTCGCGAATCTCGACATCGCGCGAAGCGCCCGCCACCTCGATGCCGCCCCACGCGAAGCTGACGCCGCCCGCCTGATCGGCGCGCGTCTCGATGTGACAACCTTCGACGAGCGCGCCGCCCGGCGTGTCGATGTAGACGGCGGCGTGCTGGCTGAACGTGCCGGCAAGCTCCATGCGGCAGCGTGTGATCCGCACGTCCGTCGTGCCGATGATCTGAATGGCGCTCCGCAGCCCCGTCACCCTGCCCTGCCCCTCGCCCGCCGCCTGCGCGAACTCCAACCGGCGGAGTTCGACGCGGCTCCCGCCCGCGACGCGGACGCCGATCTGCCCGCTCGCGTCAATCGCCAGATCGCGCAGCGTGACGCCGCGCTCGTCGCCCGCGAGGTCGATGTCGATGAGCGCATCGCCCGTGGCCGTCTCCGGCGACACGACGCGCGTGCGAGCGCCGCCGCAGCCCGTCACGACGACGTTGCTTTTGCCCGCGATGCGAATCTCTTCCCGGTAGACGCCCGGCCTCACGCAGATGCGCCCGCCACTCACGGGCAGGGCGCTCACGGCCGCCTGAATGGTCTCGAAGTCGCCGCCGGGGCCTACGTCGTATGTGCAGCAGCCGCGCTCGGTGAGGGCCGGCAGCGTGGGCCGGCAGTCTTCGATGGAGACCACCTTGTGAACGGAGCCGGTGAGCGAGACCCACGTCACGAGACTGATTTGCGTGACTACTTCGCGCGGCCCGTGCGGCGGCCGACCACCCGGCAGCATGATCTCGCGCGGCAGGATTTCGTCGGGCGCTTCGGGCCGGACGGTGATAGTCCAGAAGTCACCGTGACGACCACGGCCGGTGAAGACCGGCACCAGCCCGGTCTGTCCGAGCGGTCTGGTCGATGTGGTTGGAATGGTGAGCGCGGCGTCCGACTTCAGATGCCAGACGCGCATGTACATGTATGTGACAAGCCCGTCGGGGCTGGTGTCGGTCGGGTTCAACTGCTCGTCGAACGGATGCTGCGCGTCCCAGCGCAGCGCGACGCCGTCGTTCGAGGGGCCGTCTCCGGTCTTCACGTTCGCGGCCGGCTGCGACTGCGCTTTGGAGTTTGTCTGCCCCTTGCCGACGCCGGTCTGCGGGGCGCTGCCGGGCGCGAACCGCACGTGGAAAGTACGCGCCGCGGCGTCGTAGGGGCCGTCCGTCTCAGCGAGGAGTCCGACGCGCGCGGCGATGCGCTCGTTGCGGACGGTCTCGCCCGCAATCTTGCCGCCCTGCGGCTTGCCGTTTTCCAGCAGAGCCTCCCACGGCAGGAACTCGACCACCATGTTCTGCCGCGGGTGGTGATAGGCGTCCTTCGGCGGCGTCTGCATCTCGACACGCGCGCCGCCCCCGCCGTCGAGCACGAGCCGGACGCGGTAGAGCGGGGCCGCGTTGTCGAAGGCCCACACGAAGCGATCCGGCGCGGTGAGCATGATGCGGATGGCGTGGCCCTCGCCGCCGAGGTAGCGGCCTTCGAGCGAGGGGTGGCACGGGCCGCATTCGACATCGGGCGCGCCCTGAAACGTCATCCGCAGCCGCGCGTTCGAGCGCAGCTCGCAGGTCGCCGCATCGTAGGTGGCCGTGTCGCCGTCGCCGAGGTCGGCGAGCACTTCATCGAACGCCGCCCGGCACTCCGTCGCCTGCACGTTGCGAACTTCCACCCGCCGGACGCGGCGGACACGCGCCGCGGCGTCGGCCCCGCCCAGCGAAGGCTCCTGTAGCTCGCCGTCCTCGACCGCCGTCACGCTCTGCTCCCATCCGCGCAGGTAGGAGAGCTGACGCTGTGTGCCCAGTGCGGCGCGCGGGGCCACGCCCGCGCCCATCTGCAAAAACTCGCGCTGGAAGACGACCGGCTCCGCCTCGGACTGTTCCCAGAGCGCGCCGCCGGCGTACATCGAGCCGGGCTTTAAAGGGTAGTCGAGCACGTATGCCTGCGTCGTCACGCCGAAGCGCACGAGCTTCGAGTTGACCACGTCGCCGACCTTCAGGGCCGGCATGAAGCCGTCGTCGCGACTCGCCGCCGCGCCGATGATGTCCGTGAGCGACGCGCGCAGATCGTCGCTGCGCGCCTCGGCCCCTTCATTGAAGTCCGAGTCGAGCAGCGCGCGCCCCTGTTGCAGGCGGGCGCCCTTGTAGTGCTTGCCCGGCTGATTCAGGTAACGGCTGATGTCTGCGTTCGGCATAGTCTCCTTCTTCGGCCGACTTTAGCGGGCGACCAGCGCCGCGCTCATCATGCGAATACTCGTCTCCAACGTGTCGTCCGTGTGGCTCGAATCACGCTCAAGCGTCAACACGACTGTGTCTTTGGCGCGCACCGCCGGCAGGGGAATCTCCAGCAGCGTCTCGCGCCCCGGCTCTGTGTCTACGAGCTTGAGAGTCGCTTCGGCAACGCGCAGAGGAAGCGTCGGATCGTTTTTCTTCTGTCGCCCGTAGCGAACTCGGAAACGAACGCCCGCCGTCACGCGCTCCTGCGTGACGAAGGCGAGCCGCAGCATGGGCGCGCGTGACGGCGTGTTGCCCGTCATCCACGCACGGACGTAGCGGCCCGGCGCGGAGACGACGAAGTTGCGGAGCCGCCCGGCCATCTGACCCGTCTTTCCCTCGAACCCGAAGACGGCCCGCAGGCTCGCGCGCCCCAAGTCGCCGCGTGATTCACCGAACTTGCGGAGCTTGAGTTCATCGACGTGAGCGTCGAAGGAAAGCAAGGCCCGGCCGTCGCCCTCGATACGGCGGGCGGCGTTCACGGCAACGTCGTCCTCGGCATTCGCCTTCGCGTCGCGCGCTTCCGCGTTCGCCTTCGCGTCGTTCGGCAGCTTCATCTTTATCAGACCGGACAAACAACCGCCCTTGTCGTCGTCGCTGAAGCAACACTGCATAGACAGCTCGTGCCAGCCACGCGCTTCGCGCGCGGGCTTCGGCGAGCCGAGAATCTCCCGCCCGTCCAGCGTGAGATAGTGCAGCTCGCGCCCATCCGTCGTCCTCTCCGAAGTCCTCAACCAATCGGCGCGCATGCCGCGAGAGGGTCGCTTATCGTCATTCACTTCGACGCGTTGCTCGAAGCCGTCGAAAGGCACTGCGCGGGCTTCCGGGACTTCGTCAAGGAAGACGCTGGCGTAAGCGTGCATCTGAGCCGGCAGCTCCTCATCCAGCTCGGCCTGCGCGGTGAAGAACGCCGGGCGGTTGTCGATGCGAAACGCCAGACCTCCCCGCCCGTCGAGCGTGTAGAGCGCGGCGGCCTCCTCGTTGTTCGGCGTCCAGCCCTGCTCGTCGGGCGGCGTCCCGAAGCGCGCGTCGTATTCGAGGAGCACCCGCACGCGGTCGAACGGAACGCCTTCACGCCTCACGCCGTTGGGGTTCGGGGCCGGGAAGACCTCCTCGCGCCAATCGACATCGCGCCAGAACTCCGGCGCGCCGTTGATGTTCACGATGGTCAACTCGGCGATCTGCGGCGGCGGCTCCTCCCCCGTCGGCGGCTCTTCGTCGGGGCACGTCGTCGGCAGAGGCTCTTCCTCCTCGGGCGGCGGCTCCGGGATCACATCGCCGGGGTCAGGCGGCGGGGGCGGCGGCGACTCTTCAGGCGTCGGATTCAAGACGCCGAACTCGACGAGCGACTGCGCCCGGTAGTCGCCCTCGAAGAGATACTGCGCGAGCAATCCGACGGGGCCGAACTCGTTGACCTTCGCGCGCACGCTCGCGAGACGAATCGGCGACAGCAGGTGTGAGAAGACGCCCATCTCCGAGCCGTTCTCCGCGCCCCGCAGAAGCGCGGGCGGGGCCACGACGGACAACTGCGCGTACTGCGCATCGCCGAAGGTCGTCGAGTTGAAAGCCGACTCCGGGATGGGCGCGAACGCGTCGCGGTAGCGCGGCGGAAGTCTTACATCGTCGCCCGGCTCGCTGGCGCTGAAGCGGAAGCAGCCGGCCTGATTGTTCACCACCCGCACCTGCCCATCGACAATCGAGTCAGACGCCTTGAGCACGTCCGCCGCCACGTCGCCGAAGATGGTCGAGCCTTCGATGACGACCGTCCCGAAGTTGCTCGACACGGCGAGGCGGTCAATCGTTTCGCGCGCGTCAACGATTGACTCGCAGATCAACAACTCTTCGACCATCGAAGGGTCGTCCGGGTTATCGCGCACGACGTGAATCGGCCCCGTGATCGAGCGGCGGATGATTAACTGCCGGACGCGCGCGCGCACCAGCAGGCGAAGGGGCGGAATCCGCACGCCGTCGGCGCGCACGCCGCCGGGGTCGAGGGTGGCGAAGCGAATTTCGACGCGCTCGAAGTCGAACGCCTCGGTGGCTGCGCTGGCCGCGCCTTCGATGACGAAATCGGCGACCGCGCCCGCCGCCGGAGGATTCGACGGGTCGCCCGCGCCGTACCAACCGCCGTCGATGAGGAAGGTCGTGTTGATAGCCAGCGGTCGCAGGTTCGCGCCGCCGTCGCTCAGCACGACGTAGGGCCGCAGCTTCGGCCCCGCCTGAAGGACGGCGTTGTCGATGGGTGTGGCGGCGACGATGGAGAGCGAGTAAGTCCGGTTGTCGCTCACGAGCAAACCGTCGCCCTGCAAGACCCCGCCGCCGGGGACGACACCGTCCACCGCGACGCGCGACGGAACGTCGGCCGCCGGGATGGGGTCGCGCGGATAGGAGCCGGCCCCCACGTCGCCGGAGAAGCCGTAGTGGTAGCGTTCAACGAACGGCTCGAAGTTCGCGGGGTCGTCGGGCGGGACGCTGGCGAAGCGTCCCTGTTCGGGGCTGATGAGGAGCGTGGCGAGATTGTTCTCCGGGTCGGGTTGGCACTCGCGGCTCGCGAGGTTGGCGGCGGCGACCCTGACGCCGGCGAACGGCTCGAACCGTCCCGAAACTCCCACGGCCGAAATCTCCACCTGCGCCGGGTAGAGGTTCGCCTTGCCGGTCTGCTCAAGCAGACTGAGCGTGACGAGTTCGCGATACCAGTCAGGCGGGTTGACGGCTATGCCTGCGCCGAGGTCGCGCAGGCGACGACGCAACGCCCGCTCGCTCTCGAAGCGCACTTCCAAAATCCGAAACAGCGCCTGCTCGTCGGCCGCGCCCGGCGGGTTGGGGAGCTGGCGCAACTCTTCGACGTGGCTCGCCGTGACCACGTGGGCGACGTGGCCGAGCAGGCGGCAGCGCATCGCCTGCGTCACCTCCCACTCGCGCGGCAGGCCGCACGCGGGTCGCGAGAGCTGACCCGGCAGGGCGGCGACGGCGTCCGGGTCGGGCGGAGCGGCGTCGATGAAGAGCTGCACGTCGCGCCCGCTCGGGTCGATGGTGTAGATGCGCGGGAAACCCGGCCCGGCGGGATCGGTCATCAACACCGGGTCAACATTCGTCATCTCGTAAGCGCGCAGGCGATAGAGATGGAAGTTGAGCTTGTTGATGCCGAAGCGCCCGTCGCGCCCGCGCAGCAGGCGCGTGTCGAGCGTGTGGAAGTATTCGTCGAATGGGCCGTCGCTCACTTCCGCGCCCGCCGGGCTACGCAGGTCGGCCGTCCCGCCCGAGAGAGTTCCGGTGAAGAAGCCACCCGCGCGCGGCACGGGGTCGAGCCGGTGGCGTGTGCGCGCCAGCCGCCGGAAACCTTCGACCAGCACCACGTCCCAGTTCGACATGGCGCGCACCAGCGAGTCCAGAAGGTCGGGCGTCCCGCGCCGGCGGCGGAAGTTGATGGCTTTCGCCACGTCCACGCGCCGCGCCCGCCGGTCGTTGGCCGAGACCAGACGCGCGCCGACCAGATCGCCGATGTATGGGACGGCCCAGTCGTCACAGGTCTCGATGTGCTGGTCTTCCCACAGCCGGTCAATCGAGCGGCGGCTGCGCGCGACCTCGTCTCCGATCAGCTCGACGAGCCGACGCAGGACGCCGGGGTTGGCCGCCAGCCCGTCCTCGTGGCGGTAGACCTCCGGCACGAGCTGCCACAGCTTCTCCGTGTAGTAGCTCTCGTAGCCGTCGCGCACGGGGTTCGCGTCACTCATTTCGCGTCACTCATTCCGCGTCACTCACAAAGTCGTCCCGCCGGCGAAGGGCCGCGGCTTGCTGTCGAGCGGCTCCACGCCCGTCACCGTCACCGCGCCCTCACCCGTAAAGTCGAGATACTTGCCCGTCTCAATACACGTCCCCTTTGAGTTCGAGATCGTCGGCCCGCCGCTCGGGGTCGAGAAGGTGACGCCGCTGACGGCGAGCACGCCCTCCACCTGCGCGACGGCTTCGTAGAGAACGCTCGGCCAGAACGTCCCTCCGATGCCGGCCTGCTCGCGGCTGAGCACGCCCGTGCCCGGCTCCGTCAACTTCTTTTGGACGGCCGCGGCCACCGTCTCTTTCACAAAACGAGCGTCCACCTCGACGCCGATGGAGACGGTCGTCGGGATGGCTTGCGCCTTCGTCACCTCGATGGGGATGGTCGGGTCGGCCTGCGCGCGCAGCGCCTCGGCCACAGAGCCGGCCTCCCCGATGTACTGGACGACGACGCCCGCCTGCATCTGCGACGGAATCCACAACCATTCGGCCTTCGCCCGCACGACCCCCGCCTGCTCGCGGGCCAACGCCTCGAAGTCGGCCGCCGAGACCGCGCGCCCGAAGAGCAGCGCGGTGCGGGGCGCGTTGGTGCGTAGATGTTCGGGCTGGTCGGGGTCTTTACCGGGGGTGGCGGCCACGGGGCCGCGCACCGCGCGCAGGCCCTTGGCCGCGCCCGCGAGCTGGTTGATCGAGCCGGCGGGCGGGCTGGCCGCGCCCGCGCCGAAACGATAGTCGGCGACGACGTTTTGCACGCCCGACGGGAGACGCGCGCCGCGACGGCCGTCGCCGAAGGTGACGTAGGTGTTCAGCTCGTCGTCGTGTCGCACCGTGTAGACCGCATCCTCCGGCCCCGCGCCGAAGAAAGTGTTGACCTGTTTCCAGAGCACGCCGTCCACACGGATTTGGAGCGTGCTGACCTGTGCGGCATTGCCGCCCGGCGTGGCGAGCGGCAGGTAGGTGAGCGACTTCTTCCGCAGCTTGAAGCGTTGGTTGGCGATGCGCGCGTCGCCGGCTCCGAGTATCTCGCCGAAGACGCTCTCGCCGCGCGTCGTCTCGACGACGTTGCCGTAGATGGTCAGCGGCAGACGCAAAGACGACGCCGGCAACTGCGCGAGGGCGAGCGCCTGAAAGCTCGCCCGGCCATCCGCCGTGAAGGTGATGCGGCCCGACGCGGCCACGCCGTTGCGCGCGGCGTCGGAGATGAGAAACTCCTGTTCGAGGATGCCGGTCACGTTACTGGTCTGCGCGAGACCCTGCGCGGCGGCGGTGGCTGCCGCTTCGGGCGGCGGCTCGACGATGCCTTCGAGCGGGATGCCCTTGGGGTCGGCGAGATCGGCGGCGCTCACTTCCGTTTTGCCGACGTTCGTCGGCTGGCCGCCTTCGACGAAGGTGTGGAGGAACTTCAACTCATCCGCATGGTTGATGAAGGACAACGGCAACGCCGGCTCGATGACCAACTCGGTGGCGGCCACCGTCGGCGACGGGATCGTCACCGTCTTGTCAGGGCCGCTCTGCTGGGGAACCGACACCTTCTGTTCGGGAATGTTCGTGAGCTTGACGGCGGCCGGCTGCGCGGAGGCGACGGTCGCGAATCGGTACTCAGCTTCCCTGCCCCCGAGGTTGCGCGCCACGATAATGGGGTCTGACTTGCGGAAGGCGCCCGGCGTCTGGTCGAAGAACACGTGCGTCTTGCCCGAGACGTTCCGCACGGCCGGAGTCGTGCCCTTGCCCTTGCCGCCGCCCGGCCCCACCGGCTGATTGACGGTCGGCGTCGCGGTCTGCGTCGGACGCCGCGCACGGAGCGTCGAGAGATCGGTGTCGGCCGGGATGCGGACACCGGGTTCAAGCGTCGCCCGGATGTAGGTCACAGAGTCCTTACCGGCGAACGGCTCGGAGGCGGTGACGAGCGACACCGGGGGTTCGACCGGGTTCTCCTCGACCACCTGCCGGCTGTCAAGCAAGACCATCTCGCCCGCCGCCAGCCCAAACCCGGCGGTCTCAAAGAGAAGGGCGCGCACGTTCGGCGTGCCCACCGCGGGGGCCGCCTTTTTCTGATCGGTCGGCGCGCTCGTTTCGGTCACGTCGGGGGCCGTGTCCACCACGGGGCGGCGTTTGAAGCTCGTGACCTTCCACTGGTTCTTGAGCGGGTGGATGGTCTGCGCCGTCGTCGTCTCGAACACCTGCGGCGACTCCGCGCCGAAGGCGCTCGAACGAAAGCCCGTCGCCGGCGGCAGCGTCACCGCCACCGCGCCGTCGGCCAGCGCCGCCACCCTCGCCTTCGCGGCCACGCCCGAACTCGGCGTGTAGCCCAAAAGCTCGACGATGCGGCGCAACGACGGGCGACGCACGGCCGTGCGGATGTACGTCTCGTTGGCCGCGCGCTCGTCGTAGAAGCCGAGCACGTCGGAGACGTAGGCCCACATCTCCAGCCACATCAAACCGAAGTCGTCGCCCGAAGGACGCCAGCCGTAGAGCGGCCCCGGCTCGCGTCCCAGCGCGCGGAGCAGGTCGCGGCGCACCTCGGCGAAGCCGCGCAACTGCCGCGGGAGCGAGGAAAGCCCCGCCGGTATGGTCTCCAGCGGCGAGCCTTTGGGGTCTTCGCAACAGCTCATGCGCCGCCCTCCAGAATGAGACTCACCGACCCGCGCTCGGGCCGAAGCGATGAGTTCTCGACGCGGATCAACTCCTCGTCGCCGACCTCGAAAGCCAGCGCCTCGAAGTCGCGGAAGTCTGTCACCCCGTGGGCGCGGATTTGAATCCCGGTCACCGCCTCGACGCCCTCGACCGCGACGATTGCCGCCTCCAGCGCGCTCCGCCGCAGCGGCGTGCCGAACGTGAAGTTGTCGGGGTCGAAGAATCCCGCGCGGGGCCGCGCCCCGCCCTTCCCGAAGAGAGCTTCGACGACGCGTGCGCGCACCTGAGCGGCAAAGGCGGAGCGCGCCACGCAGAGGCGGATGATGAGATCGACGCTGACGAATCTCGGGTCTCTGACGATTACGTCGCGCCCGGCCTGACGGCGACAGCCCAGCAGCGCCTCGACCTGCGCGCGGTTTTTTGGCGAGAGTTCGAAGGAGTCCACCGGATCGACGGCCGTCACCACCGACAGCCACGAGCCAGTCCAGCGGAAGCGTCCCTGAGCGCGCTGCACGAAGCTCAGCTTCTCGGCCTGCGCGCCGTAATCCTCGGGCCGCACGGCGAAGAACGTCTCCGACTTGTAAGCCTCCGGCGTCAGCATCTTGATCTCCGCCTCGCTCTCCGCATCGACGCCGCTCGTCACGGGGTACGGGTTGCCGGCCGCGTCGAGCAGCAACGCGAGCGGGCTGAATTCGCCCGGTATCCGCAACGCGGCAACAGCCCCGGCGGGGACGTTGCCCTTCGCGCCCGAGCCTAAACGGTACTGCACCTCGAACAAGGCGTCCCGCGGGGGGAGTTCTCCGAATTCACCATCGCCGAAACGCACCGTGTAGCCCGCGCCGCTGGCGTAATCGCGGTGGACGATCTCCTGTCCGCCGAGCCAACGCCCGACGATGCGCCGCCACGTCCCGTCCTCAAGGGTGAAGACGTCTTTGTCGCCGTCCACGTCGATCAGCGTGCGCTCGAACTTCCATTCGTCGTCGGTTCCCCCGGTGACATCGACCTCGAAGACACGCACCTCCGGCCTGGCCCGGCGCAGGTCGCCCTCCGTGTCGGCGAACGCCAGCCCGCTCTCCTCGGCGCCGGGCAGGCTGAGCAGGTAGATGGGCGGGCGCGACGCGGTCTCTTCCTCCACTTCCTCACACTGATTCCGCCTCGACGCGAGGCCCGCGCCGGCCTCCGAGTAGAGCGGGCCTTCGCGCTCCACGGCCGAATAAATCTCCACCACCGATGCGCTACTCGAATTGTTCGTGATGTCGCTCTGCGTGAGCGGCCCGAGGCGAAAGCGCGCCGTGCGCGACTCGCCCGCCGTCGCCGGGACGATGTTGCCGGAGAGCTGTAGCTCGTCGAAAGGAATGGCGAAGGGAGTCGCGTCCTCTGCCTCCCAACGGATGCGCGCCACGTCCACGTCAAACAGGTCGTCGTGTTCGAGCCGCACATCGACGACGCGCACGACGTGCAGGCGGTCAGACTCGGACGGGTCGGCCGGGCGGTCACGCAACAGCAACAGACGGCCGGCGCTCCACAGGTTCGCCGCCGCCTCGTCGAAGACGACGCCGCCCGGATCGCCCGGGTTCAGCGCGTCGTTGCGGACGAACACCTCCGTGGCCCCGGCTTCCAGACACGTCTGGCCGTCGTCGAAAAGATAGACCGTGAAGTTCGTCGAATTCCAGAGTTCGTTTACGGGGAAGTTCTTGCCGCGGTCGCGCATCCCCTCACCCAACTCGAACCGTATCGGCTCCGAACCTTCGACCGGCGCCCAGACCGGCCAGCCGCCCTCCACCGAGGTCACACCGGGTCGCACCCTCAACTCAAGAAGCGTGCGCGCCATGCGGCCGTCGTGAATCTCGTGGTCGAGCAGTCGGGCCTTCCGGCGCAGCGAGCGCCGCTCGGTCGCCGTCTCCAGATAGGCTTCGCGATTGTGCCGATCCTGTAGGTACGACAGCTCGTCGCCGAGCGCCGCCATCGCCTCCAGCAGCATCACGCCGACATCGGCCTCGACCGGCAGTTGCCAGTCCGGGTAACGCTGCGCCGCGAAGTCGAGCAGCGCGTTGCGGAAGCTGACGAAGTCGCGCGCCAGATAATCGACGGGGAAATCCACGAGGTCGTCGCTCACGCATTCTTTCAACGGCTCGACGCAATCGAGCCGGTCGTCGCAGCCGACCTTGAAGGAGAATTGAACGTCGTTGAAGAAGCGGTCAACGCGCTCGTCGTCGATGAGGAGCCGGTACTCGGTGAAGTCGCCCGGCTCGGCGACGCAGATTTCCAGGTAGCGCCGGCCCGCCTCGTCGTCGTCGTCCCACAGCATCGCGTCGGGGCCGGGGCAGACGACCACCTCCACGTCCGAGGCCGCGCCGCGCGGGCTGTAGATGCGGATGTCGGAAGGCGCGAGCGGCTCGGGCGTGATCGTCGCGTCGCCCACGTCCTCGAACGGAGTGCCGAGGTCGCGCGGGTCGGTCAGGAAGTAGACGCGCAGACGCTTCTGGTCGCACTTGTCCACCACCTGCACGAACTCGATGCCCGTGAGGACTTCGGAGCGCTCGCGCAGCTTCGCGAGTCTGTCGCCGGGAGCGGGCATCAGAGCGTGACCTCCAGATTGAGCACTTGCTGATCGCCTCGCGCCTTGAGCGTGTAGGCGATGCGGATGTCGAGCCGCCCGTTTTCGAACGCGGCGTCAACGCCCTCGACCTTGATGAGATTGCCGAGCCAGCGGTCGAGGCTCTGGAAGACGGTCGCCTGCAACAGCGTCGCCGTCTCATTGCTGCTCGGCGCGAAGAGGTGCCGCCGCAAGCCCGCCCCGAAGTCCGGCCTGTCCACACGCTCGCCCGGCGCGGTCAGGAGCACCTGCTTGATGAGCTGCACGACGTAGGCCGGGTAGTCGGTCTCCTTGCGGAACCGCCCGAGGGAGGCGTCAACCGCGACGGGGTAGAAAAAACCTTCAAAGGGCGCGCTCATCTACAGCACCTCCACCGAGCCGTTGTTGACTCTGAAGGAGGCGGCCGTCAACTCGGTCTTGCGACCGGCGGCGGCCTCCTGATTGACGGCGGAACTCTTGATGACGATCTCCTGCGCCGTCATCTTTATCTGCGAGCCGCTGTCGTTCTCGATGATGATCTCGCCGTTGCCGTCGTCGATGCGGAGCGTGAACTTGTTCGTCTTGATGAACTTGATCGAAGGGTCGGAGTCGGCGCTGTCGATGTCGCCCGCGTTCCAGAAGCAGCCCGTCCAGACGGGGTAGGAAACATCGCCCCCCTCGAACTCGACCCACACGCCCGTGCCGAGTTCGGGCAACATGTAGAAGCCGAGGCTCGGCCCCGCGTAAGGCACGCACGGCATCGCCCACACCTGCTCGTCGCCGAGCACGGCCTGCACGGTCACGCGCAGCCGGCCCTTCGTCGTCGGGTCGCGGTTATCGACCACCAACCCGCGGTACTTCCCGTAGTAGTGGGAGTGCGAACCCAGATCGCTGATGAGTCTGTCCGTCTCTTCCAACATCAACCTCCGAGCGCGTTGCGGAGCAGCTCGATCCGCATCTTGTGGGCCGTCGTGTCGATGGTGTGCGTCACGGCCTTCACGAAATAGTCGCCGCTGTTGAGCTTGCCCGCGCCCTCCAGACGGATGATCTGGTGCGGCGCGACGAAGGCGTCGAGCGACTGGACGCTCGTCTCGACCGTCGCCTGCACCGACCACGACGCGTCGTTAAGGGCGGCCTCGGTCCGCACCTGCCCCTCCTGAATGTCGCTGCCCGGCGTCACGAGCCGCGCCTCGCGGGGCTTATCGGGGGCCGCCGGCTGCGCGCCCAGCGGCTCGTTGCTCGGCTTGGCATCGGTTTCGACCTTCTCGCCGCTGTCGGGGTCGAGGCCCGCGATGGAGGCGGACTTGTTCGGAGCCTCCGCGTTCGTCTGCAACTCGAAGCTGGCGACGTTCGAGCAGCCCTCGCCCGTGTTGAGCTTGAGCACGGCCGCCCCCGGCGGGGCGAGCAGGACGGGCGGCGTGAACCCCGGCCCGTTGGCGGCCGGGCGCGGAGGCGACGGCTTGAAGTGCGCCGTCTCCGTCAGCTCGAAACCCGTCAGCCCTTCCGCCGCCTTCCAGTCGAGCCAGAAGCGGAAGCCGTTGCGCCCGGCCAGCTTGTCCACGAACGCGAGGTCTGATTCGGTCTGATTAAGCTTCACCTTGTCTTCCTGATACTCGATTTTCGTCCGGGTGACATCCGCCTCCAGTTTGTAATCCGCCTTACTCAGAATCTTCTCCACGATGTCGCTCGCGAACCCGTCGTGCGCCACGGTCCGCGGCTGGCGGTTCATCACGATCCGCCTGTCCTGACACGTAATCTCCAGCGACGAGCCGGCGCCGCCTTCGGTCAGGTTCACCTTGCGCCCCGTGATGATGCCGTGCGCGAGCACTTCGCTCGCGCCGTTGAGGTAGGCCGTGACGGTGATCTCGGGGTCGTTGGCTCCGGGGTTGAGCCGCGCGTCGTTGAGCAGGTCGAAGTCGCCCTGACAGATGTCGATGGAGAACTTGATGCGAAACGTGGTCGGGCCTTCGATGGTCTGCTGCACCTCGATCTCCGCCGCCTCATCGGTGAGCGCGTTGTCCGGCTGGCGGTCGAACGCGATCTGATACCGGATGTCTCGCACTTGCCCTTCCCCCTTAGCGCGTCAACGCCGGAACCTTCAGGCGTTCGACCTCTTCGAGCGCGTCCGGCACGATGACGCGGTTGACTTCGGCGAAGCGCCAGTAGCCGTGCGGGTCGAGGAGGAAGGAGTTCGCCAGATGGTCGAGCCGCTGCCCCTGCTTCTTCACGTACTCGCCCACCGACCGCTCGCGCGGCGGCTCGACCATGGGCAGCGCCTTGACCTCGCGCCCGCGGCGGTCGATGACCGAGTAGACTTCGAGCGGCGGCGTGACGTAGCGACTTTTAGGATCGAAGACGGCCATCGTCTAACTCCTCCTCAGAACGGCAGCAGGCTAAGCGACTGCGCCGCGTTGCGCGCGTTGTAGTCGAGCGCCATCGCGCTCTGTTGCAGGCGATAGAAGCGGTAGGCCGCCACCGCCAACTCAATCGCCGGCCCCGTCTCGCAACGAAACACGTCCGGCGTCAGCACCTCCAGAGACAAACTGATCTTGGCTGTGAGCGGTTGCAGCGACGGCAGGAAGGTGGTCTCGTCGATGCCGTAGTCGGTGACGCGCACGGGCAGAATCCGCCCCGGCCCCCACACCAGCAGGCACACCGGAACCGTGGGCCGCTTCGGCGGTTGCGCCGCGCCCGCCAGCGCCGCCGCCGCGCCGATTAAATCTCCGATCAGCCCCTGCGTCGGCAGCAGCAGTTTCTCGATGGCCGCGATGCGGTCGGCCACGCCGATGAGACCCGCGACGGGGTCGCTCTCCTCCAACTGGTCGGCGGCGTCGAAATTGATTTCCAGCGAGATCGACTCCTTCGGGTCGAAGGGCTGCGCGGTCGGGGCGATCTGCCCGCGCCCGGTCTGCTCGACCTCGAACGGGTTCCACGGCGTCAGCTTCCGCGAGAGCGTTTCCGGGTTGTACTGGAACGGGATCACGTTCGGCGAGATGGCGACCACGTCCTCCACCAGTTGCACCAGCGCGCCCCGCACCAGCCGCGGACTTCTCGTGTATCCGGTTTCCGGCATCTATCGTCCCCCCCGCTTCTGGCCCCGCGTCCCCGCGATCTTCCCGACGACCGCATCCGCCACAGACTCGGTGGACGACGACGCCGGGGCCTTGACGCGCGCACGCAACGACGCCTCCCCGGCGAAGCCTTCGAGGTCGCCCGCGCGCAGAGCGAGGCGCGACGCGATTGCCTGCGCGAGCGTCTTCGCCGAACGCGCGTCGCCGGCCGGCAGCCGCAGCCGCAGCCGCTCGATCCGCACACGCGTCACCGCCGCCGCCTTAGCGCCCTTCGACGAAACTTTCATCTTCTGCCTCCGCGATCATCCGACTCGAACGAAGCCGTGCCGCCCTGATTCGACAACTCGCGCTCCAGCCCGCGACGGAGTTCCTCGCTCCCCAGCGGACGGCCCGCCTGTCGCGCCAGAAACATCGCCGCCAGCGTGGCGTTCTTGATCTGCGCGCCGGTGGCCTCGACCCTCTCGGCGGCGTGGGCGAGTTCCTTAGCGAGCGCCTGCTCACACTGCTCGCCGGCGAGTTCACGCACCACCTGCCGCCAGATGGCGAGGCGCTGCGCCGCGTCGGGCTTCGGGAAGAAGAGCAGGTAGCGGACGCGGCGGACGAACGCCTCGTCCATGTTCTGACGCTTGTTCGTCGCCAGCAGAGCGACGCCGGGGTAGTCCTCGATCAGTTGGAGCAGGTAGTTCGTGTCGGCGTTCGCGTAGCGGTCGTGCGAGTCGCGCACCTCCGTGCGCTTGCTGAAGAGCGCGTCGGCCTCGTCGAAGAGGAGCACGGCGTTCATGTCGGCGGCGCGCGCAAACAGGCGGCGGAGATTCTTGGCCGTCTCGCCGATGTACTTGTTGACGGTCGAGGCGAGGTCGATGCGGTAGAGGTCGAGTTCGAGTTCGGCGGCGATGACCTGCGCGGCCATCGTCTTCCCTGTTCCGGGCGGCCCCGACATCAATCCGATGAGTCCGGTGCCGCGCGGGAACAGGCGGCGCACGCCCTCGTTCTCCCAGAAGCGGATGCGGTCGCGCGCCTCGAAGAGAAACTCATCGATGATGCGCCCCAAACGTTCCGGCAGTTGGAGGTCTTCGCGGCGGAAGGGGCAATCGAGGAGATGGCCGAGGTCGTCGAGTCGGCCGCGCGAGAACTCGCGGGCCAGACGCCGCACGTCGTTGAAACTCTCGGGCGACTGCGCCGCGACGTGCGCGATTTCGCCGACCTGCAACAGGTAACGCTCGGCGAGCGGTCGGCGCTCGTCCTCCGTCCAGAGCTTCGACGCCGGAAGGAATTGCTCCCACAGGCGGGCGCGTTCGTGCGAGAGCAAACGCGGCATCTCGACCCGCTCCTCGCGCCAGCCCGGCTCCGCGGGCGTCTCGCCCGGCGGCTCCAGCACCGCGAACTCCAGCGGCAGTTTCATCTCGCCGCCCGCCGAGGCGGCCCGCAACACCTGAGCGCCGTGCCACGCTACGGCGCACCCGTGCAACAGCGCGTGCCGGCGGATACGCACCTGCGCGCGCGACCAGCTCGCCTCGCCGATGCGCGACGTATCGACCGCGACCACGTCGCTGCCCAGCCTTCGCGCCACGCACGCCGCCAGCGTCCGCCGCCCGCTGAGGCGTTGCCCCACGAGCCAGATGCGGTTCGGCGATCCTCGCCGCACGGTCTCGACGATGCGGCGACTCAACTCTTCGACGGGCCAACGCGGCAGAGGCGTGCGCGGCTCGACGTAGGAGGCGCAGCCGAGCAACTCGGCGTCGATTTCCATGCTGCCTTGCAGGAACTGCACGATGTATGGATCGACGCGCAGCGGCGGCGACTCGCCCGGCTCGGACGCGTCGGCCTCCAACACCTGCCAGCGCGCCAGCGCGCCCGCCGGACTCCACAGCGACGCCCGGCCGTAGCCGCACAGCCGCGCGGCCAGAGCTTCCGTGGCGTAACTGCGCCGGGCCACGTCGCCTTCGAGGTAACCGTAGATTTGCGCGAGGCTCGGGTCGAGGTGCGCCGCCAGACAAACTTGCAGCAGGTCGGCCTCGGGCGGGGTCGCGCCGAGGACTTCGATGACGTGACGGAAGGCGTTGTCCGGCGAGTCAGCGATGGCGTCGGCGCAAGTGTCGGCCTGTGCGCTCAGCTCGCGGCAGCGCGCGTCCCGGCGATAGAAACGGGCCTCTTCCTCCGGCGCGTCAAGGTCGAGCAAAGCGACCCGCAGGCGTGGGGGCAGGCTCGCGTATTCGGCCGCGGCGCCCGCGCCCGCGAGGCTTTCGAGCCACAGGAGCCGGCGCGCCGCGAGCGGGCGCATCCGCGCCAGCACGGCGTCGAGCAGCCCCGTCTTCTCCGGCGCCGGCGGCGCGTCGAGCATCGCCGCCGCGTCCTCTTTCATGCCCGCTGTCATCAGAACTCCGCCCACGCCGGCGTCGCGCCGGCCCCGTTAATCAGGAGGTTGACAAACATCGGACTCGCCACCCCGGACGTGTCCACCGCGAAGTCGATCTGGTTGGTGTTCGGCGCGAAGTCGAAATTGCCCGCGACGGTCGTGGCCGCGTCGCGCCGCAGCACGCGCCCGCCCACTGAGAGCTGGATGTCGAGTTCGTTCCGCAGGTAGTTGCCGAAGAGGGTCAGACGGAACTGCCGCGCGCTGGCGGGGCCGCCCATCCCGGCGACCGAAACCACCTGCGGAGTGACGGCAAAGACCAGTTCGTTGCTCGACTGTTCGAGCCGCCGGCCTGTAGTGTCTCCGGCGAGTTGACGCGCCGTAATCACCTGCAAGGAAAAAAGCCCCGGATAGAGCGTGAGCGCCGTGCCCTCGTCGTCCACAAGCGTCTGCCGCATCCTCACGGTGATCTCCGTGTCGCGCACGTCGAAACTCCAGTCGGGGTTGTTGCCGTCGTCAACGTCGATGCGGAAGCTGCGTTCGACGGGCGGGTTCGCGCCCTCGCCGGCCTGCCCGCGCAGCGCCAGAAACGTCAGCTCGCCGCGGAGGTCGGAGCCGTCGAGGCGGAAGCGGTTGTTGTCGGGCGCGACGCCCGCGGGGACGGCCACCGCCGGGAACAGCGACACGCGCGCCGGGTTCGACGAGACGAACTGGAACGGCGACGCCGGGTCGGGGGGCGAGAAACCGGGCGGCAGCGTGAACCCGATGGTGTTCTGCACCGACAGCAAGAACGGCTGGCCCGCCACCGACACGTATGCGCCGAGCGAGTAGACGATGCCGGGGGTCGAAGTGATCGGCGGCGTGCTGAGCAGGATGACTCGCGCCTCGTAGAACAACCCGAGTCGCGCCGTCAGGTCTTGCTCGGCGCTCCAGAAATTCACCGTCTCCTCGATTCCGACGGGCCGGAGAATCAACTCGATTCGATTATCGGCCCCCGCTATGTTCGCCGTCTGGAAGATGGGCGCATTTGGCGGCACGACCGTCTCGTCCGTGATGACGGGGAAGTCGTGGAGCGCCCGCGCGACGAACCCCAGCAGGCGCTGTTCGTTGAGTGTGCGGATGCCGACGACGGAAGCGCTCGTGTTGCGCGCCGTGACCACGTAATTGAGAATCAATCCCATCTCCGTGAACTGCACGGGCGAGTCAGAGATGACCGGACGCCGCGGCGGCAGGTTCTTGCGGAACGAGTCCTCGGCGATGTGGAACAGGTAAAGGCTGATGACGTTCGGCGTCGCGTCGGTGTCGTCCTCGGGCGGCGCGGCCGTGACGTTTAAATCGGCGACGTTGTCACGCGCGAGAACCTGAGTAATCAGGGTCGCAATCGCCGTCGTCACCCTCGCGATGTCGGTCAGAGGCACGCGTTTATCTTTGCCTCCATCCGAAAGGTTGCCGCCGGGGATAGCTCAGGCCGTTGGTGCGCGGCTCGCGCCGGGGCGCGGCGGCGTTCTGCGCGGGCTTCGCCGGCGGCATGATCTCCACCTCGATCTTCCCGATTTCCAGATGCGTGACGGGCCGCAGGTCGCGCTGCGCCGCCTCGCTCGAACGCCCCCGCTCACGCTCGTCGAACCGGGCGCGCGGCGCGGGCGCGGGCGGCGTCGCTTGCACCTCGGCCCGCTCAGCCTCGGCCGTGCGCCGGGCGTCGCCCTCGACCCAAGCCAGCGCCCGACTCAGCGCATCGAGCATGTTTCCCGACGGCGGCTGTTCACCTTTCGCCGTCTTCGCCTGCTCGTTCACCCGAGGCCGTTCGGGAACGGGGCCGTCGCCCTCCGCATGCAACGGGCCGGGCAACTCGTTCACACGACGGACGGGGCGGGCCGACAGCAACGGCGCGGACTTATCTTCCGTGTCGCCGGGCGACAACCTCCCGCGCGGTCGCGCGTCGCGCGTCGTGTGCGGCGGGGCCGTGTGCTGCTGACTTTCGCGAACGTCTTTCCCACGCGCCGGCTCGTGCGACGTCTCGCCACGCGAGCGGCGCGGAGCGGCGGGAGCAGCGGAAGGCGTCGGCCGGCTCTCGGCGGCGGCGGCGCTCGTCCCGGCCTGTCGTTCGGAAGCCGGAACGGGGAACGGTTCCTCTTCAGGGGTGTGCGGCGCGGCCCTCTCGGCGACGGCAGGCGCGTCGAACCGTGCCGCGAAGGAGTCGATGTTGAGCCGCTGGTCGGCCTCGGCGAGCGGCGAGCGAATGGGTATCGCGGGCCGCGCGCGCGGCGACGCGCCTGCCAACTCCGTCCGCCGGGCGGCCCTCAACAGATACTTCATGCCCACCCCCCGTCCGGCGCGGCCGCGGCCAGCACCAGCCCCGCGTGCTGCCTGCGCTCGCGGCGGGGCATCTCCAGAATCTCCCGCCGCGACCAGCGGTAGGCGCGCGCCAGCTCATGTACCTCGCGCGTCAGGAGCGCGCTCTCGCGTCGCAGGGCGGCGAAGAGAAATTCGTCGATACGAAACGGGACGGCCTGCTCCGCGCCGCACTCGGGACAGACGCCGTCGAGGTCGGTGTCGAGCGTCGGCCCTGCCAGCGTCATGGCGTGGTCGAGCGTCTCCTCGCCGCGTTCAGCGTTCTCCTCAAGGACGCACCGCGCGCGCAAAGCCTCGGCCATGCCTTCCGTCCCGAGGCCCGCCACCTCGGCCAAATCTTCGCCCGTCGGGAGACGAAACCTGAAACCGTCCAGATGGTAGACGCCATCCTCGTCCGGCCCCGCGAGTTCGTCGAGGAGTTGTTCATCCTCCGGGGTGGTTTCCGTCACGGCCGTCCACATGTCTGTGAGGGTGAAGCTCAGGGCGTAGGAGGAGCGACAGGCGGGACAGGAGACGTGGCACTCGATGTCGTCCCCGTAGAGGCTGCGATAGACGGCCGCCAGCACGCGGTCGGCCTCGGCCAGCGTGAGCCGGCGGGCGTCTCCCGGTCGGGCGGCCGCGCCGGGCCGCTCGACGAGCAGGCGGTCGATCAACTCGACGGCCGAGCCTGAAGCCAACTCGTCGTAGCCGGAAAGCTCGCGCAGGTAGACCCTGCGCGGCACTCCCGCGCCCCGTCCGGCGTGTGTGCGTAAATCCACCCCGATCATGTTTCAGGCTCGGCCAGTGGCCCTTCAGGTCTCGGTCGGCTCCGGCACGTCCTCGTCACGCTCGAAGCCCTCGTTCTGGACGACGATGGACTCGATCATCACGGCGTTGGCGTTGGCGTCGAGTTCCGGCAGGGCCGTGTACTCGGAGACCCAGCAGCGGAAGACGCGGTACGCCTTGACGGGGACGCCCTGAAGGTTGTTGACCTTGATCAGGAGGTTGCGTTTGTAGCCCGCGAGCGAGACGGCCGCGTCGCCGTCGGTGCTGTAGACGAGGTTGGCCCAGTCCTCGAAGTCAGGGTCGTGCGTCACGCCCCGCTCGAAGGTGATGGCCTCGAACTTGGAAGCGCCGGGCGCGTGACGCGGCGTGCTCAGGTCGCCGCCGTCGCGGTGGCTGACCACCTCGGTGGTGCGCTTGAGCGGGCTGATTTTGCTGATGCCGGCCACGGGGTCGGGCCGCCCCTCGAAGAAGAGCAGAAACTTGAAGTTCGCGTATGGGTCGATGCGTTGGTTCTTGGTGAACTTAGCCATGCCGATTGCCTCCCGAATGTTTCGACGGGTCTAGACTTGCACCTGCCCCGCGAGTTGCTGAATCGTGATGACGATGAACTCGGCGGGCCGCAGCGGCGCGAAGCCGACGAGCACGTTGACGATGCCGAGCGCCTGATCCTGCGCGGTCGTCGTCTCGGCGTCCGCCTTCACGAAGTAAGCCTCGCGGGCGGTGGCGCCGGCGAAGGCGCCCCGGCGGAAGAGGCTGTTCATAAACGCGCCGCCGGCGAGGCGGAGCTGCGCCCACAGCGGTTCGTCGTTCGGCTCGAAGATGGCGAACCGCAGGCCGCGCACCAGACTCTCCTCGATGAACAGCGCGAAGCGGCGGACGGGCACGTAGCGGTAGTCAGTGTTGCCCGAGTTGTCGAACCCGTCGAGGGTGCGCGCGCCCCAGCTCACGACGCCGGCCGGGAACGAGCGCACGGCGTTGATCGCCTCGGGGTTGATGAGACCGTTCTGCTCGTCCGACATCGGCGCCTCGACGCCGAGCACGCCGCGGATGTCGGCCTCCAGCCCGGCGGGCGCTTTCCACACGCCGCGACTCCCGTCGATGCGGGCCATGATGCCCGCGATGGAGCCGCTCGGGTCGATGTTCTTCCGCACCCCGCCCGAGACGATGGTGACCTTCGGCCACCAGACGCCCGTGTGATCCTTCGCCACGCCCGTCCGCACGTCCGGCAACTCCAGCAGCACGGCGTCGGGCGTTTGCAAGACTGGCTCCACGTCGGCGATGAGGAAGGCGCGCTTCTTCTGGCAGAAGGCGCTGGCCGCGCCCCACAGCGTCGAGCGGACACTGGGGTTGGCCGTGTCGTCTGCGCTCTTGGGCAGGATCAGCATGTTGAAGAGATCGACCTTCTCGTCGAGCTGCTGGTAGGCGGCCTCGTAATCCGACGGCTGCGGGTCGCCGCCATCGGTGCCGCCGCCGAGGGCCGTCGCGGCGCGCGCGGCCGTGATGCCGTTGAAAATTTGGTTCGCCCCGCTCAGATCGGGGGCGGTGGACGTAAAGGCGGCGGCCAACCCGCTGCTCGAATCGCCGAAGGCCGGGATGAGCGCCAGACGGTGTCCGTGTACTTCCGCGCGCCAGTTGTTGCCGCTCCCCGCCGAAAGTGCGTTGGCGATGGCCTCCAGGTTCTCACGGATGTTGCGCAGCGACAGTCCCGCGGTCGTCCCCTGATTCAGGTTCCCGGCCGCCGAAGGGTAGACGATGTTCGGGACGGTGAATGGCCGCACCCCGGCTAAACCCGCGACGCCGGTGTTATCCAAAGCGGCCTTCGCCACACCGCCCAACGCGAGCAACGGCGCAAGGTCGCCCGCGCCACCGTCCACCTCCGAGACCAGCGACGAAGGCGCGGGCCGCGCCGGCGCGAAGCTCCCGACCTCGATTCCGCCCTGCGCCACGCCCAGCCCAAGCGCCTGAGCGATGTCGAGCTGCGACGCGCGTTCGATGACGATGTCGCTGCCGGTCGTGCTCGCCTCGATGATCAAGGGGCCGCCGCCCGCGGGTATCGCGGCGGTCGTCACCGTCACGGTCGTGTGTGGGGCCAGCGCCGTGTTGATGCGGGCAGCGATGTTCGCGAAGACGAAGCCGGCGCTATCCAAACCCACCGTGAGCCACGGCGCGTTCCCCACCTTGATGCGAAAGCGCCCGACGCCGGCGCCGCCGATGGCCGCCACCACGGCCGCCTCTACGGCTGCGTCAGTGGCGAAGATGGTCGCCGAAGCGGAGTACGCGTTGATGTCGGCGGCGCTGACGTTGACTTCGTTGACATCGGCGACGACCAACTGCGACGACTGGTTGATGATCGTCTGCGCGTAACGCGCCCCGTTGGCGTCCATCCCGAGGTCGGCGTGCGTCTCCACGGCAGAGACGACGGGCAGCCCGCTGGCGTCGAAGGTCTCGCGGAAGATCGTCAGGTTGAACGTCCGTTCGGGGCTTGCCGTGTTGTAGTCAACGCGGGCGCGAAGTTGGTTGGCGTCCAGCCCGGCGTCGCGCGAATCAAGTCTCAACACGACGGCGCCGGCTTCGTTCGCCAGCACGGTGAACGCCCTTTGCGCCCCGTCCGCGATGCGGACGATGAATGCCTGCTCGCCCCTGTTGATGAAGAACTGGCGAACCTGATCGGTCATCTCGCCCTGCGAGGTGTCGGACGAGAAGATGCGCTCGTAGTCCTTGAGACCGAGGACGCGCGTGGGCGTCAGCAGCGGCCCGCGTTTCGCCATCCCCACGAAAGCTGCAATCGAGGTGGACACGCCGGAGATCGCCCGGAATCCGGACGAGATTTCCTGGATGTAGACGCCTGGGTATGTGACCTGAACCATCGCTTCCTCCTGCCTGCGGGAAATTGTTTCTCGGACGCCGGACGGGCGAACGGCGTGTAAACCCCCGACGCCCGCGCCCGCCCGTTTTGACTATTACGTGATGTCAACGCGCGTGTACGTGTGTGCCTCCCCGAGCCGAAAAGAATGAAGAGCCTTTCCCCTGTGAAGAGCGTTGATGACGGGGCGGCTTGGGCCGTAGCGGTAAAAAATGCGAGCTACGCCCCGCGTGCCGCTTGCGCCACCGATGTCAATGATTAATTCCGCGGATCAGGTTCGAGGTTATCGCTGAGCCGGTCTTGAGGATGGGGCGGCATCTACGATTGGGGCGTGAAACCAAACGGGCTGCACTCCGACACACCCCGGCTCCGGGGAAACGGCCGCGCCGTTCTCCGGCCGGAAGCGTGTCGAGTGATGAAGAGTCCTCACGACTTACTCCTTAGTGAGTGACCGTTGATTGAAGGAGCAACGACAGCCAGATACTCTTGTGTCTATCGGTAGCAGATAACTTTTCGAGCGACCCTTGAGATGCGTGATAGCCTACACCGTTTTTAAATATAGTCAAGAGTTTCGCCGTAAATGTTACTCGGCGACGAACTCCGCTATCGGCGTCAGATATAAGGCCACCACTATAAGGCCATCACCTGACGATGCGGGCAATAAAGTCAATGGACATCCGTGTGCAATCCGTCTCATCCGTGTTACCTCACGCGTTCCCGCGCCCGGTCGTTGCCGTGAGGCCGGCGCGCCGGTTATCATCGCGGCGCGAACGCCGGCGGCGCGGCGCGAGCGACGGCCGCGCGGGCCTGATCACCATCGCCGCGGACACGAGTAAACGTTTTCGATGAGAAACATTATCTTCGGCATCGCCGGCGCCGCCCTCGGCTTTCTCGTCGGCTTCTACGCCGCCAACACCATCTCGCAGCAGACGCCGGCGCCGCGCGCCGCCGCAAGAGTCGGCGCGGCGCCCGCGTCCGCCGGGCAACTGCCGCCCGACCACCCCGAGATCGGCCCCGCGGCCGGCGCCGTCGGCGGTGCGTCTTCAACGGTCGCGCCCGAGGCGCAAGCCGCCGCCGACGCGGCTGAGCGCAGCCCCCGCGACTTCGCCGCGCAACTCAAGGCCGCCGAGACGTTTTATCGGCTGAACGACTACCGGAAGGCTGAGCAGTACGCCGAGCGCGCTGCCGAACTCAAGCCCGGCGACTTCAAGACGCACGTGCTCCTCGGCAACTCCCGCTACGACCGCAAAGACTTCACGGCCGCCGCCGAAGCCTACGAGCGCGCCCTCTCCATCAACGCCGACGACCCGGACGTGCGTACCGACTACGGCAACACCTTCTTCCTCCGCCAGCCGCCCGACCTCGACCGCGCCATCGCCGAGTACCGCAAGTCGCTCGCCGTCAACCCACGCCACGAGCAGAGCTGGCTGAACCTCGCCTCGGCCTCCGTCCAGAAGAAGGACAAGCAGACCGCGCTCGAAGCTCTTGCGCGCCTCGAATCCGTCAACCCCAACAACCCGTCCCTGCCCACCCTGCGCCAGAGCGCCGAGTCTCTGCCCTGAAGTTTCCTGTCCACTCTTTTCAGATCATCAAAATAGTTGGCTCACTTTTAACTTTACGCGATACGAAACTCGTCATATTCCAGCAAAGGCAGCAGCGGGCCGGTGGGGTCGGGCGTCAGGCTTCTTACGGTAGAGCATCTTCATAGGCACGAGACGAGGTGAGTCATGAGCAGGTTCGACATGTTCGGCATGCTCTTCTTCGGCATCATCTGCCTATCGGCTCTGACGCTAATCCTTCTCATCATGCTCCTGGCGAAGCAGCCACCGAGCAGATGGCGTAACTTGGCGATGGCCGCTGTGGTCATCGCCTTCATAGTAGGCACGCCCACCCTGCTGTATATACTGCTCGTGACTAATTATCTGTTCTTCGATGCGTGGCACTAAGGGTGGTAACTCTTGCTAATCGCGCCAGCCGCCTACCTACGGCATGCTCCCGACCGCGAGTAGCGCGGCCTTCGTCCGCAAGACGCCGTGCCTGATTCGTTGTGTGCGCGGCGAGTGATGTGGGGCGTTGGGCCGCTTCTGTTTAAGAATCCATGA
>DASVES010000447.1:0-34467 GCA_036380435.1 Pyrinomonadaceae bacterium | reverse complement strand
AAACCAACGGCCCGCGCTTCATCAGCGCGGGCCGTTGGTACTTGGAGGCAACTTACGGGTCAGGCAGTTGCGGCCGGGTGAAAACTTCTGGACGGTCGCCGTCGCGCGCCGGGCGTGTCAGCCGGTGGGGGCGGCCGTTTGAAATCTGACGTTGCCGTTGATGCCCGAGAGACGCACAGGCGCACCGCCCGAGCCGAAGCGCGCGCTCATGCGCGAGCGGTTCGGGCGCTCCTGCCGGGTGACGTTGGGCACGTTGAGCGTGACGCCGCCGTTCTGCCCCGTGACTTCGACATCGGCGTTGATGCTCTCGCGGATGCGAAACTCCACGTCGCCGTTGATGCCGCTCATCCCGATGCCGCGCTCGCCGGCGCGATCCAGCGCCAGCGTGACCTGACCGTTGACGCCGTTCAACTCGGCGCGAACGGACGCCTGTCCCAGCTCGACCGAGCCGTTAACACCACTCACTTCGACCGAGCCGTCGATCTCGCCAACCACGACCTGACCGTTGATGCCGCGTGTCTCAAGGTTGACGCGGCGCGGCACGCGCAGAGTCACCTCTTCACGCGCCTGTCCGCTCCCGCCGAAGATGCGACGCCACCATCCGCCCCCGCGGCTTTCGCCGCGCACGACCAGCCCCGTCGAATTCTGCTCCACGGAGATGCGCCGGTTGGCGAGTGCCGAGCCGTTGTCGGCCGTGCGGACGACGTGTACCTCGGCCGTCGTCGTGGCCGAAGTCTCGACCTTCACGTTGCCGTTGATGCCGCGTACCTCGACGCGCGCTCCCGGCTGCATCTCGAAGGTCTCGTGCGTTTCGTCGCGGCCCGCCGCCTCGGCCGACTGATGGCGGTGCGTGAAGTGGCGCCCGGCGAACCAGGCCGCCGCGATCAAAAGGATGGCGAAAAATATTCGGCGTTTCATTACTCAGTTTTGCTCCGCGTTGTGATTATTCTACCGGGCCGTTCCTCGTCTAACTCGTTCACGTAGGTGAACGACGAAACCGGCCGCAGGGTTCGGCGTTTATTGACGCACACCGGCGGCCGACCGACCAGACGCCCGCTAACAGCTCGCGGACGCCAATGCCCCTGCGACTTCCGCCGCCACGCGGGCGTTTTTCTCCAGCAGCGCCACGTTGGCCCGCAGCGTCGCGCCTCCGCTTTGTTCGCTCATCCGCGAGAGCAGAAACGGGGTGAGTTCGCGCCCCGCAACGCCCGCGCGCTCGGCCTCATCGAGCGCGTCCGCGAGCGTCTTCTTCAACAATTCGTAGTCCACCTCAAACTCTTCCGGCACGGGCACCGTGAGGACGAGCGCGCCTTCCAGCTCAAGCGCGTCGCGGGCGCGGGCGAGGCGGGCCACGTCGCGTGGCGTGTCGGCGCGCACGTCCACCGCGAGGCCGCTCCGGCGTGTGTAGAAGCCGGGCATCTCGTCGCAGCCGTAGCCGACGACGGCGACGCCCCACGTCTCCAGCCACTCGCGCGTCGCCTGCAAGTCGAGGACGATCTTCGCGCCCGAGCAGACGACGACGAGCGGCGTGCGCGCAAGCTCCGGCAGGTCGGCCGAAACGTCGGGCAGCGCGCCGCGATGGACGCCGCCGATGCCGCCCGTGGCGAAGACGCGGATACGCGCGCGCCGTGCGGCCCACAGGGTCGTCGCGACGGTCGTCGCCCCGTCCCACCCGCAGGCAACGGCCGCCGCGAGGTCGCGACGGCTGAGCTTCCGCACCCCCTCGCCGAAAGCGACGCGCTCCAACTGCGCGTCGTCCAGACCGACGCATACTCTCCCGCCGAGCACGGCCACGGTCGCCGGGACGGCGCCGCCCTCGCGCACTACCCGTTCGAGCCGCCGCGCCGTCTCGACGTTCAAGGGGCGCGGCAGCCCGTGCGCGATCACCGTCGATTCGAGCGCGACGACGGCGCGGCCCGCGGCCGTCGCCTCGGCGACCTCCGCGCTCACGTTGAAGAGATTCTGATCCGGCATAAATTCAAACATGAATGGACAGGATTAACAGGACGGACAGGATAAAGAAAGGTTGATTTCAGATTTCAGATTTCAGATTTCAGATTTCAAATCATCTCATCCTGTTCGTCCTGCAAATCCTGTCTGTCCTGTCCATCCATGTTAATTCTTACGGCTTCAGTCGGCGGCGGTCGCGGACTTTGCTTCGGCCGCGTCCGTCGCCTCCTGTTCGGCCTTCTGCACCTTCTCCTCCTTGAGCAGAGAGGTTTCGTAGCGCACCTCGCCGACGAGCGTGTCCATGACGGCCTTGGCGAAGCCGAGGATGGCCGGGCCGAGCACGACGCCGGGGACGCCGAAGGCGTAGACGCCGCTGACTAAGGCGACGAGCATCCAGTAGAAGTTGAACGAGCGCGTCTGGCTGGCGGCGAGCATCGGCCGGAGGAAGAGCGACGAGAAGAAGGTGAGCGAGGTGCCGATGCCGAAGTAGATGGCGGCCGACGTGGCGTCGCCGCGGAAGACGAGCAGGTAGATGCAGATGGGGATGTAGACGATCCAGACGCCGAGCAGCGGAAAGAAGCCGGTGATGAAAGCGGTGAGCGCGAGCGCCACGGCCAGCGGCACGCCGAAGACGAGGTTGCAGACGAAGATGACGGACGCCTTAACCGTCTGGTCGATGAAGACGGCCCAGACCGCGCCGCGCAGCGCCCCGCCGACGCTCTCCTCCAGCTTCTCGTAGAGCGGCAGGAAGTCGCCCGGCACGCGCAGCTTGATGTAGGCTTCGAGTTGCATCCGCTGCGTGAGCACGTAGTAGATGGTGAAGAAGAAGAGCGTGGCGGCCGTGATGATGAGCGCGGTCTTTTCGCGCACCGCGCCAATGGCCTGCCCCGAGCGCACCACGGCTTCGGTGAAGGCCGTCTGGAGGCTGGCGCGCGTGTCCTCGTACTGGAGCGGCAGGTAGCGCGCCAGCGAGCGGCTGATGGAGTCGGCGATCTCGTCGCGGCGCTCGACGACGACCGTCGAGTAGCCGGACATCTCGTACCACCCGTAGCCGAAGAGGAGGACGAGCGGGATGATGATGACGGCCATCGTCACGAGCGCGCTCCCCGTGCTGCGCCGCAGACGACGCTCGAAGAACTCCTGAAGCGGCAGCAGGTACGCGCCCACCACCACGCCGAGCATCAGGGCGACGGCCACCTCCCACACGAGCGCCAGAAACAGCACGACGGCCGCCAGCGTCGCCGCCGCGTAGACGAGCGCGCGCCTCGCGTCGCCGACCGTTAAATCGGTCAGACGCTTACCATCACCTTCTGTTGACATCGCGCCTACTGTAGCACGGACGACGCCCGCCAAGTGAAAAGCCCGGCGGGGTCGCCGGGCTTCATTTTCAGTCCAGGTTTTCGACGGCGCGACGGTTCAGGAGGGGATGCGGATGACGATGTTGACGGCGCCGAAGGCGCGCGTGGCGATGGCTTCAGCGGATTCGCACCGTGAAGGCGCCGGCGCCTGAGCTTCCGGCGGCGAGCGTGCCGGTGAATACCCAGCGGACGTGGCGCACGTTGCGATTATAACCCGCAGGCTCGGTGCCGGTGGGGGGTGGCAGCGCGGCCGACCAGCTCACGCCGTCGGTGGAGTACTGGATGGTGACGCCCGAGAGGCTGCCGAGAGTGGTCGTGACGGAGCCGATCTTGAAGTCGGTGTCGGCGGGGACGGGGTCGGTGATGACGAACTGCTGCGCGGCGAGGTCGCCGGTGTTGTTGAAGGCGATGC
Source organism: Pyrinomonadaceae bacterium (assembly GCA_036380435.1). Classification (GTDB taxonomy): domain Bacteria; phylum Acidobacteriota; class Blastocatellia; order Pyrinomonadales; family Pyrinomonadaceae; genus DASQDT01. The sequence continues at coordinate 30,747 of DASVES010000447.1, read as the reverse complement.
TGTAGGTGAGGTCGGCGCCCGGCGGCTGCGAGCCGTTGGGGCTGACCGACTTGACGAGCGGGACGGTGGGCGGCGTTTGGGAGGTGAGGGTCAGGGATTGCGGGCCGTAGTCGTTGCTGTAGTGGTAGCTGCTCCCGGAGAAGTCGTAGATCATCGAGTTCATCGTCGCCGTCCCGTTGCCGACGACCTTGACCGTGTAGGTGGTGACGACCTGATCGCCGGCCTTGCCGCCGGGGTAGTTCACGGGGCCGATGCAGCTCCTGTAGGTCTGGATGGGGTTGGGCGCGACGTGGGTGGGGTCGTTGTCCCACCCGCAGGCGTCGGCGTAGATTTTGTTGTTGGTCGCGCCCGCGGGGGCCGTGTAGGTGACGGCGACGGAGAGCACCTGAAAGATGGTGTTCGGGAAGTTGAGGAACGTCTCCAACTGCTCGTAGCCGCCCGTCGCCGTCTTCGTGGTCACGGTGTAGGTGTAGGTCTGTCCGACGATGAGGGAGGTCGGCCCCGAGATCGAGAGCGTCTGGTTGCGGTTCTGCGAGACGAGCTTCTCGACGTAGATTTCGCGCGGCGTCGGCGTGCTGTAGACCGGCTCGCCCGTGGCGGTGATCTCGATGTGGTAGCGGCGGGCCGTGTTGTAGGCGAAAGTGGTGCGGGTGACGGCGACGTTGAAGTAGACGTTGGTGCAGGCGCCGGCGGCGAGCGAGGGGTAGGTGACGGGGTTCAGCCCCACGGTGTTGATGTAGATGTTTGAGCTGTCCCAGACGAGCGTGCCCGTGAGGTTGGTGACGGCCGCGCCGCCGGTGTTGCAGACGAGCACGCCCACGAGGTAGGTGTTCGGGCCGGAGTTGACGTTGTTGCTGTCGAGGCCGATGACGTTCCAGGTAACGGGCGTGACGCTCAGGGAAGCGTGGGCGGCCTGGAAGCCGAGGAGGGCGAACAGGAGGGAGAGCGCCCAGCGGCGGGCGCTGGAGGTGCGTGCGGCGCGCGGGGCGGGGGCCGCGGCGCGCAGGCGCCGACCGACGAACCACGAAAGTGTTTGGGCCGCACGTCTCAAGGTCTTCGGCGGGTTAGTTGCCGCCCTCCTCGTCTTCCTCTTCGTCGTCTTCCTTCTTCGGCTTCCCCTGTCCGTCCGGCGCGTCGTCAGGCTCGACGATCTGCTGTTCGCTCGCGCGCGAGGCGCCGAAGAGGTCGAAGAGGTTCGAGAGCTTGGAGGAGATGGTGAAGTAGAAGCCGCGGCGGCCGCCGATGAGCGCGCCGCCCGTCGGCTCGGTCGCGCCCGTCCAGTTGTAGCCGCCGCCGAAGCGGAGGTCGGGCAGCACCCAGTAGCCGAGTTCCGCGCCGAAGGAGTTGCGGCGCGTGCCCGAGGAGGGCGCAATCAACATCCGGGTCTCGGCGGCGAGGTCGAAGTAGCGGCCCATGCGGTAGGCGGCGCGCGCCTGCGAAAGATACGCGAGCGACGAGACGCGCACAAGCTCGGGCGTCCCCGTGTCGCTGTAGCGCAGGGCGAAGCGGCCGTAGAGTTCGAGGTCGTTCGTCAGTTGGTAGAAGCCGTCGGCCGAGATGATGTCGGCGCGGTCGAGGGTGGAGCCGGAGTTGTTCGCGCCCTCCTGTTCGAGTTGCCGGCGCGTGTAGCTGAAGAGGAGGCCGGCGCGGTCGGTGTGCAGGGGACGCCACGCGAGGGCGGCCTGCGCGCTCATGGAGGAGTTGGCGCGGCCCTGGAAGTTGGCGCGCGAGAGTTGGTAGCGGGCGAGCGTCGTCAGGTTGTCGGCGAGGCGGCCGGCCGCGCCGAGCGTCAGGACGTTGCCGACGCCGCCGCGGTCGCGCAATTCATAGCGGGCCGAGGAGCGGAAGTTGGCCGTGGGCTGCCAGCCGAAGCCGACGTGGAGGTTGTTGAAGCTCTGGCCCTGGCCGGCGAGGTGGAAGCCGCGTTCGTAGCCGAGGTCGAGCTGCAACTCTTTGGTCAGCGCAAAGCGGTTCTGGAGACCGATGACGGCGAAGCTGTCAGTGCCGTTCGCGCCGTTCTCCAACTGGTAGCGGCTGACGAGATTGGCGTAGCGGCCGAGACGCGTCTCGATGCCGACGGCCGTTTCGCGCCGTGCGCCGGAGACGGCGAACCCCGTCGAGCTGAAGTCGCCGATGGGCACGATGGCCGCGGAGCCGAGGCGCTGGGTGAAGAACAGACGCGTAAACTGGCTCCACTGATAGTTGGCGGCCAGAGTCGTCTGGTTCGGGTAGGTGGGGTCGGCCTCCGAAAGATTCTGCTCGCGCCTGACGGAGAGCTGCAACTTGTCGGTCGCCTGCCACTCGGCCCCGACCGTGAGCAGGTTCGAGTTGACCTCGCGCCCGCCCAACTCATCCTCGAAGTGGCGGTAGTCGTAGGCGACGGTGGCGCGCAGGCGGTCTTTAACGGTCTCCGTCCACTGGACGGAGCCGGTCAGGCGGCTGTTGTTGACGTTGGCGGTCTTGTTGCGCTCGTCCGTGACGCCGAGGCGCAAGGCCGAAGAGGGACGCACGCGCATGTCTAACGAGACCTCGGCGCGGCGCGAGCCGGGCGTGACGGTTGCGCCGAACGGATTCATAAAGCCCTCGTCGGCGCGCAGGAAGCTCGCGCGCAGGCGTGTCTCGCGCCAAGGGAGCGGCTGCTCCAACTCGGCGCGGAAGGCGCTGCCGTCGTGGCGCGAATCCGTTTCGCCGCCGCCGGCGGAGAAGAGGTTGCCGCTAAAGAGCACGCGGCCGCGGCTCATCGCCCACTCGGCGCGCACGCGCCCGCCGGCCGGCAGTTTCTTCTCGGCGTCGATACCGCCGACGACGAAGGAGCCGAACTCCGACTGCTGCTGCTCGACGACGGAGAGGCCGACCTTGAGGCCCGCGCCCTCGAAGTTCTTCACGACGCGGCCCGTGTAGACGGCCGACGACATCCCACCGGCGCGGTGCTCGTAGGTGACGACGACCTGCATGAGATTTAAGGCGTAGTCGAAGGTGGAGATGGGCCGGAGGAAGAAGATTTCGCCGGTCGTGGCGTTGAAGTTGTAATCGACCGAGCGCACCAGCGGCTCGCGCGAGATGATGACCTCGGGGTTGCGCCGGTCTCTCACTTCGATGGCGACGACCTCGGAGCCGGGCATCACGTCCGCATGCGTCAGACGCACGAAGCCGAGCGCGCCGCCGGGGAACACGTCGCGGGCAAACGCGGTGTCGGGGCGCGCGCCCGTCACGGAGACAAAGTCGCCCTTCGAGTTTTCGACGTGGAGCTTGACGCCCGTCAGGCGGCGCGAGTAGGAGGCCAGACCCGCGTCGCGGTTCTCGGTGTCGAAGTCGCCGAACATCACGTAGGAGCGGCCACGGTCGAGACGCGCGTAGAGCTTGGAGTTCGATTGCGCGTCTTCGTAGCGGGTGGAGGAGTCGCCGAAGAGCGGGTAGGCGCGCTCCAGCGGGTCGAGCTGGAACATGCGGTCGCTGCCCGAGGTGCGATTCAGGGGCCGCTGCGAGTCGTAGGCGAGCGTGAGCAGGTTCTTCGAGCCGAAGACGGGGCCGCGATAGAAGAAGGCGATGCGGCTGCGCGCGCGCTCCTGCGAGCCGTGCATGGAGATTTCCGGGGCGGCGCTGCCGACGGAGACTTCGGCGAGGCCGACGAGGATCGTGGGCCTGATTTCGGGCGTGACGCGCACGCGCGCGTCGGCCGCGAGCGCGCCCGTGGTGGCGTGTACTTCGACCATGCCCGGCGCGCCGTCGGCGACGAGTTCCGCCACGGCCTCACCGCCCGAAAGCGTGATGATCTGCGACTTCGCTTCGGCCGCCGCCTGCGCTTCCGTAGAAGCTTCATGGCCGGCCGCGATGCTCCCGACGCCTTCGGCCGCGCGGCGGGCTTCCTCAGAAGTTCCCTTGCTGCCTTCAGCCGGCGCGACGCGGAGCAGACGGCCGGCTGAGACTTCGAGGGCGACGGCGCCGTCGGCCGCGGGGTGGCCCCACTGGTCGAAGGCGCGCACGCGCAGGGTCGTGCGGTCGCGCCCGCCCGCGCTCAGCTCGGCCTTGTCGCTGACGATTTCCAGACGCTTCGCGGGGCCGCGGCCGTAGGCCGTCAGCTCGACGGTCTCGCCGGCCCGGCCGTCGGGGCCGATGGCCGTGACCGTCACGCGATTGGGGCCGGGCCGAACGCTCACGCCGACGAAGCCGTAGGTCGTCACCTTGTTCTTGTGATCCACGCGGCGCTCGCCGATCTTCGCCTCGGAAACACTCTGGCCTTCGACTTCGACCGACACCTTCCAGTCATTCGCCACGCGCGCTTCGATTTCGAGCGCCGCGCCAGCGACGACCACGCCGGGCGCCGGCGACAACACTTTCACCTTGCCGGGCGCGACCGGCTCGACCGTCTCCGTCGTGGCGACCTCGAAAGTTCCGGGCGCGCGCGCGGCCTCTGTGCCGTTGGAAGCGTGCGAAGTCTCGGCCGCGGCCGTAGCGCCGTTCGCGCCGTTCGACGACTCACCAGCGGCACTCTTGTCGGCGCTCTGCTGGCCGTCGCCACGGCGCGGGGCGGCTCCGCTCTGCGCGTAGTTCAAAGAGGCGGACGCGGTTGCGTCAACAGACGCGCCGGCGGACGCGGAGCGAGGGGCGGCTTGCGTGGTTGTTGCGGCGGAGTCGGCGGGCGGCAGCAGCGCGTAGTTCTGTCGGAGCATCGCGCCGCCGCCGAGGGGCGTGCGGAGCAGGCGCGTCCACGAGGTCTGCTCGCGGCGGTTGGCGTTCGAGATGGCGTAGCCGGGCGGCAGCGTCAGCGGGTCGAGCGAGATGACGTGTGAGCCTTCGCCGACCGTGGGGAAGTTGTACTGACCGGCCGAGTCGGTGATGACCGACTGCCCGTTGTTGAGATAGAGACGGACGCCGGCGAGCGCGCGCTCGCCCGAGTCGAAAGCGCCGTTGGCGTTCGCGTCCTCGTAGACGCGGCCGATGATGATCTGCTGCGTGGAGAAGATGCCGCGGCGGACGCGCACGGGGGCGCGCGCCGGCTCCGTCGTCAGGCGCTCGCCCGTGATGGCGACACGGCCGACGGCCGAGGCCGAGTTGAACTGCTCGCCTTCGGAGGCGTTGGCGCCGATGCGGACGCGGTAGACGAGCGTGGCGCGGGCGCCGCTGGGCAGCGTCCCCAGACGGAAGATGAGCAGGCCGCCCGACGCCACTTCAGGCTCGATGGGGCGCGGCCCCGCGGGCGGCAAGTCAAGACGGGCGCTTCCCTGTGCGAAGTGGAAGGAGGGCGGGAGCGTGTCGTTGACCACCGTGTCGGAGACGGCCGAGTCGGTCGCGTTACGCACCTCGACGCGGTAGGTGACGACCTCGCCGACTTCGGCCGCGGGCCGGTCGGCGGTCTTCTGAATCTCGATGGCCGAGTTCTCGAACATCGGCACGTTTAAGGCGAAGGCGGCGAGACGCGGAATCGACACGTCTTCGGTCGTCAGCTCGAAGCCGCCGGCTTGCGCGACGGGCTGGCCGTCGAGCGCGCGCACCAGAAGCGTGAAGAGTCCGCCGGAGCCGGGTTGCGGCGTGACGGTCGCCTCGATCATGCGGGAGCGGAAGCCCTGCGCGGTGACGTTGAGGAAGTAGCGCGCCGCGGAGTCCGCGGCCCCGAGCTGCGCGGGTGAGAGGGCGAAACTCCAGCGGCCCTGACCGTCGGAGAGATAAGGGTTGGTGTTCGACTCGTTCGGCACGGCGCCGCCCGTGGGAAGCGAGACGGTCGCGCCGGTCGTCGAGTCGGCGAGCAGGGCGACGCGCGCGCCGGGGATGACGCTCGCGGCGCCGCCGCGGCCCTCGTAGACGAGGCCGAAGGGATTGACGACGGCCGTCGCCGTGGAGGAGGCGACGAGCGCGGCGTTGTCGGCCGAGATTTGCGCCGTGTTGACGACGCCCTCGCCCGGCGCGACGCGCGTGGTGACGCGCGCCTGGAAGGCGACGCGCACCGTCTCGTCGATCTTCACTTCGGGCAGACGAATCTCGAAGTGGCGGTCGCGGAAGAGTCCCTCGTCGGCGTCTTCGGCGTCGGTCAGATTTCTTGTGCCGAGGCGGAGCGAGCCGGCGACGTAGTCGAGACCTTCGGGCAGGTCGTCGCGCAGCAGGACGCGGCGGGCGGTCACGTCGCCGCTGTTGCGGAAGGAGACGAGATAGTTGAGCGTCTGGGCGTGCGCGGCCGTGATGCGGTCGTGGCCCTCGACGAGTTTCGAGGGCGGGAGCTGCGCGTCGTCGGGCGAGCTGAGGCGCGCGCCGTTGCCGACGGCGTTGATGATCGTCCCCGTATCTTCGACGGCGCCGTTGACGGTGCCAAGGACGTTGGAGCGCGCGATGATGGAAATATTGATTTGTGATTGCGGCTGGCTCGCGTTCGTATCGACGACGGCGAGCAGCCCCGTGCACTCGCCGCGCGCAAGACGCGGACTCATCGTCGTGTTGAGTTGAACGGCGCGGTCGCCGTCCGTGAGCGTGCCCGTGGCGTCCACGTCGAAGTGGAGCGTGTGGAGGGTGGCGGGGGCGCTCACGTCGGCGCGCGTGAGGGTGTAGATGTCGGGCGTGTTGCCGGTGTTGCAGATGCGGAAGAGGCGGGTGACACGCTCGTTGGGTGAGACGGCCGCCGAGGCTTCCGTTTCGTCCGGCGTGACGACGAGGCCGGAGACGGCCAAGACCGTCACGGAGACGGTGGGCGAGACGGTGCGGAAGCTAGCGCCGTCCGCGTCGTGGTAGACGGCCTCGGCGCGGTTGGAGATGACGGTGCCGGTGTCGGCGCCGTCGCGGCGCGCCGGACGCGCGTGCGCGCCCATCACCGACGCCGCGATGAGCGTGATGGCGAGCGCGCGGGCGATCCGTCTGGGGCGGCGAAGGGACATGGAGGTTAAGAGGAACGAAGGGCGAGTAAGGGGAAAGGGGTAAGGGGTAAAGGGTCAGGGGGAAGATGCGCGGTGCCCTTCCCCCTTTCCCTTTGCCCCTTACCCGCGGCTTAGTTGATCCGGCGGCGGAAGACGAACACATAGGAGGCGCCGGGGTTGACCGTGCCGGCGGCGTCTCTGAGGAACGTCGTGGCCACGGTGACGGCGCCGTTGGTGTTGCCGTCGGTGATGGCGCCGCCGTTGGAGTCGGACGGCGCGGGGACGAGGAGCTGCGTGGTCGTCGTGCCCCAGTTGTTGGGCGCGGCGTTGCCGTCCTCGCTGATGACGACGCTCGACGCGACCAGATCGACGCAGCCCGCGCCGCCGCCGCCCACCGAGACGTTCGAGTAAGTGATCGAGTACTCGATGTCCGCGCCGGGGACGGGGTCGGAGGCTCCGCCGATGCCGGTCGAGTTGAAGACCAGCACCGTCTTCACGAGCTTCAGGAATCCCGTGTAGTAGTTGTCGTGCGTGTCGTTCGACGAGGCGGGTGTCGTGCCCGAGGTCGCGCGCACCACCGTGTTGAAGCCGCCCGTCTGGAGGATGGCCGTGCCGGCGGGCGCGGTGACGCGCACGATGACGTTGGCCGACGCGCCGAACGCGACGGCGAGTGTCGTGCTCCCGCCGCCCGAGAGCGTGGTGAACGACGTGCCGCCGTTCGTGCTGATCTGGACGGTGAAGCCCGCGGGCGCCGTGGGCGCCGTGAAGGTGAACGTGTCGTCGGAGTTGCCCGTGTTCTGCACCGTGTTGGTGAAGTCAACGGTCGTGGCCGAGGAGAGCGTGTCGAGGTGCGACAGCCCGGCGATGGCCGCCGGGGCCACCGTCCTATTGGTGTAGTCGTCGTTGTTGTCGGTCGGGCCGACCGCGGCGGGCGCGCCCGACGGCCCGAAGAGGACGGAGCCGACCTGCGTCAAAAGCGTCGGGAGCTGGAAGCCCTGCGTCGCGCTCAACGGGTCAACGCCGAGGCGCGGCTCGTTGAAGTCGGCGTTGCCGTCGCCCTTGTTGACTACGAGGTCGCCCGACTGGTCGGTGAGCAAGGCGTTGACCGAGTTGCGGCCGAAGGCGTCGCCGATCTCGTAGAGCGGCAGCGTGGCGTTGATGCCCGTGTTGACCGTCACGACCATTTGCATGTTCGCGACGGAGGCGGCGGGCGCGAGCGCCGCGCCGACGTTGAAGAGGACGCGCGTGACCGAGCCGGGCGGCGGCGCGACGTTCGTCCAGACGGCGCCCGTCACGGGGTCGGTCGTCAGGGCCGAGGTCGAGTAGAGGACGGTCACGCCGGCGGGCGGCGTCACCGACGAGAAGGTGGTGCGGCTGGGAACCGGCGCGATGACGAAGACGCCTGTCTGCGAGCCGGCCGGCGCGTTCGTCAGCGTGCGCGGCGCGACGGCGCGCGCGCCCACGTTGTCGAGCGTCCACGTGTAGGTGACGTTCGAGCCGAGCGCGACGGGGCCGGCCGGGGCCGAGAGGCCGAGGCGGAGCTGCGCGTCGTTCTGGACGGTGGTCGTGATGCTGCCGATGGCCTCGCTCTCGCTGCCCGTCAGCGTGACACCCGACGGGACGGAGGTGCGTACCTCGGCGGCCGAGCCGTTCGACGCGACGTTGTCGCCCGAGGCGTCGCCGAGCGTGACGCCGACGGTCGCGCCCGCGGCGGCGGCCGCGTCAACGGTCGTGCGGACGACGACGTTGAACGAGGCGTTGCGCGCGAGGTACGGCGAAGCCGACGGGTAGAGCACGGCCGAGCCGTTGCCGAGGATGTCGATGTCGCCGCCGTCGATGCCGTTGCCGTTGACGTCGATGACGGCCTGCGTGACGGTGAGACCGGCGGAGGGGACGACGGCCGCGCCGCTCGCGGGGAAGCGAACCTGCGTGGCGAAGTTGCCCGAGTTGGTGACGGTAAAGGTGAAGTCAACGCCGGTCTGACCCGCGACGACCGTCGGCACCGAGCCGCCGTCGGGCGTGATGGTCAGGCTCGCGACGTTGGCGACCGTGACGGTCACGGTATTGGAGTTGACCGAGTAGCTGTTGGTGCCGTCGGAGTAGCTGGCCGAAGCCTGGTTGCTGATGACGGTGCCGCCGGTGGTCTGCTGCGCGCGCGCCGGCGGCGCGCCGAGGGCGAGCACCAGCAGCGCGAGGACCGCGAACAGTGCGCGGCCGTGGGGGAGCCTGGTGTGAAGTATGTGGTTCATCGTCGTTCCTCTTGAAGTCTTGGGTCGGCGGGCTGGCGAGCCAGTGTGTGGCTTCGGCGTGAGCTTGAAAGGAGACTCTCGCGGCCGAGCGGCCGCCGTTTACTTGACGCGCACCTTGTAGGAGGCGTTGACGCGGCCGCCGGCGGCCAACTCGTCCGCCCACTCGTAGCGCACCTGCGTGTACATCGAGACGGGCGCCGCGACGCGCTTGACTGTGCCGTCCGGCTGCTTCTGCTCGATGATGGGCTGCGTCGAGAAGGTCTTGCCGCCGTCGATGGAGTAGGTGACGGTCGAGCCGTTCTCGCCGGCGGCGCTGCCGGCGACGTAGGCCGTGCCGGCGGGGATTTCGCCGACGGTCTTGTACTCGCGCGCGGCGCCGGTGCCCTCGTTGACCGTGGCGATCTGCCAGTTGAGGACTTCGCCGGGCTTGACCGACTCGGCCGCCGCGAGGGCGACCTGTTTGCCCTCACGCTCGACCGTGCCGGCGAGCGCGACCTTGACCTCGGGGCGGCCGGCCGCAGCCGTTCGGCCCCGCGCGAAGCTCATGGCGGCGACGCCGCACAGGGCGACGACGCAGAGCGCGAGCATGGTGCGCGTTCCGATCTTTCTCACAGGGTTGTTCATCTTCGTCTCCTTCCGGGTTTGACTGTTCGGTGGGGTGAGGCTTTTAGCAGGCTCCGGCGTGCGGCGTCCGGAGAGTTTCAGTCGTGCGGCGCCGGAGCCTCTTCCGGCCGGCGCTGCACGCATCAGACGGGATCGGCCATCACGCTCTGCTGCTCGTTGAGCGCGCAGGCGACGGCGTACATGAAATCCTTGACGCGCACGGGGCGCGGGAGCACGGCCGCGACGCGAGCGAGCGTCGCCGCGCGCATGATCTCGGCGGGGCGGTCGTGCAGGGCGATGAGCGAAGTGTTGGGCGCGATCTCGCGCAGGGCCTCGACGGCCCCGGCGCGGCCGAAGCCCGCCATGTCCAGCCCGACGGCGATTAAGTCGAAGCGCCCGCCGGCCGCCGCCCGCAACACGTCCATCGTGTGCTGGCACGTGTCGGCCTCGTGCCCGGCCGCGCGCAAAGCGGCCACAAGCTTCGCCGCCATCGCTCGGTCGTCGTCGCAAATCATCACACGGGCCATTTGTTCGTTTACCTTTGGCAGAGATTGGCGAGCCGCGCCACGCACGTCCGCCGCACGAACGCATCACAAGCCCCATGCCACCCGCGCCGGGGCGCGCCACAGGGCTGCAAGTGAAACAATATTTGGTTTTAGGAGGATCACTGCGCGGCCGGTCGCGGGGCGCGCGGGCGGCGGGTCTGACAATCGCGGCTGACAAAATGTCCGGCGACTGACGTTTTGTCAGCCGCCGGCGTTACAATTTTCGGTAGATGGGCTACACGCGTGAGGGGGTGATATGATGACTCAGCTTTTGAATTACCTTGCGCGCCCGGCGCTCTTGAGCGACGCTCGATGCTAGAATTTCGACGCATCATCGGCCCCGTCACGGTCGTTGAAAACATCGCCGTCGGTGGTAAGATTCGGGAAGTCGAGCGCCTGCGGCGCAGGTACGGGAAGGGCCGCTGGCGCAAGGTGAGAGGGCTGGCGTCGGTGGAGTTGACTGACGGGGAGGTTCACCGGGCCGAACTTCACTGGTACGAGGCCCACGGCATCGGCAGGAAAGAGATGAAAGTTAAACGTCTTCTGGATTGAGCCATGACACGTCGAAAGCGAAATGCGGCATACGCGCTGTGCGTCAACAACGAGGGCTATGAAGCCTCGCTTGAGTTGCGTAAGCTCTATCAAATTCTTCCGCCCGAGCCGAATGACCCGGAAGGGTGGCTGCGCGTCGTGGACGAGTCAGGCGAAGATTATCTCTACAGCGGCGAGCGATTCGCCCCCCTCACACTACCCCGCGAAATCAAGCAGGTCGTCGAAGCGACCTTCTAATCGTTTTAATCTTCAGTAGCCAGGGCGCCGGGCGCGGCATCGGTCTCGTATTCGCGCAGCTTGCGGTAGAGGGTGCGCGCGGAGATGCCGAGGACGGCGGAGGCGCGCTCGCGGTTGCCGCCCGTCTCGTGGAGGACGCGGAGGATGTGCTGGCGTTCGAGTTCTTCGAGGGTTGCGGGCGGTTGTTGCGCGGAGGTCGAGGTGTCGGGGGAAGTGTTGGCGTTAGCGTTAGCAGCGGCGGTGTCGGTGCTGTTGTCGCGGGCGGGCAGGATTTGCTCAGCTTCGATGCGGTCGCCGGTGGCGAGGGCGGCGGCGCGCTCTAAGAGGTTGCGTAGCTCGCGGACGTTGCCGGGCCAGTCGTAAGACTCAAGGCGGCGGCGCGCTTCGTCGGAGAGGTCGAGCGCGGGTCGATTGAAGCGTTCGCGGTTGCGCGCGAGGAAGTGCTCGACGAGGGCGGGCACGTCTTCGGCGCGCTCGCGTAATGGGGTGACGTGGAGCGAGATGACGTTGAGGCGATAGAAGAGGTCGGAGCGGAAACGCCCGGCCGCGACCTCTTCGGCGAGGCGGCGGTTGGTGGCGGCGATGATGCGAACGTCGGCCGCGCGGTCGCGCGTGGAGCCGACGCGGCGGAAGCGACCCTCTTCGAGGAACTGGAGGAGCTTGGCCTGCGTGGCCGGCGCCGTCTCGCCGACCTCGTCGAGGAAGAGTGTGGAGGAGTCGGCGGCCTCGATGAGTCCGGGCTTGGCCGCGCCCGCGCCGGTGAACGCTCCGCGCTCGTGTCCGAAGAACTCCGACTCGAAGAGCGCCTCGGGCAGGGCCGCGCAGTTGACGGTGATGACGGGCTGCGCCGAGCGCGCGCTGCGGGCGTGGATGAAGCGCGCGAACACGTCCTTGCCTGTGCCCGACTCGCCCGTGATGATGACGGTCGAATCAGAACGCGCGGCCGTCTCGGCGAGCGCCACAAGGTCGCCCATCGCGCGGCTGTTGAAGACGAGCGCGGGCGCGTCGTCGCTGTTGCCGCCCCCACCTCCGCCACGCGCGCGCACGGCCTCGCGCAGGCCGGCGTTCTGGCGCACGAGCCGGCGCTTCTCGTCGGCCTTGCGGATGACGGCCTCGATCTCGTCTAAGGTGGAGGGCTTGGTCAGGTAGTCGTAGGCGCCGTGGCGCATGGCCTCGATGCCGGTGCCGAGCGAGGTGTCGGCCGTGAGCATGATGACTTCGGGCGGGTCGTCGAGCTTGCGTATCTCGCGCAGGGCGTCGAGGCCGGAGAGGCCGGGCATGCGGATATCGAGGAGCACTACGTCGAGGTCCGCGTCGCCGAGGAGTTTGAGCGCCTCCTCGCCCGAGCCGGCCGCGCGCGCGTCGAAGCCGGCCTTCGCGATCTGCTCCGACACGACGCGCCGCAGCACGGCGTCATCGTCAACCACGAGCACACGGATTTTTCGAGACATAAGGGCAGCGACAAGCGTCGAGGGACAGGATGATGAGAGCGCAGCGTCGGGGGAACATCTTATCACTTGTCGCTCATCACTTGTCACTCATCACCCGTCACCCGTCACTGCGTCTTGTTGCTCTCCGGCGAGCGCCGGGGAATCCAGAGGCGGAAGCGCGTGCCGGCGCCGGGCTTCGATTCGACGGTGAGTGCGCCGCCGATGGCCTCGGCGAGCGAGAGCGAGATGGCGAGGCCGAGGCCGGAGCCGTGGCCGGGGTCTTTGGTGGTGAAGAAGGGGTCGAAGACGCGCGCGAGGATTTCGGGCGGGATGCCGGGGCCGGAGTCTTCGACCTCGACACGCACGCGCGCCGCGTCGAGCACGGTCGAGACGCCGACGCGCCCGCCTGCGCCCGCCGCGTCGAGCGCGTTTGAGAGCAGGTTGTCGAGAATCTGGCGCACCATCCCCTCGTCGGTCGCCACCTCGCCCACGCGCGCGTCCACGTCGAGTTCGACGCGGACGCCGCGCTCCGCCCCGCGCGGCTCGAAGAGGCGGGCCGCGCGCTCGACGAGCTGGTTCAGCTCCACGGCCTCGCGCTTCGCGCGCCGCTGGCGCGAAAGATCGAGCAGGCCCCGCGTGATGGCCTTGCCGCGCAACGCCTGTCGGACGATCTCTTCGAGGTAGAAGTTCCAGTTGCCCTCGGCGGCGAGCGCCGACGCCGGCTCGCTTGCGCGCACGTCGCGCACGACGGCCTCGGCGCAGGCGGCGATGGCGGCAAGCGGGTTGTTGATCTCGTGCGCCACACCGGCGGCGAGCTGTCCGACCGTGGCCAGACGGCGCGAGCGCGCGAGCTGCTCCTGTATCTCGGCAAGCTCGGTGATGTCGCTCCAACTGATGACGCTCCACGTCGTGCGCGGGGCAGGCTCCGTCGTCCCGGTCGTGTCGGGGTCGCTTTCCCAGCCGGCCGTCTCCATGCTCATCAGCGGGGAGACGGAGACGAGATAACGGCGGCCGTCCTCGGCCTGCAACTCGAAGGCGCTCGCCGTGCGGGCCACCGCTCCCTGCCGCATGTGGTAGGCGGCGGCGCGCTCGCCGAAGAGTCGTGCGAAGGCGGAGGCTACCGACATGCCGATGGCCTCGGCCGGCGCGGAGAAGCCCATCATCTCGGCGGCGGCGAGGTTGCAGCGCGTGACGCGCATCTGCTCGTCGTGGACGATGATGCCGTCAGGGATGGCGTCGAAGGTCTGCTCCCAGATTTTCTTGGCGGCGGCGATGGTCTCAAATAGACGCGCGTTGTCTAAGGCGAGGGCGGCCATCTCGGCGAGGTCTTCGAGCAGTTGCTTCTCTTCGGGGGCGAAGCGGTGCGAGGTGCGAAAGCCCACGGCGAGAACCCCGAGCGTCTCGCCGCGCGCGGAGAGCGGCACGAGCGCCAGATCGCGCACGCCCTCGGCGCTGTGCAGCGGGAACTCGCTCACGGGCAAATCGCCGGCGAGTCCCCGCACCTCGATGATCGACTCGCCGACGGCGGCCGCGCGCTCGGCGAACTCCCCGCGCAACGGCGTGACGATCTCGCGCTCGCCCTCGGCCGCGACGGAGCGGAAGCCGCTCATCGCCTTCCACGTGATCGTCCGCTCGTCGAGCGAGAAGCTGGCCACGCCGGCCGTGTCGGCGCGCATCACGCGGCGCACCATCTCGACCACCGTCCGCAGCGTCGCCGCCCCGTCGGGCCGCCCCACGCCCGCGCCTACCGCGGAGGAGCGCGCGCCCTCTGCCCTCAATGAATCCTCGGAAGTCTCAGCCATATCCCCTTCATCTTGCCAGAATCGACCTCAAAAGTCGCGAAAGGACAAGGGAGTCAGGAGTCAGGAGTACAGTACCGCGAGCGGTAGCGAGCGGGTGTGCGTACAATGAGGAGCCCGCACTGCACACGCGAGACCCGCGAGGCTTCCGCTCGCGGTACTGTTGCCGATTCTGTCTCCTGACTTCTGACTCCTGACTTCCCTTCTCCTTCGCCGCAATATTCTTTCACCTGACGACAGACTCCGGCGCGTTCGTGATGGCGCACGGGCCGCGCGGGCGCGTTTGACGCCGCCGGGCGCGGCGGCACGGGCGTTGCACTGGCTTGTGCGGCGGGAGCAGGTATCACATGCAAGACGTTTCTGAGAGAGCTGTCAGGAGGAGATTGATTATGAAGAGAGTTGTGGAAGTTTTCGGCTGGCTGGCGGCCGTGCTCATCTTCGCGCTCGCGGGCCTCTCCGTGCTCGCGGCGCAGACCACGGGGCGGCAGACGCAGTTACCGCCGTCGCAGAGTCGCGCGCGACAGGCGCGGGAGACGGCGGAGGACGCGAGTCCGGTCGCCGCCCTGCGCGCCGCGCGCAAAATCCACGTCCGGCCGGGCCGGCACGTCGATGCAAAGTACCTCGAATACAAGCTCCTGAAGCACGCGGAGTTTCGCGATTGGGGCTTCGTTGTCGTCGAAGAAGAGCGGGCGGCCGACCTCGTCATCAAGATCGACAAGACGATGCTCAACTACATCTTCAGCGTCGTCGATCCGCGCACGAGCGCCGTCGTCGTGGGCGGCAAGGTGGTCGCCATCAACAAGCAACTCGCCGCCGAATACCTCGGCACTGAAATCATCAAGAAGATGCGACAGGTGCGCGCCTCGTCCGACAACACGTCGCCGCGCCGGAAGAAGAAGGCGGCCGACGAAGAGGACGACGAGTGGAGCGATTCATAGGGCGGAAGGCGAACGCGTTTCCACGTCAGACGGAGTTAGAGACTTTTACGAAGGAGGCGAAGGTGAACACGAACGGCATCATCCGAGGCATACTTTTCACGGCGGCAATTTTTATCGCCGGCGTCGGCGCGCACGCGCAGCAGGCCGAGACGCAGCACGTGACCGTCACCGTGCGGCCCGCGCAGAGCGCGGAGGAGCGCGTGGCCGAAGAGTTCAAGGAGAAGGCGCTGCGGAAGGCGGCCGAGGAGAAGCTGGCGGCAGAGGAGTCCGCGAAGATCGCCGAGGCTAGTCCGAAGGCCCTGCTGCGCCGCGCGCGAACGATCTACATTGAATCCGGCACGTCGTTCTTCGAGCCGGTGCAACTGCAAAACGCCTTGAGCAAGCGCGCGGAGATGGACGCGTGGCAGATGGCGATTGTTGACGGCTGGCAAAAGCGCGAGGTCGCCGACGTGGTCATCGAAGTAGACCGCCCGGTCTTCACTTACACCTTCACCTACCGCGTCACCCATCGCGGCACGGGCGTCGTTCTCGCCACCGGCAAGGTCACGGCCTTCGACGGCAACGCGGCGGCGCCGATGCTCGCGGTCAAGATTGTCGAGGAAATTATGAGCGCGCGGGGAGAGACGAAGACTAAGCGCAAGGACTAGATAGCTTTTGAGTTGAGTGTGCGGCGGGTCGGATTCACCGCAGAGACGCCGCAGGGCGCGAAGGGGGCGCGGAGGAAGGCAAAAGTGACGAGGCGAGACGCTTCCTCACTTTTGCCTTTTGCCTTTCTACTTTTGCCTTACTTCAGCCCGCCTTCGGGGCGACGGCGCGCACCTCGGCGGAGACGCCGGCCTCATACTTCTTGAAGTTGTCGTTGAAGCGGCGGGCGAGGTCGTGGGCTTTGGCGTCGTAGGCGTCCTTGTCCTTCCATGTGTTGCGCGGGGTGAGCACCTCGGCGGGCACGTCGGGACAGGAGAGGGGCACCCCGACGCCGAAGACGGGGTCAGGCCGTGTCTCAACTGCGGCGAGCGTGCCCGAGAGGATGGCTCGGATCATCGCACGCGTGTGCTTGATCGACATGCGCTTGCCTTCGCCGTAAGGGCCGCCCGACCAACCTGTGTTGACGAGCCAGCAGGCGGCCTTGTGCTCCTGAATCTTACGGCCTAAGAGGTCAGCGTAGACACCGGGGTGCAACACCATGAAGGGCGCGCCGAAGCAGGTCGAAAACGTCGCCTGCGGCTCGGTGACGCCGCGCTCCGTGCCGGCCACCTTCGCCGTGTAGCCGGAGAGGAAGTGGTACATCGCCTGCTCAGGGGTGAGACGGGCGACGGGCGGCAGCACGCCGAAGGCGTCGGCCGTCAGCATGATGATGTTCGACGGGTGACCGGCGTGACCTTCCGTCACAATGTTCGGGATGGAGGTGAGCGGGTAGGCGGCGCGCGTGTTCTCGGTCTTGGACGAGTCGTCGAGGTCAGGGACGCGCGTCACGGGATCATAGACGACGTTCTCCATGACGGTGCCGAACATACGCGTGGTGCGGTAGATGTCCGGCTCGGCCTCCGCCGAGAGCTTGATGACTTTGGCGTAGCAGCCGCCCTCGAAGTTGAAGACGCCGTCGTCCGACCAGCCGTGCTCGTCGTCGCCGATGAGACGGCGCTCGGGGTCGGCGCTCAAAGTGGTCTTGCCCGTGCCGGAGAGTCCGAAGAAGATGGCCACGTCGCCCTGTTGGCCGACGTTCGCCGAGCAGTGCATCGACATCACGCCGCGCTGCGGGAGCAGGTAGTTGAGGATGGTGAAGACGCTCTTCTTCGTCTCGCCGGCGTAACTGGTTCCGCCGATGAGGACGAGGCGCTGGCTGAAGTCCATGAGGATGAACGTGTCGGAGCGCGTGCCGTCGGTCGCGGGGTCGGCCTTGAAGCTCGGGAGGTTGATGATGGTGAACTCAGGGGTGTGATCCTCGCGCGCCGACTCCTCGGGGCTGATGAACATGGTGCGCGCAAACAGAGAGTGCCACGCCAGCTCGTTGATGACGCGCACGGGCAGGCGGTAGCGCGGGTCGGCCCCGGCGAAGGTGTCCTGCACGAAGAGTTCACGGGAAGAGGCGTACTGCATCATGCGGTCGCGCACGGCGTTAAACCGCTCGGCGGGGAATTCCTTGTTCACGTCGCCCCAGAAAACTTTGTCCTCGCTCCCCGGCTCGCGCACGATGGCCTTGTCCTTGGCGGCCCGTCCCGTGTGCTCGCCCGTGTCCACGAGCAGTGCGCCGTGCTGCGAGATGCGGCCCTCGCCGCGGCGCGCCACCTCCTCGTAGAGTTCCGGCGGCGTCAGGTTCCAGTAAACGTCGTAGGCCGGCTGGATGCCGTATGCGTCGAGACCCACGGCGCTTCGCCTGCGCCCCAGTTCGCGCGCCGCCTGCTGTCTGGTTGCTACCATCAGGATTCTCCTCGTGAATCGTCAATCGTCAATCGTGGTCGGGTGAACTTCGACTCGGGCGGTGAATCGCAACTCGGGTTGGCTTCAACTGAATCGTTTGACGATTCACGATTGACGATTCACGGCAGTTGATTTCTTTGTTGGCCGGGCGAACAAATGCCACCCGAATGCACGCGAGGAGCGCGGGGGACTTTAAATAACAGCCCCGGCGCTCCTGCTTTTTTTGTAATGCTTGCCGAACGCCGCCGGGCTATTCCTCCGCGGCCCCGGCGCGACGACTGGCCAGCTCGCGCAGGGCGGCGGCGAGGTCGCGCGCGGCCCGCTCCAGACGGTCGGCGCACGCTTCCAACTCCTCCGTGCTGTCGTTGGAGTGGCCGGCCACGGCGGCGAGCGCGTCCTCAATCTGTGCGCTCAGACGCTCGGCGGCGGAGCGCGTTTCCAGCTCGGCCGGTGAGCGCACCGGGCCGGAGGATGATGTTTGACTTCTGCTCACGAAATATAACCCGCGGGCCGGGGGTGAAAACTTATTCTCTAACCGGCCCGCTGCCTCGGCTCGGAAGTGCGCGGCCGCGCCCCGCGTCGGGGGGCGGCCGCTCGGCGCCTTTCCGAAACTTCAAATATAAATTCGGGAGACATCGCATCTCCCACATCAATGGCCGCGCCCGAACCGGGTCGGGCGCCCCGCCTCAACCCCTTGACGCGCGGTCGGCCGTTTAGGACGTTTTCGCGTCGGGGAGCGTGAATTTTTCAAGATGTTGGGCGGCGTTTCTCTTGAAGAAGCACTTTATCATCATTGACGCCCGCCGACAAACGCGCCACCCGTGCGGGCGTATGAGCGCGCGCCCTTCTTCAACTTTCGTCCTCGCCGGCTTTTGCCTTTCCGCGCCGGCCTCTGCTATTAGCTTCGGACGATGATGAGCGGCAAACCGGAGTGGGAACAGTTCACGGCGCGGGAGTGGGAGATCGTCGCGCTCCACCGCACGCCTGCGCGCGTGCAGCGTTACCTGTCGCGTCTGCCCTACAACTGGGAGCGCGAGGGCGGCACGCTGCGCTCGTTCCGCGAGGTCGTCCGGCGGGGCGAGGCCCACTGTCTGGAGGCGGCGCTCGCCGCGGCCGTCATCCTCGAACAGCACGGCCACCCGCCGCTGCTCCTCAGTTTCGAGTCGCAAGACCTGCTCGACCACGTCCTCTTCGTCTTCCGACAAAAGGGACTGTGGGGCGCCGTTGCGCGCTCGCGCGATCTGGGCCTGCACGGGCGACGGCCCGTCTTCCCGAATCTGCGTCAGCTCGTGTGGAGCTACTTCGACCCCTACGTCGATCACACGGGCCGCATCACCGGCTACGGCCTCGCCGACCTGCGCGACCTCGGCGGCTACGACTGGCGCTTCTCACCCCGCAACGTCTGGAAGGTCGAGCGCCATCTTCAGCAGATTCCCCACCAGCACTTAAGCTCCTCCGACGCCCGCTACCAAAAACTCCTCGCCCGCTACAAGGAGTTCAAGCGCCGCCACCCCGACCGACACCTCACCGACTACCGTGGGCGCGAGACGTGGATGATTTGAAGACGTGATAAGTGATGAGTGATGAGTGATGAGAAAGAACGGAAGCTGTTAGTTCTTAGCTGTTGGCTGTAGGCTGTTAGCTAAGAGCTAAGAGCTAATTGCTTCTTATCACTTATCACTCATCACTTATCACTGCTTCTGATGCAACCCCGTCGGCCGGCGGCGCGTACAGAGTCATCTGGCATCGCTATAAACCCTCTAACCACGGAGAAATTAAATTATGAGAAAGCGTTTCGCTTCGTCCGCCGTTCTGGCGTTCGCCCTGTTGCTGTGCGCGACGGCCGCGCAGGCCCAGGCCCCGGCGGCGGCGGCCGACAAGGCCGCGAATATTGACGAGTTGGTGAAGTCCTACCACGGCATCCGGCAGTTCAACGGCGCGGTGCTCGTGGCCGAGCAAGGGCGCGTGATCTTCCGCAAGGGCTACGGGATGGCCAACATGGAGTGGGCCATCCCCGTCGAGCCGGACACGAAGTTTCGGCTCGGCTCCATCACGAAGCAGTTCACCTCGGCGCTCGTCCTCCAGCTCGTCGAGCAGGGCAAGATCAAGCTCGACGGCAAGCTTTCGGACTACCTGCCCGACTACCGCAAAGACACGGGCGGGCGCATCACCATCCACCAGCTGCTCAACCACACCTCCGGCGTCCCGAGCTACACGGGCCGGGCGAACTTCCTCAAGGAGGAGAGCCGCGACCCCTACGCCGTCTCCGACTTCGTCAAGAAGTTCGCCAGCGGCGACCTCGAATTCGAGCCCGGCTCGAAGTTCGCCTACAACAACTCCGGCTACTTCCTCCTCGGCGCGCTCATCGAGCAGGTGACGGGCAAGACCTACGAGCAGGTCTTGAAGGAACGCATCCTCGACCCCGTCGGCATGAAGAACACCGGCTACGATCACCACGGCACGCTCTTGGCGAAGCGCGCCTCCGGCTACGCGAAGACGCCCACCGGCTACGACAACGCGCCCTACCTCGACATGTCGCTGCCCTACGCCGCCGGCTCGATGTACTCCACCATCGAAGACCTCTATCTCTGGGATCAGGCGCTCTACACCGACAAGGTTCTCTCGGCCAAGACGCGCGAGCTGATGTACACGCCGGGCCTTCGGAACTACGCCTACGGCTGGGGCATCCAGAAGACCCCGCTCGGCGGCAAGGAGACGACCATCGTCCAGCACTCGGGCGGCATCAACGGCTTCGCCACACTCATCGTCCGCATCCCCGAGAGCCGCCACCTCATCGTGCTCTTAGACAACACGCAGGGCGCGAAGCTCCAGCAGGTGGCGCAGAACATCGCCCGCGTCCTCTACGGCATGCCGACGCAGCCCGCCCGCGAGGACATCTCCGAGGTGCTCTTCCAAACCATCACGGCGAAGGACGTAACGGCGGCCGTCAAACAGTATCGCGAGCTAAAGGCGACGCGCGCCGCCGAGTTCGACTTCGCCGAGCCGCAGTTGAACCAGCTCGGCTATCAACTCCTCCAGACGAAGCGCGTCCGTGAAGCCATCGAAATCTTCAAGCTCAACGTCGAGATGTATCCGCAGGGCTTCAACGCCTACGACAGCCTCGGCGAAGCCTACATGGTTGACGGGCAGAAGGAGCTGGCCATCCAGAACTACCGCAAGTCGCTGGAGCTGAACCCGCAGAACACCGGCGCCGTCGAGGCGCTGAAGAAGCTCGAGGGCAAGTGACGGCGACCGGCTGACACTCAGGGCCGAAGCAGCTATAAGGCTGATTTCTGTTGAGCATAAGGTAGCTAACACTCAACTGAAAAAGGCGGTGGGCGCGCGTGAGGCGCGCGCCTCGGTTTTTGGTGTGTTCGCGAGCGGAAATTTTTAAGCGGGACGCCGAAACCCTGTCGCTACCCGGCCCCGGCGCCCCGCGCCCTCGGAGAGCGGCGGCTTCTCCCCTTTGCGGCCCCCGCGCCCGAGAAGTGCCACAACCCACGCGCCGGGCCGTTCGGGAGACTTGCCGCCGACTGTTCACGATAGACCGTCGCTATCGTGAAGCGATTATCCGCCACGGTGAATAAGCGCGTAATGCGGCGGCCAACAGCCCCGCGGCGGAGTAGCCTTACAGCCGCCGCGCGCCGACACGCCCCTTGCGTCTGTGGCTATCCACATTCAAAATGCGGAGGTCAGGTGTTAACTGTCAGTAGTCAGTTGTCAGTTGCTTTCTCGACGGGCGGCTTGAGCCTTTATCTTTAGCGCGGCGCATGGCGCACACAGACAACTGACTACTGGCCACTGACTACTGACAACCTTTCTTATGTCCATCCTGATTGCCGAAGACAACGTGGCGCAGCGCCACTACCTGCGCGAGCTGCTGGAGCGCGAGTTCCCGAAGTATGCGCCCGTGGTCGAGGCGTCGGACGGCGAGGAGGCCGTCCGCGTGGCGCTGGCGCAGCGGCCCGAGCTGTGCGTGTTCGACATCCAGATGCCGCGGATGTCGGGCGTCAAGGCGGCGCGCACCATCTGGCGTGAGTTTCCCGGCGCGCGCATCATCTTCTGGACGCAGTTCGGCCACGACGTTTACATCAACGAGATACGCAAGATCATCAAGTCGCTGGAGCCGCAGCCCGCCTACGGCTTCATCCACAAGAACAACCCCGAGTCGCGCTTCCTGCGCTTCGTCGCCGCCGTCTTGGAAGACGGCGCCGACATGATCGACCCGGCCTTCAAAGACTCCTTCAAGCAGCCGCTCCTCACCGAGTTCGAGGCCGAGGCGCTCTACTTCCTCGCGCTCGGACTCTCCAACTGGGCCATCGCGCGCAAGTGCTCTCTCTCCCTGCGCGGCGTCGAGAGCCGGCTGGCGACGCTTTACGAAAAACTCTTCATCTCCACGCCCGAGGGCACGCCCAACGAAGCCTACGACAAGCTCGCCTACAACATGCGTACACGCGCCTTCTTCGAGGCCCTGCGCCGCGGCCTCATCAACTCCGACGAACTGGAGAAGGCCGCCGCCGACCTCGACGCCTGGATCGAGCGCGACCGCAAGCGCTTCACCGAAGAGCAGAAGACTCACAAGTGAGAAGGCAAAAGGCAAAAGTAAAAAGGCAAAAGGTGGGAAGCGCCCGCACAACTCTTTCCAAACCACGACCCCACGCGCTTCTCTCCGTAACTTTTGCCTTTTGCCTTTTTACTGTTGCCTTCTTCTGCGCCTTAGCGCAGAAGCGCGACGCCGAGGAGTCGCCCGCGCAGGCCGCGACGTTCCACCGCTGGGGCGCCGTCACACTCTTCCACGGTCTGCCGTCAGACCGCGTGCGCGCCATCGCGCAGGACGCCGAAGGGCATCTGTGGTTCGGCACCGACGCGGGACTGGCGCGCTACGACGGCCGGCGCACGCAGACCGTCACCGAAGCGGGACTCGCCGCCGCGCGCGTCCTCGCTCTGCGCGCCGACGAAGAGGGCGCGCTCTGGGTCGGCACCGACGACGGCGCTTACCTGCGGACGAGCGCCGGCGAGTTCAAGTCAATCCCCGAGACGAAGGGCAAGCGCGTCGCCGCCATCATCACGCCCACGCGCGGACGCGCCGTCGTTGCCACCTCAGACGGCCTCGTCTTCGACTGTCGCCGGAAAGACGACGGCACTTACACCGCCGAGCCGCTCGCCGAACAAATCCTCCCCGCGCAGCCGCCGCCGGGCACGTCCTCTTCCGCTTCCACTTCATCCACTCGCCCGCCGCTCGAACTGACGAGCCTTGCCGCGGCCGGCGAGACCATCCTCGTCGGCACGCGTGGGCGCGGCCTGCTATCCGTCGAGCGCGGCGGCGCCGTGCGCGAGGTCGTGTCGCGGCCACGCGCCTTCTTCTTCGAGGCGCTGGAGCGCGACGGCGCAGGCCGTCTCCACGCGGGCGCGCAGGCCCCCGCCTCCGAGAGCGGAATCTTCCGCGTGGACGAGTCGGACGCCGCCGCCGCCGCGACGGCCGACGCGTCGAGCGCGCGCGCCGCGAAGGTCGCCGGCGAAGCGACGGGCACGGTCAACGCGCTCCGCTTCGACGCGCGCGGCGACCTCTACGTCGGCACCGACGGCCGCGGCGTCTTCCACATGCGCGAGGGCCGAAGAATCGAACGCTTCACCTTTGCCGGGACGGCCGGGGCGCTCCGCTCCGACCGCGTCTACTCCGTCTTCATCGACCGCGAGGGCGTCGCCTGGTTTGGCACCGACCGCGGTGTCTGCCGCTACGACCCGCGCGGCCTGCGGGTCGAGAACGTCGCCGAAGAACTCGACGGCAACTTCGTCCGCGCGCTCTACCGAACCTCTTCGGGGCGCTTGCTCGCCGGCACGAATCGCGGCCTCTACGTGCGCGAGCGTGAGGGAATCGCGTGGCGCGCGGTCGAAGAGATCGGCCGCCGCACCGTCTACTCAATCGCCGAAGACCGGCGCGGCCGCGTGCTCGTCGCCTCGGCCGGCGGCCTCTACGCGAGTCTCGCGCCGGACAAGTCGGCCGCGCCGGGCACGATCCGTTTCAAACCTGAAGAGAAGAAAGACGAGGGCGGCGACGAAGCGGAAGACGGCGCGAAGACGAAGGCCGAACAGGCGGGAGCGGTCGCCGCCGACGGAGCAGTGGTCGCCGCCGCTCCCACTGCGACGCCCGCGCAGCAGTCGGCCGAGGGCCAGCCCGAACAAAAAGTAGCGGCCGCCCCTGAACGGGTCGAGCCGGAGAAGCCCGTCAGCCGGCCCGTGGCGCCGCCGGTCGTCGCGGGGACGATCCGCGCCGTCGCCGTCCTCGGCGGAGTGACCTACATCGCGACGTGGGGCCGCGGCGTCGAACGCCTCGACGAAGAGTTGCGGCGCACGATCCTCTGGCCCCGCTCCGAGGCGGACAACGCGCGGGGTCAGGAGGCGATCAGTCTCCACGCCGACGAACAGGCGGGGCGTCTCTGGGTCGGGACGACGGGCGGCGTCTTCTACCTCGACGCCGAGGGCGGCGTGAAGACGGAGCCGGCCCATGAACCGCTCGGCGCAAGCACGGTCTACGGCGTGAGCAGCGGCCCCGGCGGCTGGCTCTGGCTCGCCACCAACCGCGGCCTCTACGCACAGGCGCCCGGCGGCGCACTCGTCGAGGCCGCGCCCGGCAGGGACGCGCGCTCCGTCCTCGCCGCGCTGCCGCAGACAGTCGCCGCCGTGGGCGGCGACGCCGCCGCCGCCGCCGAAGCCTCACGGCCCGCGCCGCCGCAGGCGTGGTGCGCGACGGCCGGCGGCGGCGTCATCAAGGTTCTGCTCGACGAACAGTTCGGCCCCGTCACCGCGGCGCTCGACGCCGAGCAGGGTCTGCCCTCGCAGAACGCCTTCGCGCTGCTCAGCTCAACGCTCCCGCGTGAAGACGGCGACGAACAGACGCTCGTCGTCGGCACCTCACGCGGCATCGCGCTCTACGGGCCGGGCGCCGCCCCGCCCGTCATCCGCCCCGTGCAGGTCGTCGCCGCGCGCCCGCTCGCACTCGAAGACTTAGAAGGCGCGGGTCGCGACGGCGAGCGCCGCGGCCTCTACCTCGCCTACCCGCAAAACGGCCTCGTGCTCGACGTGGCGGCCAACTCCTCGCGCACCTTCCCCGAGCAGTTCCAATACGCCTTCCTCCTTACGGACGATGCTGGCAAAACCATCACCCGCAAGCTCGCGCACGACGCGCAGTTTCGCGTCGAGGGCTTGCGGCCCGGTCGCTACCGCATCACGGCGCGCGCCTTCACCATCGACCTCGTCGCGTCCGCCCCCTTCGGCTTCGAGTTCGTCGTCGAGCGCGCGCCGTTCCCGTGGACGATCACGGCGCTCTCGGTGCTGCTCGCGCTCTCGCTCGTCGCGCTCGTCTGGGGCTACGTCCAGCACCGCAAGATCGTGCGCGCCGGCTCCGACCTACTGGAAGCCAATCGCCAGCTCGCCGCCGCTCGCCTGCAACTAGCCAACGAGGCCGAGAGCGAGCGCCGCCGCATCGCCCGCGACCTCCACGACCAGACGCTTGCAGACCTCCGACGCCTCATGCTCCTCGCCGACGAGATGCGCCCCGCCGGCGCGACCGAAGCGCCCGCCCCGGCGACTACTGCGCCCGCCGCCATGGCGACGGCGGAAGTCTCAGGCGGCGGCGCGCACGCTCCCGATGCTCCGGCACGCACACTAGCGCCCGCGCTCGACCCCGCGGTGTTGCGCGCCGAGATCGAGTCGGTCTCGCAGGAGATTCGACGCATCTGCGAAGACCTGAGTCCGTCGGTGCTGGAGAACGTGGGGTTCGCCGCCGCGCTGGAGTGGGCCTTGGCCGAGCGCGTCGCGCACATGCCGCCCGACTGCAAGTTCATCTACGAGTTCTCGTGCGACGAGCACCTTGAGGAGCGCCTGCACTTCGCGCCCGGCGTGCAGATGCAGGTCTACCGCATCGTGCAGGAGGCCGTCAGCAACGTCTGCCGCCACGCCGCCGCGCGCCGCGTCCGCCTCTTCGTCTCGGCCACGGACGAAGGCGTCTTCCACCTCACGCTCGAAGACGACGGCCGCGGCTTCGACACTGACCGCCGGAAGTCGCGCGGTGAGCGCGGCCTCGCCTCCATCCGCGCCCGCGCCTCGATGATCGACGCCGAAGTGCGCTGGCAGCGTCGCCCCGACACGGAGGGCGGCGGCACGCTCTTCACGCTGCGTAAAGAGCCGGCCGCGACTTGATAAGGCAAAAGGCAAAAGTGAGATTGCCGAAGCCGCGCGACGTCATCGCAGACGTCCGTGAGCCGCGTAGCGGCGGCAGAATGTAGCCCCGGTCGTGAGACCGGGGTAAACGCGGGACATAATTAACGGAGCCCCGGTGGGGCGAAAGAACCTCAACCAGCGCGTAACGCGGCCTGAGGTTCTTTCGCCCCTCCGGGGCTTTCAAATCTTTCTCGTGACTGTCCCCACGGCTCACGCCGTGGGCTACATTCTTCCGCCGCCTCCGGCGGCTCGTGGACGCTCGCGGCCCGGCTTTCTCACTTTTGCCTTTACTGCACGGTGGCGGGGAGGAGGGAGCCGCGGCGGTCGGTGGCGGTGCCGTGGCCTTCTTCGATGCGGCCGATCATGCCGTGGAAGTGGATGTCGGTGCCGGAGAGCACGAGGAGCACGTCGCCGGCGCGCACGTCTTCGTTCTCCACCCGGAAGCGGACGACGGTGGCGACGCCGTTGTTCTCTTCAAGCGTCTCGAACTCGAAGGTGTCGGCATCGACGACGACCGTCTGCGAAGTGTTGGTGTAATTAGTCGGTTCTTTAGCCATCTGTTCGGTTCACGTCGGCGGCCCTTATAAACAGTGCGCCGCGATTCTATTTAAAAATTCTGCGGATGAAAAGGCCGGCCGTAAAGCTCCTGATAGGCCCAGCCGAGGACGCGCGCCTCGGCCGTGCATAGCGTCTCCAGCCAGCAACAGGTCAGATAAACGTCGCGCTCGCGCCGAGTGGGAATCTTCTCGGCCTCTTCGATGACTGAATGCTCCTCGCCGTAGTGGAGGCCGTAGGCTTCGAGGATGGCCTCGTTGGTCTTGGTGGCGTCGTCGAGCGCGCCGAGCAGTTCCTTGAGCCAGTCGTGGAGCGCGCGCTCGGTCTGGTAGGTCTGGAGCGCCTGCATGACGCCGACGGCGAGGCGGTCTTCCGCCGTGTTGAAGGCGAAGGCGTCCGGCTCGGCCTTGAGCGCCTCCTGCTGCTTCCACTGGAAGAGAGATTCGACGGCGGGGAAGCGGACGACGGCGACGCGCTCGTCGTAGTCGAGGAACCACTGGATGAGTTCGGCGAGTGTGGAGGGCACGACGCGCCCCTCGGCGTCGCGCCGGAGCGACGGCGGGCGGTGCTCCTGATGTTGCCCCGCGCCTCCCGCCCCAGTGTCTTCGCCCATCAGCCTATCGCTCACGCCGTCGCCTCGCTCGTCTGAACCGTCTCGCCCACTGCGGCGGCCTCGCGCTGCCGCTTGAGATACTTGCCGAAGAAGCCGTTCCAGGGCGGGATGACGATGGAGAGCGCGCCCGTCGCCTGCGCCTGACACGACAGGCGAATGAGCGGGCGCGCTTCGTCCGTGTCGATGTAGCCCATCTCGGGCATCTTGCGACGCTCGCGCGCGGCCACTTCCGTCAGCTTCTCCGCCCCGCCGAGCACGCCCACCCAGCACGTCCCGCAGGAAGCCGAGCGGCACTGGACGGGAATCGGCCCCTCGTCAACGGTGCATCGCGTGTCCAACTCATGCCACGGACGCTTGTCCTCGGCCGCGCCCGAGGCGACTTCCTGCAAGTGCATCGCCTTGAAGCGGCGCTCATCATCGTGCTCGTCCCACACCACCGTCCAGAGCTTGTCCTCCGTCCGCAGGAAGCCGAACAGGCCCTGCCGGTCGTCGCGCGCGCGCGCGCTCAGGACTTGCTCGGGCGTCTTCTTCAAATACTTCTTGTCGATGTGGACTGTGCCCGGCGCCGACTTGAACGCTTCGAGTCCCGCCTGTTGCAACGTCATGCAGGCGACGGCCGCGATGCCGACGACGAGCGACTGCTCGACCTTCAACTCCGAGGCGACGCGCGCGGCCAGCTCCCGAATCCGGCCCGCGAGCGACGCGTCCGTTTGTCCGTCCCCGGCTTCGGCCAGGGCGGCGACGGCGCGTCTGACCTCGGGCCAGTAGCGGTGGCCGTAGAGGAACGTGTGCGAGGTGTCTATCTGATCCGCGAGCAACCAGCGGCCCTGCATCTGTAAGGCGCCCGCGAGGCGTTCGGGGTCTTCCGACTGCTGGAAGGCGCGCAGGAGCGCCAGCGGGAAGAAGGCGAACCAGATTTGCACGGCGTTGCGGTCAACCTCGTGGACGTGCGGGAGCAGTTCGGCGACGGCCCCTTGCCAGGCGTCGGCGTCGTGCTCGTTTAGAAATGACTCGAACGGGGTCAGGGTTTCTGTGCTCATCTGTTCACTGCCGGGAATAGTGGTGTTCATCAAACCGTAGAGTTTAACGATTCTCGGCGGAAGGCACAAATGCTCAGCATGGAGCTTGCGGCGGCGCGGGAGGGCGCAAGAGCCAAAGAGGGGTAAAGGGAAAGGGGGAAGGGGTAAAGGAGACGGGTGCCGGCCACCCGACGCACGCGCCTCGCCCTTCCCCCTTTCCCTTTACCCCTTTACCCTTTCCCCCCTCCCTCCCGCCCCGAACACGCCCGAGAGCCACGTCGCGAGCGTCTTTAAAAACTCCTCGCTCACCTCGGCCGACCGCTCGCCCGTCACGCTCTTGTCGAGCGCGGAGGGCGTAAAGAGGTGCGTGAGGTTCGGGAAGATGCGGAGGCGCACCTGCCTGTTGCCGCCCGCGGCGAGGGCCTGCGCGAGTTCGAGCGCGTGGTATGGGAGCACCTGTGAATCGCGCTCGCCGTTAAGGACGAGCGTGGGAGCGCGCACGCGCCGGGCGAGTTCCATGGGGTTGCTCGCCGCGTGCTCGCGGAACCACGCGTACTTGTCGGCGGCGGGGCGCGCGGGCGCGGGCTGCGTCTTCAGGTCATCGAAAATCTTCAACAGGTCACGCGAGATTTGCGGCAGCTTCATGGCGTCCGACGGGTCGATGGCCTCGCCGAGCGCGATCATGTAGAGCGCCTGCTCGTAGACGATGTGGTTGACGGGGCGCGAAGCGCCGGCAAGGAGCGCGACGGCCCCGACGCGCCCGTCTTCGGCCGCGATGCTCAAAGCCGTCTGCGCGCCCTCGCTGTGGCCGACGAGCGCGACGCGCTTCGGGTCGATCTCCCTGCGGGCCGCGACGTAGTCGAAGGCGGCGCGGGTGTCGTTAATCAGATCGCGATAGGAGACTGAGGTCATCTTCGGCATCACGCTCTTGCCCATGCCGCGGTCGTCCACGCGCAGGACGGCGACGCCGCTCGCGGAGAGTTGTTCGGCGATGCGCCGGTAGAGGTTGAGGACGTTCGAGCCGTCGCGATCCTGACCGCCGGAGCCGGTGATGATGACGGCCGCCGGGTGTGGCGCAGCGCCCCGGCGCGGCAGCGTCAGCGTGCCGGCGAGCGTCACGTCGCCGTTCTTAAACGTCACCTCCTCGCTCGTGTACGCCTCGTTCGCGGCCGTCGCGGGCGGCGCGGCCGGGGCCGACGGGCTGATCGCCTCGGCGAGCGCCTCGGAGCCTACATGGACGACCCTGACGCCCTGCGCCGGGACGCGTATCAGGAGCGGCACGCGCGCCGCGTCGGCCCACAACTCCACGGAGAGACCCTGACCCATCGTCGCGCGGTAGTGCTCTGTGGCGACCTGCCGGCCGCCGACCGTGAACGTGGGCGTGCCGACTCGCTCCAACTGGAGTGTGAACTGCGTGGCCTGACTCGGGAGGAAGGCGACGAACTGCTGCGCGCCCCCGCGCCCGGCGTCGTACTGCGCGAGCAGGTAGTTGTAGTGATGCCAGACGGCGTTCTCCAGAATCACCGTGGCCGCGGTCTTCAACTCGCGCGGCGTCTGGCCGGCGGCCGTCACCTTCGCCCCGTCGGCCGTGAACTCCACCGCGAGCAGCCGCGCCCCGCCCGCCTCGACCGTGAAGCTCACGGGCCGGTTCGGCGCGGCGATGGTCGTCGCCTTCGACCTGTTCACCCCGAAGACCAGCTCCGCCTCCGCGCGGCGCGTGCCGTCCGGCTCCGCGCTCATCACGTAAGTCTCGGTGCCAATCTCCTGCGCGCCGAGGAACATCCGGTAAGCGCCGCTCGACTGTTGCGGCCCTGCTTGCGCCCGCGGCGTGCGCGGCGAGGCGAGCAAGACGAGGGCGAGCGTGACGAGCGCGCAGATCAGGTTCTTCATGTCGGCCTCCGTTCGCGTTTTCAAAGTCGCGATTCACCACGAGCAGAGCACAGCGCGTTCGCTCAACCCGGCGGCCACGCGAGCGGGCGGCCGCCGATGACGTGGGCGTGGATGTGAAAGACTGACTGGCCGGCGCCCGCGCCCGTGTTGATGACGGTGCGGTAGCCGCCCTCGGCCAGCCCCTCGTCGCGGGCGACGCGCGCGGCCGTGAGGAGCAGTCGGCCGAGCACGCTCTCGTCCGATTGTGTCGCCTCTTCGAGTGAGGCGATGTGCCGGCGCGGGATGACGAGGACGTGTGTGGGCGCTTGGGGGTTGATGTCGCGGAAGGCAACCGTGTGGTCGTCCGTGTGGACGATTTGCGCGGGAATCTCGCCCGCGACGATTTTGCAGAAGAGGCAGTTCTGATCTGTAGTCATGAGCTAAGGCGCGGGAACGTGCGAGAACTTAGATTTTAACCAAGGTTGCAGCCATCACAGGTGAAGCAAGGTGCGCAGTATAACACTGAAGATGAGGGAAGAATCGTTCCCGAATCGTTCCAGCGAACGGAACCGGGGACACCGTCGTCACCCGAGAGATGGCCCTTTCGTGCGTGAGTGGAGGTCGCCACACTTGGCTTTATCCGCATCAGGAAAAAAGAATCCTTCGCGGGCCCGCCTGCCGCGTGAGCGCAAATAACATGAGAAAACCTTTACCCAAGATTCCGCCCGACGGGATGTTCACCGGCGCGGTCTGCCAACAGTACAAGCGCTGCGGCAAGGCCAACTGCCGCTGCGCCCGCGGCCCGCTCCACGGCCCCTACTACTACCGCTTCGCGTGGCACAACGGCCGCGTCTTCAAGCG
>DASVES010000446.1:0-3452 GCA_036380435.1 Pyrinomonadaceae bacterium | reverse complement strand
TTCGCTGCCGGAACGCTCAGGCGCTCGCACACCTCGCGCCGCACCGCCTCGGTCGGCGTGATGATAACGGTGGCGACGCGCGTCATGAGCGGCAGGCGGCGGCGTGCGCGCCGGACGCTGCGGGGCGTGTGCGTCTCGGGGTGGAGGAGCGTGGAGAGGTCGTGGACGGTGAGCACCGTGGGGCGGCCCGGCCACAGGGGCACGTCGAAGTTTGTGCCGTGGAAGAGATCGTAAGCCCCCTCGCGGCGGGCGAAGCGCGGCAGCCCCAGCGCCCACCAGTGGCGGCCGACGACGCCGACCTCGACCCTGCGCGTCCGCAGATTCGGCGGCCGTGCGGGGAGCGGGTCGAGCGCGCCCTCGGGCGGGGCCTCGGACGAAGGATAGACAAGCTCGAACGTGTCGGCGGGGGCGGCGGCGGCCAGAGCGCGCGCCAGTTCGGCCGTGTAGTGTCCGACGCCCGTCTTCGGCAATGTGAGCGGGATGCCGTCGAGTCCGAAGAGCATAAAAAGTGAGCAGTAAGCAGTGAGCAGTGAGCAGTGCCGCTAGTCGAGCGCACGCTTGCCGCCGGAGGTTTTTACTGCTTACTGCTCACTGCTTACTGCTCACTGGATTGTTATCCGCGGGGCCGTGTCGGCCGGGCGGCTCGTCGTGACGCCGCCCTTGGTGATGGTGACGATGACGGGCACGTCGCCCGCGCCGGCGAGAGTCGCGGGCAGGGTGACGATGATCTGGTCGAAGCCGTGCGTGCGCGAGGGGCCGACGGAGACGATGGCGTCGGCCGGCAGGGTCGTCGTGCCGATAGTCACCGATACCTCTGTGCGCAGCGTCGGCGTCCCCAGTGGGCCGCGCGCGCCCGTTAACATGATGAGCAACTGCGTGGCCACTTGCTCCGTCGTCGCCGCCGCACAGTCGCCGCCCGTCGGCCGCGTCGTCGTGACGGTGAAAGGCTCGCCCGGCGCGGCGATGCACGGGTTCGTCACGTTGAGCACGGCGGCGCGTCCGCCATCGCCGTTCGACGTGGTGAAGATGTCGGGCTGGGCCGGGTTGAGCGCGAGCGTCGCGCGGATGACCGTCCCGTTGTTGTTGATGACGACGGGCGTGCTCGTGTTCGCGGCTGCAATGAGCAGGCCGGGCGGCACGACGAAGTTGAGCTGACCGGGGCTGACGAAGAAGAGGCCCGCGGCGTAGCCGGAGACGGTGACGGTGACGCCGTTCAGCTCGATGGGGAGCGGCGGCCGGCGGGCGTTGGCGCCCGACTCGGTGGCGTCGTTCTGGCTGACCTGCGTGTTCGACGGCGCGAGCGTCGTCGCCGAGCGCGCGATGCCGAGCATGCCGGGCGCGAGTCCGCCGACGACCGGCGGCGTCGGCGCCGGCGAGGCGGAGACCACGGGGCGGTCGCTCGCGCCCGTGGAGAAGGCCACCGTGGCGCTGGAAGCCTCGCCCGTCACGCCGGGCACGATCAGATAGTAAGCCTCGTAGCCGCTGTCGGAGTTGCCGCCGCCGAGTTCCGCAAACTGGAGCGTGAAGGCGAGGCGGTTCAGAGTGTCGGTCGGGAAGACCTGCGCGGCGCCGAATCTGGTGGGCAGGCGCGTCAGACGTTGATAGTTCGCCGGGGCCGCGCCGGCCGCCGGGACGGGGACGGCATAGACCTGCGTGCGGCGGCGCGTCGTGATGTTGGCGTCTCCGGAGGTTCCGCCGTTCAGCCCGTCGGCCGAGTCCTCGGCCAGCGCCTCGCCCGTGGTGGCGCGCAGGTTCAGCGTCGAGGAGAAGACGATGTTCGCGCTGTCGCCGGTGAACGTCGGGAAGCGCAGCAAGTCAACGAGCTGCCCCGTGGGGGCGCGGCTGCCGACGAGTGTGAAGGTGGCGTCGGCGACGCGGACGAAGTAGATGCCGAAGTTGTCGGCGAGCGCGCCGTTGAGCGAGCCGTTGGAGTTGAAGACGGCCGTTGACTCGAAGGCGAGGAGCTGCCCGTTGCGGCTCAGGCGGCGGCCCGGACTGAGGATGTTGACGGGGTCGCCGTTGGCGTTGTTGGGCGTCCGCGTGAGCTGCCGCAGGTTAGAGACCGTGGTGCCGTTGAAACTGGCGGCGTAGAGTTCGCCGTTGCCGCGGTCGGCTTGCGTCTCGTTCGAGCCGATGTCGGCCGTCGAGAAGAAGGCGAGCACGGCGCCGTCGCCCGACAGCGACGGGTTGTCGTTGAAGGAGAAGGCGCCGGAGGTCACGGTCGCCTGGATGAACGACGGGCTGGTGCGGTTCCAGAGAAAGATTTCGGGGTTGGCGTCGGCGTTCGACGCGCCGCCGACGTTGGCGATGTTGCGCGTGGAGACAAAGGCGAGGAAGGAGCCGTCGTCGTTGAGCGTGGCGGCGCGGTTATCGTCGGCGACGAAGGGGGCGACGGTGGCCGTCCCCGGAGTGGCCACGCGGGAGGCGGCCGTAAACGTCACGCGCGTCATGGTTCCCGCGACGAGGTCGGCCTGCGGCGCCTCGGCGCCGGAGGACAGCAGGGCCGCGCCGACGGCCGGAATCTCGTAGAGAAAAATCTCCATGTTGCCGTCGGCCTTGAGGGCGGCGGCGTTGGCGGTGCCGTCGAAGTTCTTCGGCGTGAGCGCGGAGTTGGCGTCGCTGTAGGCGTTCGAGGCGAAGACGATGTAACGCCCGTCGTGGCTGATCATCGGGCGCAGGTTACGCACGGACGCATCGATGTTCGCCGAAACAACGGGCGAGCCGGCCGCGTCCTTGAGCGCGTTGGTGGTGTTCGTGATCTGGAAGATGCGGCGCTGGGCGTAGTCGAAGAGAAAGATTTCGACGTTGCCGTCGATGTTGTTGCGCGTCGCGGTGCGCTCGGTGGCGATGTCGCCCGTCGATTCCATGACGACGAAGCGGCCGTCGCCGCTCACGTCCTGTGCGTAGGTGTCGCGGTTGAGGTTGGGGACGGGCGTGGGCGAGGGGGAGGCCACGGGCGCCGGCGTGAAGGGCGGCGTCGGCGCGGTGTTGGCGATCTGCACGACGACGCTGTCGGGCGTGGCGCTCGTGGACTGCGCGCGCGCGCTGGTGGCGGCCATGCCGGAGAGGAGCAGGAGCGCGAGGGCGCCCGACCAGGACAGACGGAAAGCTTGCTTCACGAAGAATCCTCCGAACCGGAACGAAAACTAGAACTGGCTTTGGGCGTTACCACGGGAGACGTGCGGGACGGCCGGCGACTACCGGCGGCACCCGTTTGCGACGCGCTCGCGCGGAGTCAAAGAGAGGCATTTTAAGGGTTACCCCCGACGAGCGCAAGCCGGCCCGTCGGGGCCGCCCCCGCGGCGTAAATGCTCAAACCGCCGAACTTTTCCCGCCGTCCCGGCCGACGCCGGCCGAGGCCAACGCGCCACACGTTGAAACTAAAGACGCCGCCCCCCGCCGAAGGTTGCCGGACAAGGCGGAAGGATGAGGGATGAGGGATGAATAAGAGT
>DASVES010000445.1:0-24277 GCA_036380435.1 Pyrinomonadaceae bacterium | reverse complement strand
ATGTTTTGCTGGCGCGGTGTTCGGCCTGGTGATGTTTTTCCGACTCCGCAGCATGGCGGTGCATCACTCGATGCGCACCATCTCCGAGCTGATCTACGAAACGTGCAAAACATACCTCATCACGCAGGGGAAATTCATCCTCATCCTCGAAGCCTTCATCGCCCTCGTCATCATTTTATACTTCGGCGTCCTGCTGGACTTCGAGGCGGCGCGCGTCGCCATCATCCTGTTCTTCAGCCTGGTAGGCATCGCGGGCAGCTACGGCGTGGCGTGGTTCGGCATCCGCGTCAACACGTTCGCCAACTCGCGCACCGCCTTCGCGAGCCTGGGCGGCAAGCCCTACCCGCTCTACGCCATCCCGCTCAAGGCCGGGATGTCCATCGGCATGATGCTCATCTCGGTCGAGCTGCTCATCATGCTCTGCATCCTGCTCTTCGTCCCGCGCGACTACGCCGGCCCCTGCTTCATCGGCTTCGCCATCGGCGAATCTCTGGGCGCGGCCGCGCTCAGAATCGCCGGCGGCATCTTCACCAAGATCGCCGACATCGGTTCGGACTTGATGAAGATCGTCTTCAAGATCAAGGAAGACGACGCGCGCAACCCCGGCGTCATCGCCGACTGCACGGGCGACAACGCGGGCGACTCCGTCGGCCCCTCGGCCGACGGCTTCGAGACCTACGGCGTGACGGGCGTGGCCCTCATCACCTTCATCCTGCTGGCCGTGCCGAGCGCGACCGTGCAGGTGCAACTGCTGGTGTGGATTTTCGTCATGCGCGTGATGATGATCGTCGCCTCGGCGCTCTCCTACTTCGTCAACGAGGCCATCGCCAAGTCGCGCTACGAGCACGCCCAGACGATGAATTTCGAGAAGCCGCTGACGAGCCTCGTCTGGATCACCTCGATTGTCTCGGTCGTGCTCACTTACGTCGTCTCCTACCTGATGATCCCCACGCTCGGCGGCGACGACTCGCTGTGGTGGAAGCTCTCGACGATCATCACCTGCGGCACGCTGGCCGGCGCGGTCATTCCTGAACTGGTCAAGGTCTTCACCTCGACCGAGTCGCGCCACGTCAAGGAGGTCGTCACCTCCTCGGGCGCGGGCGGCGCGAGCCTCAACATCCTGTCGGGCCTCGTGGCCGGCAACTTCTCGGCCTACTGGATCGGCCTTGCCATCACCGCCCTGATGGGCATCGGCTACATCGTCAGCACACAAGGCGTCGGCGCCCTGATGGCCGCGCCCGCCGTGTTCGCCTTCGGCCTCATCGCCTTCGGCTTCCTCGGCATGGGGCCGGTGACGATTGCCGTCGATTCATACGGGCCGGTGACGGACAACGCGCAGTCGGTATATGAGCTGTCGCTGATCGAACAGGTGCCGGGCGTGCGTGAGGAGATCGCGCGCGACAACAAGTTCGAGGTCAATTTCGAGCGCGCCAAGCATCTCCTTGAAGAGAACGACGGCGCGGGCAACACCTTCAAGGCCACGGCCAAGCCGGTGCTCATCGGCACGGCCGTCGTCGGCGCGACGACGATGATCTTCTCGATCATCCAAGTGTTGCGCGGCAACGCCGTCGCCGGCGCGAGCGCCGCGGGCCTGTCGGCCGAGCGCGGTCTCGCCAACTTCTACGAAAACCTCTCGCTCCTCAACCCGCTCTTCCTTCTCGGTCTCATCACCGGCGGCGCCATCATCTACTGGTTCACCGGCGCCTCCACGCAGGCCGTCACGACGGGCGCTTATCGCGCCGTCCAGTTCATCAAGGCGAACATCCGTCTCGACGAGACGGTCGTGAAGGCCAGCGTCGAAGACTCGAAGAAGGTCGTGCAGATTTGCACGGAGTACGCGCAGAAGGGGATGTTCAATATCTTCCTGACGGTCTTCTTCTCGTCTCTGGCCTTCGCCTTCATCGACCCCTACTTCTTCATCGGCTATCTCATCTCCATCGCGCTCTTCGGCTTGTATCAGGCCATCTTCATGGCCAACGCCGGCGGCGCGTGGGACAACGCCAAGAAGATCGTCGAGGTCGAACTCAAGCAGAAGGGGACGCCGCTGCACGACGCCTGCGTGGTCGGCGACACCGTGGGCGACCCCTTCAAGGACACTTCGTCCGTGGCGATGAATCCGGTCATCAAGTTCACGACGCTCTTCGGCCTGCTCGCCGTCGAGCTGGCCCTGAGCGTCTATCGCAGCCGCGGCGGCGACGCCTCGCTCAACTACATGCTCGCCGCCATCTTCTTCCTCATCTCGGTCTACTTCGTCTGGCGCTCCTTCTACGGGATGCGTATCGGCACGGAGATCGAGGCGGCGCATCCCGGCGAGACCCCCATCGGCGAGCTTGCCGCCGGCGAGATGGGCACGGACACGGAAGGCGTCAGGCAACAGTCTGCCGACCGCGTGCGATAAACTCGTAAATGGTAAATCGTGAATCGTAAATCGTGGTTGACCCTTATTCCTCTTGAGTGATAAACGTCAAGACGGCGAACGCTCAACTAAAACGATTGACGATTTACCATTCACGATTTACGGCTTTTGGAGGTTTCCGTGAGCACTTCTTACGCTAAGGCAGAGACGCTGGTGGGCGCCTTCGTCGCGCCGACGGACTGGTTGAAGTCGGCCGCGCTCGTCGTCGCCTTCAGTCTTTTGACCGCGCTCGCGGCGCAGGTCGTCATCCCGCTCCCGTGGACGCCGGTGCCTCTGACGGGGCAGACCTTCGCGGTGCTTTTGACGGGGGCGCTCTTAGGCTCGCGCCTCGGCGCGCTCGCCATGCTCGCCTATCTCGCGGAGGGCGCGATGGGCTTGCCGTTCTTCCGCGCGGGCGCGGGCGGCGTCGGTCATTTACTCGGGCCGACGGCCGGCTACCTGCTGGCGTTCCCGGCGGCGGCGTTCGTCACGGGCCTGCTCGCCGAGCGCGGTTGGGACAGGCGGTTTTTGACGGCGGCGGCGGCGATGTTGCTCGGCTCCTTCGTCATCCTCGCCGGCGGGTGGGCGTGGCTTGCGTTCGCCCTCGGCTCGGCCGCGCGGGCGTTCCAGTTGGGCGTCGCGCCGTTTCTCATCGGCGACGTGGTGAAGATCACGCTCGCCGCCGCGCTGCTCCCGGCCGGGTGGGCGCTGCTCGGGCGGCGACGCGGCGGCCAACGGAAATAACGCGCGCTGGTAATCAGATTGACTTTCACTCAACTGAACACTGCATAATGAAAGCCCTCGCGAGTTTGCGCTCCGGGGGCTTTCTGCTGTGCCGCACGCCCTTTGACAGCGGCTAAAACCGGACTGTAACATCCTCACTCGAATCGGCGTGCCGACGCGCCCACCCGGTCATCTCTCCCCGACTTCACACCGAGGACTTCAACACATGAACGGGCAGTCAATCAAACTCTTCTTCGCGGGTCTCGTGCTGCTCGCCGCCCTGCCCGCGACCGCCGCGGCTAAAGACACCTGGACGAGCGTGCGCTCGAAGAACTTCTTCCTCATCGGCAACACGAGCGAGAAGGAGATCAGGCAGGTGGCGACGCGGCTCGAACAGTTTCGCCACGTCTTCTCGCGTCTCTTCAAGCGCGCGCGTCTGAGCGACGCCGTCCCCACGACCGTCGTCGTCTTCAAGGATGCCGGCTCCTACAAGCCCTTCAACCCCGGCGGCCACGCCGGCTATTTCCAGTCGGGCGAGGAGGTCAACTACATCACGCTCAACGCCAAACTCGGCCCCGACATGGAGAACCCTTTCGGCATCATCTTCCACGAGTACATGCACCTGCTCGTCAAGAACAACGTCGCGGCGAACACGCCCGCGTGGGTCAACGAGGGGCTGGCCGAGTTTTACAGCACGCTGGAGGTGACGAAGGGCGGGCGCGCCGCGGAAGTCGGCCGTCCCATCGCGCCGCACGTCTTCTACCTGCGCCAGCAGAAGCTTTTGCCACTCGCGACGCTCTTCGCCGTTGACCATTCGTCGCCGCACTACAACGAAAAAAGCAAGCGCGGCGTTTTCTACGCGCAGTCGTGGGCGCTCGTCCACTATCTGATGTTCGGCAAGGAGCGCCAGCGTCAGCCGCAGCTCAACCGCTACATGGATTTGGCGCGCGCCGGCGTCAGCCCTGAAGAGAGTTTCAAACAGGCGTTCGCCGCGGACGCGCCGGCCATCGAGAAAGAGCTGCGCGACTACATCCGGCGCGACGAGTACACCTTCGTCACCTTCCCCTTCGAGGAGCGTCTGGAGTTCGACGCCGGGATGACTGCCGCGCCCCTCACCGAAGGGCAGGCGCTTGGCTATCTCGGCGACCTCGCGTTGCACACACGCCTGCCCGAGCTGGCCGAGACGCATCTCCAGAAGGCGCTCGCCTTAGAAGCCGACAACGCGATGGCCCACGCCTCGCTCGGCGTGCTCCGCGCGCGCCAACGCCGCTTCGCCGAGGCCAAAGAACACCTCGGCCGCGCCGTGGCGGCCGACGCGCGCAACCACCTCGCGCACTACTACTACGCCCACACGCTCTCGCGCGAGGGGATGGACGAGACCGGCCTCGTCGGCGGCTACACGGAGCAGGCGGCCAACCAGATGCGCGCGGCGCTCGCGAAGGCCATCAAGCTCAAGCCGGACTTCGCCGAGGCGTATCACCTCGCCGCCTTCGTCAACCTCGTCACCGGCGAGCAGATCGACGAGAGCATCGAGCTTCTGAAACGCGCCATCGAAATCGCCCCCGGCCGCGAGGAGTTCACCCTGAGCCTCGCGCAGCTCCACCTCCGCAAGCAGGACTTCGCCGCGGCGCGCAAGCTCATCGAGCCGCTCGCCCAAAGCTCCACCGACGCGCAATTGCGCGCCAACGCGCAGTCGCTCCTCAACAACATCGTCAACTTCGAGGGTCGGGCGTCGCGCCTACAGCCCGACTCCGCCGGCGCGAGTGCTCATGACGACGACAACGCCTCCCCCGCGTCCGGCGAGGGGCCGCCACGGCTCTTGAGACGCGGCGCGAGCGCCGGGGCGCAGGAGACCGGCAAGACACCCGACGAGCTGGTGGCCGACGCGCTCTCGGAGGCGGTGCTGGAGGCCCTGCGGAAGCCGCTCACGGGGGAAGCGCGCGCGCAGGGGTTGCTCGCGCGTCTCGAATGCGACGCGAAGGGCATCGTCTTCCACGTCCGCGTCGGCGGGCGCGTACTGAAGCTGCGTAGCGCCGGCTTCGACGGCCTTCACGTCATGGCCTTCACACAGGAGGCGGGCGGACAGATCAGTTGCGGAGCGCGCAAGCCCGAAAGCCTCGTCGTCGTCACCTACCGCGCCGCCTCAGACGCGCGCGCGAAATCGGACGGCGAGATGGTCGCGCTGGAGTTCGTCCCCGCCGCCTTCGTGCTCAAGCAGTGAAAAAGCCGTGAATCGTCAATCGTCAATCGTGATTGAGCCGCCGCACGGCCAGAGTGCTACAATCACGAATCGCGAGAGCATCAAGCCTTCGATTGACGATTCACGATTGACGATTCACGGCTTTATGATGAAGCCCACGATTCCAACGGACGAGGCGGCCCGGCTCGATGCGCTCCGCCGCTACGAAATCCTCGACACCGCCGCCGAAGAGTCGTTCGACGAGCTGACCCGGCTCGCCGCGCAGATTTGCGGCGCCCCCGTCGCGCTCATCAGCCTCGTCGATGCCGAGCGCCAGTGGTTCAAGTCGCGCACGGGGCTGGACGCCGCCGAGACGCCGCGCGACGTGGCCTTCTGCGCCCACGCCATCCTCTCGCCCGACCTCTTCGTCGTCGCGGACGCCTCCGCCGATGAGCGCTTCGCCGCCAACCCCCTCGTCACCGCCGACCCGCGCATACGCTTCTACGCCGGCGCCCCGCTCACCACCGCCGACGGCCACAACCTCGGCACCCTCTGCGTCATCGACCGCGTCCCGCGCGAACTCGACGAGGGACAGCGGCGCGCGCTCCAGACCTTAGCGCGTCAGGCGATGTTACAGATTGAGCTGCGCCGCACGGCCGCCGAACTGGCGCGTCTCAACCGGGCGCTCGACCGCGAATCTACCGAGCGCCGGCGCGTCGCCGCGGAGATCGACTTCCAAGCGCATCTGCTCGACATGGTCGAGCAGGCCGTCATCGCCACCGACCTCAACGGCCTCATCATCTACTGGAACAAGTATGCCGAGAGTCTTTACGGGTGGACGGCTGCGGAGGTCGTCGGCCGCAACATCTTGGAAGTGACGCCGGCCGCCGCCACTGAGCAGCAGGTCGCGGAGATCATGTCGAATCTGAAGGAGGGTAAGAGCTGGTCGGGCGAGTTCGCCCTCCGCCGCCGCGACGGCACGACGTTTCCCGCACAGGTCACCGACTCGCCGATCTACGACGCCGAGCGCCGCCTGATCGGCATCGTCGGCGTCTCGGCCGACATCAGCGAGCGGATGCGCGCCGAGGGCGAGCGCGCCGAGCTGCTGCGGCGCGAACAGGCCGCGCGCGCTGAGGCCGAGCGCGCCAACCGCGCCAAGGACGATTTCCTCGCCATCATCTCGCACGAGCTACGCACGCCCCTGACCTCGATGATGGGCTACGTCGAGATGCTCCGGCTCGACATGCTCGACGAGCGGGGACGCTCCCGCGCCCTCGAAGTCATTGAGCGCAACTCGCAGGCGCTCGCGCAGCTCGTCGGCGACGTGCTCGACACTTCGCGCGTCGTCTCCGGCAAGATGCACCTCGACACGCGCCCGCTCGATCTCCACGAGGTGATCGGCGCGGCCGTCGATGAGGTGCGCGCCTCGCTGGAGGCGAAGGCGCTCACGCTGCACACGTCGCTCGACCCGAACGAGGGGTTGATGACGGGCGACCCCAACCGACTCCGGCAGGTGGTCGCCAACCTCCTGTCGAACGCCGTCAAGTTCACGCCGCGGGGCGGCGAGGTCTCCGTCACCCTGCGGCGCGTGGGGCTTGAGGTGGAGGTGGCCGTCAGCGACACCGGCGCCGGCATCGCGCCCGACTTTCTGCCGCACGTCTTCGAGCGTTTCCGGCAGGCCGAGGGCGCACACCAGCGCGGCCACAGCGGTCTCGGCCTCGGTCTGGCCATCGTTCGCCACATCGTCGAGCTGCACGGCGGCGCCGCCGCGGCCGAGTCCGACGGCCCCGGCCACGGCGCCACCTTCCGCGTCCGCCTCCCGCTCACCGACGCCCGCGCCGAAGCCCCCCAACAAACCACGCACGCCGCCGGCGCCGGCTCCACCCCGACCCCGTAAGGCCGCGCCAGGGGATTTGGCTCGGCCGCGGTGCGAGCTATGCGGAAGTTTTTAAGAACGTCATCGCTGATACCAGACGCGCCGTGCGCTATGGAATTGAGCGTCGAGATTGAAGGGGGGCTTAAACTTTGTCACGTTTGATTGTGTGTTTGTTTCTGCTGCTCACCGTGTTCCTGTCCGATGCCGCGGCGCAGGGTGAGGTTTCCGCGCCCAGGAGCGGCGACCGGGAGCGGCGGGCCATACTCGACGCGCTGCGCGTGCCGGTGGAGAAGGAACTCGGGCCGAAGGTGGTCTTTAAGGTTGACCATCTGAAGGTGCAGGGCGGTTGGGCCTTCCTGCGCGGGGTGCCGCAGCGTCCGGACGGGAAGGCGGTGGATTACAAGGGCACCGTCTACGAGCAGGCGAGGGAGGACGGCGTCTTCGACGACTGGGTATGTGCGCTGCTCCGGAAGCGCGGCGGCAAGTGGCAGGTGGTCAAGTACGTCGTCGGAGCGACCGACGTGCCCTACGTGGGTTGGGACGAGGAGTTCGGCGCCCCGGCCGCGATCTTCAAGGATTAGGCCGGCGGCGGATTAGATGCGTCGCGCGCGCCGCCGGCCGACAGACGCGGCGGGCGCTCTGGGAGGATCGCTCTCATGGAGATCATTAAGGTTCGCTCACACGAGCGTGAGGAGCTGTTCGAGTTTACGGACGAGGTGCGCCGGAGGCTGACGGCTTCGGGCGCGCGCGCCGGGCTGTGCGTGCTCTACGTGCAGCACACCACGGCGGGGCTGACGGTCAACGAGAACGCCGACCCGGACGTTCCGCGCGACATGCTCCACTGCCTGCGAACGCTCATCCCCCAACACGGCATGGGCTTCCGCCACGGCGAGGAGAACTCCGACGCGCACATCAAGGCCACGCTCGTCGGCTCAAGCGTCACCATCCCCTTCCACGACGGCCGACTCCTCCTCGGCCGCTGGCAGGGCATCTTCCTCTGCGAATTCGACGGCGGGCGCGAACGCAACGTGATAATGCAAGTGATGAGAGCAGTTAGCGATTAGTTATTAGCTATTAGCTTATAAAACTTTTCGGGCGGGCGGCGGCCCATCAATCATGTTAAGCCACGGCGAGGCGAAGGGCTGAAAGCTAAGAGCTAATAGCTAACCGCTCCCTCATCACCACGCGCGCGACCAACGCGGCCCCGTGTGTTCGTCGTCGCGGAGGCGCGCGTCCGCGCCCGCGCGCAGTTCGAGCAGGCGGCCGATGAGCCACAGCAGGTCGGAGAGGCGATTAAGGTAGGGGACGACCTGCGCGTTCACCGCCTCGCCGCCTTCGGCGAGACGCACGACGCAGCGCTCGGCGCGGCGGCAGACCGTGCGCGCCACGTCGTAGGCGGCGGCGGCCGCGTGCTCGCCCGGCAGAGACCAGTCCGAGAGTATCCCCTCGACCGCCTCGATGCGATTGACGTGCGCCGTCAGCGCCTCGACCATCTCCGGCGTGACGTAAGTGGTCGGCTCGGCCTCCCCGCTCGCAGGGTTGGCGACCGCGCCCGCCACCGTGAATAGCTCGCGTTGAATCGCCTTCGTCAGCTCGCGCAGCTCGGCGTCGTCGCAGATGGAACGGGCGAGGCCCATCGCCGACACCAGCTCGTCAATCGTCCCGTAGGCTTCGACCCGCGCGTCGGCCTTCGACACGCGCTCGCCGCCGATCAGTCCCGTCTCACCCTTGTCGCCGTGCTTTGTCGCGATGCTCATTTGCACTCCTTCGGAGTGCAGAGGTCAGAGGTCAGAGGTCAGAGGTCAGTAATGAGTGAATCTGTCTCTCACTGACCTCTAGCCTCTGACCTCTAACCGCTGCTCTTCACATTGCCGCGTAACGCTGCTGTCGCCTGAGCAGCCACAGGAAGACGGGGCCGCCGGCGACGGCCGTAATCGCGCCGACGGGCAGCTCGCCCGCGACGAGGACGGTGCGCGCCGCCGCGTCGGCCAGCATCAGAAACGCCGCGCCGAGGACGAACGAGCACGGCAGCACGACGCGCACGTCCTCGCCGAAGAGCAAGCGCACGGCGTGCGGCACGATGAGGCCGACGAAGCCGATGGTGCCGCCCACGGCCACCGTCACGCCGACGACGAGCGCCGCGGCCGCATACACCAGCCGCTCGCTGCGCCGCACGTTGACGCCGAGGCTCGCCGCCGTCTCCTCGTCCACCGCCAGCAGGTGCAGGTCGCGCGCCATCACGAAGAGGGCGATCCAGCCGGGAACGAGAAAGATGAGCATGCGCCAGAGGAGGTCGAAGCCGACGGTATCGAGGCTGCCGATTGTCCAGCGCAGGATTTGCAGCGCGCGCGAGTAGTCGGCGAAGTATTGCACGACGACCACGCAGGAGAGCGCCACCGTGTTCATCACGACGCCGGCGAGGAGGAGCGCGCCGGGCAGCACGACCGCGCCCGTGCGCGCCAGCCGGTAGACGACGAGGACGGAGGCGAGCGCGCCGAGGAAGGCGGCGACGAAGACGAACGGCAGCCCCGCCACGCGCGCGCCCAGCCCGAACGCGATGGCCACGCTCGCCCCCAGCGCGCCGCCGCCCGAGACGCCCAGCGTCAAAGGCTCCGCCAGCGGGTTACGAAAGAGCGCCTGAAGCGCCGCCCCCACCACGCCCAGCGACGCCCCAACGACACCCGCCATCAACACGCGCGGCAGACGCAGTTGGAAGAAGACGACGCGCGCCGACTCGTCCGTCCACAGCGCCGCCACGTCGAGCCGCTTGTAGCCGGCCCACAGCGCGAAGAGTGTGGAGGCGACGAGCGCGGCCGACAAAATCAGCAGCGCACGGCGCAGACGCACGCCGGCGATTGCGGATTGCTCCGTCAGCGCCGACTCCGTCTCGTTTGTTTCATCAACCAACATCTCTACTTTAAAATCCGCCAACCACATTCGCAATCGTCAGAGTTCCGACCAGACGAACGTGCGTCCAAACGCGCGGCGGGCGCGGACGTGCTCGTCGCCGAAGACCTCGGTCAACACTTCGTCGCGCAGCACCTCGGCGGGCGCGCCGGCGGCGACGAGTTGCCCCTCGCGCATGGCGAAGACGTGGTCGAAGGCCGGGTCGAGCAGTTGCAGGTCGTGCGTGACGACGAGGGCCGTCATCCCGCGTTCGTCGCGCAGGCGTCGCAGGTGCCGGACGAGGCCGGCGCGGTGCTTGAGGTCGAGCGAGGCCGACGGCTCGTCGAGGAGCAGGCACTCCGGCTCCTGCGCGAGCGCGCGAGCCAGCGTGACGAGCTGGCGCTCGCCGCCCGAAAGCTCCGTGACGGGGCGTGCCGCGAGGTGCGTCGCGTCCACGGCCGCGAGCGCGTCGCGGGCAATTCCCAAGTCGCGCGCGCCCTCGAAGCGGAAGCGCGTGGTGTGTGGGCTGCGGCCCGTGAGCACGACTTCAAGCGCGGTGAAGGGGAAGACGGTGGCGATTGTCTGCGGCACGTAGGCGATGCGGCGGGCACGGGCGCGCGCGTCCAACGCGGCGAGCGGCGCGCCGTCGAACAAGACTTCACCGGCGCGGGGAGCGAACAGTCCGCCGAGCAGCCG
Source organism: Pyrinomonadaceae bacterium (assembly GCA_036380435.1). Classification (GTDB taxonomy): domain Bacteria; phylum Acidobacteriota; class Blastocatellia; order Pyrinomonadales; family Pyrinomonadaceae; genus DASQDT01. The sequence continues at coordinate 13,522 of DASVES010000445.1, read as the reverse complement.
GACGAGCGTGGACTTGCCCGAGCCGTTCGCGCCGATGAGCGCCGACAGACGCCCGCGCGGGACGACGAGCGACACGCCCGCCACCACCTCGGGCATGCCGGGCGCGTAGGCGTAGCGGAGTCCGCGCGTCTCGATCAGGGTGCTGCTGCTTTGTGTGTGGCTCGTCATCTCGACTTCATGGGACGGCGGGATGGGCCACGGATAAGACGGATGAAACAGATCGACACGGATTCAATCCGTGTTAATCCGTCCGCTCCGTTTTATCCGTGGCCCATCCTTCCCTTCCTCACTACTTCCCAAAAGCCTCCGGGTGAATCAGCTCGGCGAACCGCAGCGCCGCGTCGCCGACGAACTGCGAGGGGTGAATCAGCTTCGTGTCGCGCAGGTGATGGACGCGCCCCTCGCGCACGGCCTTGATCTGTCCCAGCTCGCTCCAGACCTCCTGCGTGTTCTCGGAGAGTCCGCCCTCCGACGACTGCATCATCAGATCGATGATGATCTCCGGGTCGAGCGCGACGATGGCCTCCTTCTGCATCTTGCCCCACCCGCCCGCCGACGGCGGCGCGACCGACGAGCCGCCCGCCATCTCCACAAGCTGCGCCGGGAAACTTCCCTCGCTCGCCGCATAGATGTCGCGCAGCGTGCCGGGGATGCGGTCAACCACGCACAGGACGCGGCGGCGCGGGAGCGCGGCCGTGCGCGCGCGCACGTCGTCGAGCTTTGCGCGCGTCTCGGCGGCGAGCCGGCGGCCCGCCTCCGCGTCGCCCGTGGCTCCGCCCACCAGCTCTATCGACGCCAGCGCGTCCTCGACCGAACGGCTCGGGATGCTCAATGTTTTTATCCCCAGCGCCTCCACCTTCTCCTTGATGAACGGCTCCTGCGCGTCGGCGAAGACGACGAGGTCGGGGCGCAGCGAGGCGATCTGTTCGAGGTTCGGGTTGTTCCAGCCGCCGACGCGCGGAAGCGTGGCGACCTGCGGCGGGAAGTCGCAGTAGCTCGACACCGCCACGACGCGCTCGAAGGCCCCGACGCCGTGAAGAATCTCGGTCGCGCTCGGACTGAGCGAGATGATACGGCGGGGCCGCGCCGCGCCAACCGCCGGCTCGGAGACGCCGCCCGCCGAACTCCCGATGCCGCCCTCGCGCCCGCAGGAGACTGCCCCGAGACACAATAGCGCGGCGAACATGAGCGCCCGCACGACGCGCAAGCTCTCCAGTGGCGACCGGCACGAACTCATATTCTTATTCATCGACTTTCCGCCTCATCAGTCAAAGCGTCCTCACTCGCGCCGGCCGGCACGACGACGCCTCGATACGGACAGTGGCGACAGCCGCTCTCGCAGCAGTAGCCGCGCCGCAAGTGATAGCGCGCGGTGAAGACCACGAACGCACCTTCACGGTAATAATCCTCACCCTCTTTCAAGGGATGAGGGATGAGGGATGAGGGATGAGTAGGAGATTGATTCATTGACTCATTGACTCATTGACCCATCGACATCAGTACCGCGAGCGGAAGCCTCGCGGGTCTCGCGTGCGCGCGGCTGGCCTCTCATCATAGACATACCCGCTCGCCACCGCTCGCGGTACTGTGCTCGCCGCATCCTTCATCCCTCATCCCTCCGCCCTCATCCCTCGCTAAAAGTTGAGCGCCGCGCCGGCGCGGCCGTGGCGACCCGGCGTGCGGAAGCCGTTCTCGTAGTAGTCGCGATCAAACAGGTTCTCGACGTGGCCGAAGAAGCGCAACGAGCGCGTCTCGGAGAGCGGCCAGGTGTAGCTCGCGCCGAGGTCGCCTTTGACGAGGCCGCGAAAGCGGAAGGCGCGCGAACTGAACGTCGCCGGGTCGAACAGTGGCGCGAGATAGTCGCTCGTCGCCGCGAGGTCGAAGTTCAGGAGGACGCGGCGGCCGACGCGCCCCGTGGCGACGAGCGAGAACTGGTGGTCGGGAATGCCGAAGGCTTCGAGCACGCCCGCGACCACGGGGCGGCGCTGGTCGCTGTTGGTGTGTGTGTAAGAGACGAAGAGGTCGAGTGCGCGCGCGGGGGCGAGGCGCGCGCTCAACTCCAGCCCGCGAGCGAGGCCGCCGCCCGTGTTGACGTAGCCGTCGAACGTGCGGCCGAAGGGGTCGCTTGCGCCGACGGGGCCGAAACCGACGACCTCTTGAAGTCGCGTGTAGAAGTACGTGGCCGACAGACGCACGCGGTCGCGTGCGAGCGTCTGATCGAGTCCGGCATCGAAGGCGATGGAGCGCTCGGGGGCGAGGCGCGGGTCGCCGAGCGGGAGAAACGCGGGCGCTCCGCCGCAGAAGGTGCAGAGGAAACTGCCGAAGCGCTCGAAGAGCGACGGCTTACGGTAGCCGCTGCCGACGTGCGCGCGCAGCTTTGTGTTTGTCCGTTGAAAGAAATAGGCGACGGAGCCGTCGCCCGTGTAGGCGTCGGCCGGGGCGACGAACTGGATGTCGCCGAAGGGACTCCCGGCGGCGGGCGTGAATTGCGGCGTGCTCAGTGAGAAGAACTGCGCGCGGAAGGCGGCGGTGATTTGGAGTCGGTCGTCGAGAAAGCGGAGCTGATCGCGGACGAAGAAGGCGTGGCTGCGCTCGGAGACTTCGACCGTGGAGTTTTCCGAAGGCAGGACAGCGAGCGTGTCGTTCAGAAAATTCTCGCGCTCGAACTCGTAGCCGGCGGTGACGGCGTTGTGCCGGCTGAGGCGGAAGTCGGCGCGTACATTCAGAGTGTGCGTGGCGCCGTCGAAGTCGTTGCGTGTCGAGCCGGTGGGGTCGAAGAAGAGGAAGTCGAAGACGCCGCCGGAAACGGACGGCCCCTCGCGGAAGGAGTTGCGCGTGGCGAGGCCGTGGTAGGTGACGGAGTAGCCGACGTTTTCCGACGGACGCCCGGCGAAGGTGAGTGCGCCTGAAAGGAAGCGGCCCGCGCGTGAGTTGTCGGCGTCGTCGGCGCCGGGGATGAAGGTCGCATCGCCGAGGTTGAGGTCGCCGAGCGGCGTCCCCCCGTTGAAGCGTCGCAGCTCGGAGGGCGCGAGCGGCCGGGCGTCGATCACGCCGGACGCCGGCAGCGCGCCGACGGCCAGCGGGTTCTCGTTTAGTTGCGCGAACGAGTCCGCGGCGTAGAGACGCCCCGAGAACGTGGTGGTCGGCGTCAGACGCACGACGACGCGGCCCTGCGCGCTCGTGTTGCGCGCCGCGTCCTCGGAGTCGATTCCGCGCGAGACGTTGAGGTGCGACAGGGCGGCGCTGTAGACGAGGCGGTCGGCCTCGCCCGCGCCGCCCGCGAGCTGCAAGCGGCCGCGCGCGAGGCCGAGGCCGCCGCCCTCGGCGAGCAGTTGGCCGCGGAAGGGGCCGCCCGCTTCTTCGGTGACGATGTTGACGACGCCGCCGACGGCGTTCGTCCCGTAGAGCGACGAGCCGGAGCCGCGCAGGACTTCGACGCGCCCCGCGCCCGTCGAGACGAGGTCGCCGAGAAAGCCGGAGGCGTCGCCCTGCGGGGCCGTCACGTCGCGCAGGCGCAGGCCGTCGATGAGGACGGCCGTGTCCTGATTACGCAAGCCGCGCGTCTTGATCGAGGTGAAGGCGCCGGGGCCTCCCGACTGTTGGACGCGCAGGCCCGGCACCGTCCGCAGCGCCTCGGCGATGGAGTACTCGTTGCGCTCGTCCATCTCGCGCCCGGTCACCACGTCCACGGCCTTCGAGACTTCGTCCGAGGTCTGCGGCGCGTCCTGCGCCGTGACGACGACTTCCTCGCGGACGCCCGCCACTTCGAGCGTGATGTCGATGTCGAGCTGCGACGACGCGCGCGCGACCCTGAGCACGCGCGCGCGCGACGCGGCGAACCCCTCGGCCTCGGCTTCGAGCACGTACTCGCCGGGCGCGAGACGCTCGAAGCTGTAGCGGCCAGCGCCGTCGGTCGCGGTGGCCAAGCGCGTCGCGACCGTCGAGGCGCGTTCGTAGAGCGTCACGCTCGCGCCCTGAAGCGCGCCGCCGCGCTCGTCTGTGACACGACCGGCCACGACGGCGGCAGAAGAGGACGACGACGGTTGCTGCTGCTGCTGCCGCGCGTGGCACACGCCCGCGCACGCCAGAAGGATGAAGAGGGCGTGTGTGATTTTCGCCGGCGCGCGGCCGGCCCCGTAGTGATTCCTTCTCATCGTTTGAATTCCTTAAAGCCGTTAGCTTTTAGCTTTCAGCGATCAGCCAAAATTAAAGACTCAGTGCTGAACGGCCGTGTGCCAGCGGCTCTTGAGAAGGACGGAAAATGCGTGTGTATCTTGGGCGGCGCGTCGGGGTCATCCGACCGAAATGCGCCGCCACGTCCGACCACAAAAAAGGCCCTCGGTCTTCCCTGAAGTGGGGAAGACCGAGGGCCTCATGCGGTTGAACTTTGAATCGAAGGCTGTCGCCGCCGCGCGTCGCGTCGGGAAACTTCGCGCGCGCCACGCGGGGGCGGCCTTCTCAAGATCAACGCCTGGACGCCACTCGCCCTTTCCCGGGGCACAAGCGGTCGCCTCCGTCCAAAGCAGAGGTCAGAGGTCAGAGGTTAGAGGTCAGTAAAAACAGCTTGGCTTTACTGACCTCTAACCTCTGACCTCTGACCTCTAATCTTGCAGGCAAGGTTTCCTGACTCCCGGCTCGGACGCGCCGGCCGCGGCCTTCCCGGCGCTGTATGTTGAAGAAGCGCCAGTGGCATGATTCGCGGGCGGCACAATCGCCGGTACACAGTGGCGGGAACCGTGCGGGCTTTGCACCCGACTTCCCTTGTCAACCTGCGACGGTCAACCCCTCGCGCCGTTAGCGCGGGAGTTGATTTAGCGATGTGACGAATTGTCCAAAGAACATGCGCGGCGGTTTTCGCCGCGGCGGCCAGCAACCTAACACCGCGACTCGCGCCGCGTCAAGCCGACCCGCGCCGCCGAGCGCCTTTACTTCCGCTCCCAGACGGAGCCGTCGGCGTAGAGGATGCGGACGACCTCGACGCGGCCGTTGAGGGAGTCGCGCTCTTTCGAGTTGAGGGAGTTGACGCTGATGGTGCGGGCCGGGGGCGCGGCGATGTAGACGACGACGCCGCCCTGCTTGCCGGGGCCGATCTTCTCGTCGCTGGTGAACTGGTGACGGCCCACCTCCTCGCCGGTCGCGGCGTCGGTGAAGACGTAGTCCCAGTCGATGGTCCTGGTCGGGCGGTCGGCCGTGTTGCGCAGCGAGGCCTTGTAGAGAAAGGCGTAGCGCGCCGGCTTGCTCTGGTGCCGGGCGGCGATGATCGACTGGTCGGCCCGCGCCTCGCGGTCGATGCGGTCGCCCTCGGGCGTGCCCTTGGTGCGGGCCACGCGGCTCTCGTTGCGCATGCGGACGCGCGCGTCGTCGAAGTTCTCGATGACGCCGGAGAAGGGGTCGCGCTCCCAATTGAGCCGCTCCTTGCTCCAGCTATGCTTGACGACTTCGAGCGCCGCCGCGGGCGTGTCCTGTGCGCGGGCCGGCGCGGGCGCCGCGAAGGCGGCGAGAAGGAGGAGTAGGGGCGGCAAGACGAAAACTTTCATGGCTCGGCCCTCCGTTGCAGCTCTCTCTCTCTGCGTGTGGTCGTTTGCGTGGAGTATCGCACAGGTCGCGGCGCGCGAAAAAGCGCGAAAAAAAACAGGGCCGGGGGAAGCGTCCGTCCCCCGGCCCGTCCGAGTTGTGTCTGAGGCGCGCCGGCTCGGCCGCCTCAGAAGACCACGCGGACGCCGACGATGATGCGGCGGTTGCCGCCGTCGGTGCTCCACTGGTTGAGGAAGTTCGTGCCGCCGGTGACGGACGAGGCCGGCGTGCCGAAGTTGCGCGTATTCGTCAGGTTGAAGAAGTCGGCCCGCAGTTGGAGGCGCACGTCCTCGCCGATGCGCGTGTTCTTCAGGATGCCGAAGTCGATGTTGCCGATGCCGTCGGCGCGCAGGATGTTGCGGCCGGCCGTGCCCGCGCGCTGGCCCGCCGCCAGCCCGTTGAAATCGACGACGACGCTGCGCGTGCCGTTGGCGGCGACGACGACGCGCCCCGCCGGCGCGGCGAACAGCGTGAGCGGCAACGCCGCTCCGGGGAGCGCGCCGGCCGGCTGGTTGGCCGGCAGCGTGGCGAAGATGGCCTGCGCCTGCGCGATGGCCTGCGCCCGCAGTTGCTGGTCGATGCGGTAAAGCTCCTCGACCGTCATGCGCGCAACGTCGAGGTTGGTGTAGAGGTTCGGCCGGGTGGCGATGCCGATGGCCGAGGCGAGGCCGCCGAGCGCGCCGGTCGGGTCTGACCCGTTGAGCGGCGAGAAGGGCGCGCCCGACTGGAAGGTGAAGAACGAGTTGAGCTGCCAGCCGCCGAGGACGTGGCCGACGAAGCCCTGCTGATCCCGGAACCAGGGCAGCTCGTAGACGAAGTTGCCGGAGAGCCGGAGCGGGCGGTCGTAGGAGGAGCGGCCGCGGTCGAGCCGGCGGTTGTAGGGTTCCTGCGCGAGCGCGATCTCGGAGGCGGAGTTGTTGAAGATCTCCGACATCGTGTCGATGAAGGCGCTCCACGTGAAGTGGAGGCCGGCCGAGAAGCCGCGCGAGAGGCGTTTCTCAAGGCTCGACTGCATCGAGTGGTAGATGGACTGGCCGGAGTTGGCGCGCAGGCGGATGGTGCCGACCGTCTGATCGACGTTGCACTCGGCGGGGAAGGCCGCGCGCGGGACGCACCCCACCCGGCGCGGGTTGCCGTCGATGCTCTCGAAGAGGCCCGTGCCCTTCGACCCGACGTAGCCGACCCTCAGGACGAGGTCGCGCGTCAGCTCGCGCTGGACTTCGAGGCTGAACGAGTCGTAGGCCGGGGAGGCGAAGTCCTCGGTGACCTGCGTGCGGGTGAAGGAGAGCGGGTTGAGCGGGAGCGTCTGGTAGTTGGCGAAGGCGCCGGCGACGTTCGTCTGGTTGAAGGCGGCGACGAACGGGAACGAGCTCCAGATGTTGAGCGCGATGTTGGTGTAGGCGTAGTCGTGTGTGCGGGCGTAGCCGCCGCGCAGGACCAGCTTATCGCCGCCCGTCAGCCAGCCGAGGGGGCCGCCCTCGCGGGTGCGCGGGTTCCAGTTGAAGCCGATGCGCGGCTGGAGGTTGTCTTTGTCGCGGCCCGGGATCGGGCGCACCTGGAAGACGGGGTTGTTGCCGGAGGCGGCGAGCACCGGCGCGTTGAACTCGATGAGGTCCTGGATGGGCTGGCCGGCGTTCTCGTAGCGCAGGCCGTAGGTCAGCGTGAAGTTCGGACGGATCCTCCACTCGTCCTGACCGTAGAAGTAGAAGTCGTGCCAGTCGAGGTGCAACACGCGGGCGACGCCCGGCAGGTCGCGGTTGATCTGGACGTTGCCGACATCGTTGACGAAGTTGTTGAGGTTGTTGAAGACGAGGTGGCCGCGCGAGGTCGGCTTGAAGAGCTGCGCGAGCTGCTGGCGGCGGATGTCAACGCCGAACTTGAGGCCGTGGTTCCCCTTCGACCAGGTGAGGTTGTCCTGAAGCTGGTAGGTGTTGCGGAACGAGTTCTGCGGGAGGTTGGCGGCGAGGCCGATGGCCGTGCGCGTCGCGCCCGCGTTGAGGCCCTGAAGGTTGAGCGAGGTGATCTGGATGGAGGGGATGGCCTCGGCCCGCAGGTCGGCGGCGACGGTCGCGCTGGCCGCGCGCAGGTAAGCGGCGCGCGCCTCGTTGACGACCGTCGGGCTGAGCACGCTCGTCAGCGCGAAGTTCAGGCCCTGGTTGCGCGAGACGTTGGACGACTCGTAGCCCGGCGGGGTGGACTGGCCGGCCCCGACCGTGTCCTGATCCTGATAGATGTAGCGCGCGTTGAAGGTGTGGTCGTCGTTGAAGCGGTGATCGACGCGGAACGAGGTCTGCCAGTCGTTGAAGACGAAGCTGCTCGACCCGGTCAGGCGTCCGAGCTGGACGGGGAACGAAGTGCCGGCGAGGGTGAACGACTCGGTGGTGCCCAGCGAGGTCTGCGCCGCCGGCAGGAAGTTGAGGAGCGCCGCCACCTGCGGGCGGTTGCCGGCCTGCTGCTGGAGGACGGCGCGGCCGGCCTCGGTCGGCACGCCGTCAACGCTCACGCCCTGGCCGAGACGGCGGTCCCACCAGCGCTGAATCGAGAAGAAGAAGAAGGTCTGGTCCTTGCCGGAGAACCAGGCGGGGCCGCCCTCGCCGAAGCGGGGCAGGTTGAGCGGGCCGCCGATGGTGCCGCCTAACTGGTTCTCGATGCGGAACGGGGCCTTGGTGCGCGACGGGTCGGTCGCCGCCGGGTTGCAGAAGCCGGCGGCCTTGTTGAGGTTGCTGCACGCGTTCAGCGAGTTGTCGTTGTGGAACCAGAAGCCGGAGCCGTGGAACTCGTTGCTGCCCGACTTGGTGATGGCGTTGAAGACCGAGGAGGAGTTGCGGCCGAACTCGGCCGTGAACTGGTTGGTGACGAGGCGCACCTCCTGAATGAGGTCGGGGTTGTTGAGGCCGATGGCCGCGCCGGCGACGCCGAAGTCGTTGTTGTCCTGACCGTCGATGAGGAAGTTGTTCGACCGGAGACGGCCGCCGTTCGACGAGTAGTTGATGCCGTTGGTGAAGGCGGCCTGATTCGACTGGAGCTGGCTGACGCCGGCGGCCGACAGCGCGACGGTGTAGACGTTGCGGTTGGTGGCGAGCGGCAGTTCCGAGAGGCGCCGCTCGTCGAAGCGGGTGGCGACCTCGGCGGTCGCGGTGTTGAGGAGCGCGGCGTTCTCCGTCACCGTGACGACTTCCTCGATGCGGCCGGCCTTGAGCGTCACGTCAACGACGGCCTGCTGGTTGAGCAGCAGCGTGATGCCGGTCTGCACGTGCTTCGAGAAGCCGGAGGACTCGACCGTCACCTCGTAGGGGCCGACGGGGAGGTTGACGACGCGGTAGCGCCCGTCGGAGTCGGTCTGCGCCGAGCGCGAGTCGTTGGTCTCGACGTTGCGCACGGTGACGGTCGCGTTGGGGATGGCCGCTTCCTTCTCGTCCTGCACGACGCCGGAGAGGGTGGCGGTGGTCGTCGTTTGGGCCGCGGCCGGCAGGGCCGCGAAGACGAGCAGGGCGAGGAGAGCGGGGGCGATTCTCAGAAATCTCGTCATGAAGAGTTTCCTCCGAAGAAGTCAGGTTCTGAAATGGTTGGGTGAAGTCGGCCCCCGGCCGTTTCGGGGAGGCCGCTTTCAACTGACCGCCGAGCTTAATTCCGGGCCTTGGCGAAGGCAGATGTTATCTAAATGAGAAGATAAGCCCTGGGATGACGCTTCAGGGCGTCTGCTGATGGGAACGAGCGACGCAAGCAGTATGCCCGTTGGGGGGCGCATCCTAACTCGCACATTTTGCTGTATATAATTTGACGGTTGATGGATATTTATCCAATTTTTCGTAGAAACCATACGATTTTATATACAACGGCAGTCGCGCGCCGGCGCGCGGGGCCGTGGGGGCACGCCTCTGTTGATGGCACAAGGCTCACACGTCTACGACCGTCTGGCCGCTGACTACGACGGCGCGATGCGGCCGCTGGAGCGTTGGCTGCTCGGGCGCCTGCGCGCGTCGGCCCTGCGTGAGCTGCCGGAGCGGGCGCGCGTTCTTGAGGTCGGCGTGGGGACGGGGGCGAACTTTCAGTTCTACACGGAGGGCGCGCGGGGCGCGTGCGTGGAGCCGAGCCGCGAGATGTTGGAGCGGGCGCGGGTGAGGGCAAAGCGCCCGCCGGGGCTGTGGCTCGTGCGCGGGCGGGCCGAGGAGTTGCCGTTCGCCGACGACGTGTTCGACGCCGGCCTCGCCACGCTCGTCTTCTGCTCGGTGGGGTCGCCGGCGCGCGCCTTCAGTGAGTTGCGACGGGTGGTGCGCCCCGGTGGACGCGTCGTGCTCCTCGAACACGTGCGGCCGGAGGGGTTGCTCGGTTACGTTTTCGACGCCTTCAGCAAGTTGACGGTCGCGCTCTGCGACGACCACTTCAACCGGCGCACCGCCGAAGAGGCGCGCCGCGCGGGCCTCTGGGTCGAGCGCGTCGAGCCACACTGGCGCGGCGTTTTTCAAATCATCGTCTGTCGCGTTTGAACGCTAAATCATGTCTTCAACAGAGAACTTCCGCGGCGTACACGTCGGCTGTCAGGGCTGGAACTATGACGACTGGGTGACGCCGCCGGCGAGCGCGCGCCCCGTCTTCTACCGGCGGGGGACGCGCGCCGACCGGATGCTCGAAGAGTATGCGCGCTCTTTCGACACCGTCGAGGTCGATTCGACCTTCTACGCGATCCCCACAGAGTCGGCCGTCGAAGGCTGGCGCAAGAGGACGCCTGAAGGCTTCAGCTTTTCGCTCAAGCTGCCGCAGGAGATCACGCACCGCCTGGCCCTGCGCGGCGGCGAGGCCCGCGCGCTACTCGAAGCTTTTTGCGAGAGGGCGCGCGGCCTGCGGGAGAAGTTGGCCGCCGTGCTCGTGCAACTCCCGCCGCAGTTCGAGGCGACGCGCGAGAACTTCGCGGCGCTCTCCGCCTTCCTGCCGCTGCTGCCGCCGGACGTGCGCTTCGCCATTGAGTTCCGCGACCCGTTCTGGTTCGAGGAGGAGTTCGTCGCGCCGCTCGTGTACGGCGGCCGTCCCAACGTCTCGCTCGCCCTCGTCGAGGGGCCGTGGGCGACGCGCGAGCGCATCTGGCGCGCGGCCGTCCCCGTGCTCGAAGTGACGGACTTCGTCTACGTCCGCTGGATGGGCGAACGCGACATCACGCGCTTCGACGTGGTGCAGCGCGACCGCGGCGCCAACCTCGAACGATGGGCCGAGGCCGTCGAACGTCTGCGCGAGCGCGTCCCCTCCGTCTTCGCCTACTTCAGCAACTTCTACGAGGGCCACGCGCCCGCCTCCGCCAACCGCCTCAAGCGGCTGCTCGGACAAGCGGTCGTTGACCCCGGAGAGCTGGAGGATCAGCCTTCGCTTTTTTGAATGGATGGGGGCGGGGCAGGGGTCTCTTCGGACATGCGCGTCCACTCGGCGGCGAATTTTTCCACGTCCGCGCGCGTGCGCTCCAGCGCGCGGCGGCTGTCGAGGTAGGCGGCCCAGTGGGGTGTGCCGGTGAGGGCCTTGAGCGTGTCCTCGTCGATGGCGCGCGCCATGAGCGCGACGAGGTCGCCCGTGACGCGCGTGTGTTCGAGGAGCGTCTGGATGATGGAGTAGGCGAGGCGCGCCTGCTCGTAAGCGAGATTCTGCGCGGAGGGCGTCGAAGCGGAATTCTCGCGCGGCGTCTCTTCGCTCATGCGTCCTCCGCGCCGTCGCCGGCCGAGTCGTACCAACTTCCGCGCACGAGCGGCAACTCCGCCACGCGCGCCGCGCGCTCGCTTCCCGCGCCGCCGTCGCCGTCACGAACGCGCACCTCCGTACCCGCGCTGAGGAAGTCGTACTTAACGACGCCGAGCGCGACCGCGCGGCCCAGCCGTGGCGAGTAAACGGACGAAGTGACGCGGCCGATTTCCCTCGCCCCGTCGCTTGAGAAGACCTTCGCGCCGGCCGCTGCGGGCGCGTCTCCGTCTTCGAGGACAAGCCCGGCAAGACGCTTGGCGACGTGGCCGCGCCAGTGGATGCGCGCGATGATTTCCTGCCCGACGTAGCAGCCCTTCGTGAAGCTCACGGCTTCATCCAACGCGGCTTCGAGCACCACGTTCGTGTCGTCCACGTCCACGCCGTAGCGCGGGATGCCGGCCTCGATTCTGAGAACTTCGAGCGCGTCGAACCCCACGGGCCGCGCGCCCGCGCTCGCTAACGACTCCCACAGGTTGACGGCCAATCCGGCGTCGCACACGAAGTCGAAGCCGTCCTCGGCCGTGTGCGTCGCACGCAGGACGAGAGTCTGTGCGCCGCCCCACTCCCACTCAGCCGCGCGGCCTCGACGCAGCCCCGCGGCCTCCTCGCCCGCGACGGCGCGGACGACCTCGCGCGACCCCGCGCCCTGCACGGAGATCATCCCTGTGCCGGCGCTCGCGTCGCGGACGCGGAAGTCGCCGGCGAGCGTGAAACGTTCGAGGTTTTTGAGGACTACGGCGTGCGTCGCCGCCTCGGTGTCGAAGAGGTATGCGCCGCCGCGACGGATGACGCGGACGCTGGCGAGGAGCCGGCCCTGCACGTTCGGGAAGGCGGCGTGCATCCACGCGCCGTCTTCGAGCGCCTTCACGTCGTTCGTCACCATGCCGTTCAAAAACTGCACGGCCTCCGCGCCCGACACCTCGACGCGGCCGCGCGCCGCGGAGAGGTCGATGAGTCCCGCGCGCCGGCCGCGAACGGCGTCGTACTCGGCGCGCGCGTCGCCGTAGTGCGCGGGGAGGGCGTGTGCGTCGCGCTCGGTCTCGGCCGCTTCGTTCATGTTCGTCAAGGCTTCTGACAAATCGGTTGAGTGGGTAGTAAGACAGACTCACCGCAGAGGCGCCGCAGGCTTGAGTAGAGTCAACCCTCTGCGCGAACTCTGTGCCCTCTGCGTCTCTGCGGTGAATCTATGTCGCTTTCACACAAGTGAACATCGCCTCACTACTTCGTGACCGTGATCTCCCGCTCGGTCGAGTTGTAGCCGCCGTTCTGGACGACGGTGTCGTTGCGGTCAACGAGTTCGACTTTGACCTTGTGCTTGCCGGCCGTCCAGCCCTTGAGCCAGATGGGTTCCCACTTGCGGAGGTGCTGCGGCGGGGCGCCGTCCACGGAGTAGCGCACGCGGTACTCGCCGCCGTCGCCTTCGAGCTTGGCGTGCGCCAGCCAGAAGTCGATCATGATGGCCTCGGCCTCGGCGTCCTTGTACTCGCCCTTCGGGCGGCTGTAGGTCAGGAGCGGCTTCGTGTGGTCAACGTCGCCGGCCGCGTTGGGCTTCGCGCCGAAGTCTTTGCCCTCGGCGGAGGGGGAGGCGGCGGGCGTGGCCGCGGCATTGGTGTTGGCGGCCGGCGCGCGGTTGTCGGCCATGCGCTGTCCGTTGCTGGCGGTGGTCGGCTGGGTAGTGTCGCCGCCGCCGCTCACGTTGAAGGTGACCATCTGGAACGAGCCGTCGTTCTTGTAGCTCTCGTGCCACGGGCGCGAGGCGAAGACGCGCAAGGTGTGCTTACCGGCGGCGACGTTGCGCAGCTCGAAGGGGCGGCCGAGTTCGTAGTAAGCCTCGTAAGGCTCGTTGTCGAGGATGACGTGGATGTGGTTGCCCATCTGCGTCGCCGGGTCTTTGTGCGGCTGGTAGCCCTTGAGGTCGCCGCTCAGGTTGAGCCGGACGCGCACCGTCGCGCCGGAGACGGTCGCGCCCTCGGCCGGCTCGGCGATCTTCAGGACGGGGCTGGCCTGATCCTGTTCGCCGCGCTGCGCCATCTGGTCTTTGATCTTCTGCGGGCGCTCGGTCGCGGAGAGCGTCTGCGCGGTTGGCGAAGGCGTGGCGGCGGCGTTCGCGGCGTTGGTCGCTGCTCTGTTGGCTTCGGGCGTGGAGTTACAGCCCGCCGCGGCGGCGAGCGCGAGCGCGCTGTAGCAGAGGGCGCTGGCGACAGTAGTGCGTCGAGAGAGTTTCATC
>DASVES010000444.1:0-5634 GCA_036380435.1 Pyrinomonadaceae bacterium | reverse complement strand
GTCGCGTTCGAGCGCGAGCACGACGCAGGGGCCGCCCGACATGAACTCCGTCAGCTCGCCGAAGAAGGGCCGCTCGCGGTGGACGGCGTAGAAGCCTTCGGCCTCAGCCATAGTCATGTGGATGAGCTTCATGGCGCGGACGCGGAAGCCGCCGTCCGTGATGCGCTGCAAGACCGCGCCCGTTTTCCCAGCGCGCACCGCGTCGGGCTTGATGATTCCGAAAGTAAGATTGCCTGTCTGTTCTGACATCGTTCTCCTCAACTTAACTGTTTCAACTTTGCGGCCGCTCATCCGCTCCCTGCACGAAGTCGATCAACGCGTCGAGCCTTTGATCTGAGTGAGCTTGTGCGGCGGCGAGTTCTGACATTTTCATGCTAAGACCTTTGAGAGCCTCCTCCGTTCGCCCTTGAGCTTCGGATAAACGGACGAGGGCCTCCTCCGTCCGTCCTTGAGCTTCAGATAAACGGACGAGGGCGGCCTCCGTGTGAATCTGCGCGTCGGCGAGCGCGGCAATTTTCCGTTCCGAGTTCGCCTGTAAGTCCGCGAGGGTGTCGAGCCGCTCGTCGAATCCCTGTGATATTTCGACGAGCTTATCCAGACGCCCGTCGATGCTGCGAATGTCTCCTTCGGCCGCGCTCAGACGCTTGTTGGCGTCACGCGCCACCACCGCAAGGTTGGCGATGATCTCCTCGGCCCTCGTTAACCTGTCTTCACTCGACATGACGTTTCCGACCTCCCCACTCAGGCGGCGGCGCGCGAGCCGAGGGCGTCCTTCATCGCCTGACCGATGTCGGCGGGCGAGTGGACGACGCGGATGCCGGCCTCTTCGAGGGCGCGCATCTTCTCGGCGGCGGTGCCCTTGCCGCCGGCGATGATGGCGCCGGCGTGGCCCATGCGCCGCCCCGGAGGCGCGGTCTGCCCGGCGATGAAGGCGACGATGGGCTTGGTGACGTTGTCTTTGGCGAACGCGGCGGCCTCCTCTTCGGCCGCGCCGCCGATCTCGCCGATCATCACGATGCCTTCGGTCTCAGGGTCGTCCTGAAAGAGCGCGAGCGCCTGAAGGTGCGTGGTGCCGACGATGGGGTCGCCGCCGATGCCGATGGCCGTGGACTGACCCAGGCCGAGCGCGGTGAGCTGCCCGACGGCCTCATAGGTCAATGTCCCCGAGCGCGAGACGACGCCGATGGCGCCCTCGCGGTGGATGTGGCCGGGCATGATGCCGATCTTGCACTTGCCGGGTGAGATGACGCCGGGGCAGTTCGGCCCGACGAGCCGCGTCGGCTTGTGAGAGAGATACTCTCTGACCTTCACCATGTCCAACACGGGGATGCCCTCGGTGATGCAGACGACGAGCGGCAGGCCCGCATCGGCCGCCTCCATGATGGCGTCGGCGGCAAAGGCCGGCGGCACGTAGATGACGGAGGCGTTGGCGCCCGCTTCGCTGACCGACTCGGCGACGGTGTTGAAGACGGGGATGCCCTCGTGCGTCGTCCCACCCTTGCCCGGCGTGACGCCGCCGACGACGTTCGTCCCATACTCGACCATCTGTCGGGTGTGGAACGTGCCCTCTTTGCCCGTGACGCCCTGCACGACGAGGCGCGTGTTTTTATCGACGAGTACGCTCAAAGTTTTACTCCTCGGATTGGGTCGGTCGCGAGACGTTCGGGACACACATGGCGCGCGGTCGAACGACTATCAAAGCCGACGATTTTTATTGCGTCTTAAGGAGGCGAAGTATAACACAGGGCCGCAGGCGCGCTCTAAGCGGCGCCGGAGCGCGAGGTGGAGGCGGAAGCCCGACCGTCAGGGAGGGCGCTGACAATGGCGCACGCTACGCCCTCCCTGACGGTCGGGCTTCCGCCACATCCCCAACTTGAATCACTGTCCCGGCCCGCGCCGCTACACCTCCGCGGCCTGCGACGAGAACGGAAGCTCGACCGTGAAGCGCGTGCCCTCGCCGGGCTGGCTCGCGACCGTGATGTAGCCGCCGTGCGCCTCGACGATCTGCTTGGCGATGGCGAGGCCGAGTCCCGTCCCCTTCTTCTTGGTGGTGAAGAACGGCTCGAAGACGCGTCGGCTGACCGCCTCGTCCATCCCCGCGCCGCTGTCGGCCACTTCGATGCGCGCGAACTGCGCCCGCCCGCCACGCGTCCCGTCCTGCCCGGTGCCCACGGAGCGTTCCACGCGGGAGGTCGTGATGGTGACGGGCCGCCGGGGAGGGCTGGCGTCCACGGCGTTGGCGATGAGGTTGACGAAGACCTGCCGGAGCTGGTCTTCGTCCCACGTCGCGCGAATCTGCTCGTCGGAGAACTCCCGCTCGATTGGCGTGGCCTTATCCTGCACGCGGTCGGCGACGAGTTCGAGGCTCTCGTCGATCAGCTCGTGCAGCTCGACCTCGGCGAGCCGGAGTTGTCGCTGGCGGGAGAACTGCGTCACGTCCGAGGTGAGCTTCGACAGATGCTCGATGCCGCGCTCGACGAGGTCGATGGTGGTGATGGCTTCGCGCTCGCGCGACATGTCGCGCAGCATGGCGACGCCGAGGCGGATGCTCCCCAAGGGGTTCTTGATCTCGTGGGCGAGCTGCGCGGCGGCCTGACCGACGGCCGTCAGCGCCTCGCGCCGGCGCAGCTCGCGCTCCGACTCGGCCGCCTCCGTCACGTCCACGAGCGTGAGTATCTGCCCCGGCTCGCCTTCGATCTCCAGCGGCGAGGAGTAAACGTCGAAGGCGTGCTCGCGCTCTTCGTGCGCGAGTCGCCAGCGTCCGCGGTAGGTCGCGGTGTGGACGCGCGTCGAGGTCGCCGACGCGAGCAGCTTCAGAGACTCGGGCGCTTCGACCGAATCGTGCAAAGACTCGCCGAGCCGCGCCTCGGGGAAGATGCGGAAGAAGGAAGCGTTGGCGCTGCGGAGGTGGTCGTGCCCGTCCACGGCGGCGATGGCCGAGACCATGCCTTCGAGCATCTGCCGGCTGAACTGCCGCTCGCGCCTGACCTCTTCGAAGCTCCGGCGCAACTGTCCGAAGCGGCGCAGCACCTCCAGGGTCGTCGCGGCGGCGACGAACAGGCCCGTCAACACCGCGAGCCACTTGAGGAAGTTGATCTGTCGCCGCGCGCGGTCGAGTTCGTCGTAGGAGTCTTCCCTGATGGACTGCCGCGCGGCGCTCGCCTCATCGTAGAGTGCGCCGAGGCGCTGCTCGATGCTGCGGTTGCTGTCGAAGCCTTCGAGGCTGTAGCGCCGTGGGTCTTTTGTGATCTCGATATACTTGTCGATGTCGGCGCGCAGTACAAGCCCCTTCTCGGTCTGCGCGAGCGGCAGGGCGTTGAAGGGCGGCAGCACTTCTTTGAACTCGTCGCGCGCGCGGCCCAGAGGGAAGTCGCCGGGCGGGCGCAGGCCGCCGCGGGCCTCGGCCTGCGCGCGCGAGCGCGCCTCGTTGTCGAGGCGGCTTAAGGCGAGGCGGAGGCGGTTGAGACGGTTGAGGGTTTCGGTGGCCGCTCCCTCGCGGTCGGCCGAGCGGAAGCTGACGGCGCTCAACTGCCGGTCGCTCAACGTGCCGAGTCCGAACACCAGCCCGATGAGCAGGACGAAGCCGACAAGCAGCGGCACGAGCGTGCGCGCCAGCGACACGCCGCCCACCCCGCGCTCGGCGACGGCCCCCGCCGCCCTTCCCTTGTCCGGCGTTGGCGGCGACGGGCGGCGCGACTCGCCCTCCCCGCCCCCGCCAAGCCGGTCATAGCCCGTCCGCCCGCTCTTCTTCTCGTCAGGCATAACTCAAGGAAGTGATAAGTGATGAGTGATAAGTGATAAGAAAGAGAAAGCGGGTCGTCTTCTTCCTTCTTATCACTTATCACTCATCACTTATCACTATTTCTTCACGTCCATCCAGTTGTTGCCCGTCCCGATTTCGACTTCGAGCGGCACGTCGAGTTCGACGGCGCGTTCCATCTCGCGCTTGAGAATGGCCGACGCGCGTTCGGCCTCCTGCTTAGGGGCTTCGATGAGCAGCTCGTCGTGTACCTGCATGATGAGCTGCGACTTCAGACCCTCGCCGCGCAGCGCCTCGTCAACCCTGAGCATGGCGATCTTGACGATGTCGCTGGCGGAGCCTTGAATCGGCATGTTGATGGCTTCGCGCTCGGCGCGAAAGCGGACGTTGGCGTTGCGGTCGTTGATGCCGGGGATGGGGCGGATGCGCCCATAGATGGAGCGGACGAATCCTTTCTCGCGCGCCACGACGGGCACCTCGTCCATGAAGCGGCGCACGCCCGTGTAGGTCGCGTAGTAGTCTTCGATGACCTGCTTGGCCTCTTTGCGCGAGATGCCGACGCGATTCGACAGTCCGAACGGCTCGACGGCGTAGGCGATGGCGAAGTTGACGATCTTGGCGAAGCGGCGCTTCTCCTTGAGGTCTTCCTTTGTCTTCGCGCCGAAGACGAGGCGGGCCGTGCGCTCGTGGAT
The DNA here is from genome assembly GCA_036380435.1 of Pyrinomonadaceae bacterium. GTDB lineage: Bacteria > Acidobacteriota > Blastocatellia > Pyrinomonadales > Pyrinomonadaceae > DASQDT01. The sequence continues at coordinate 1,182 of DASVES010000444.1, read as the reverse complement.
GTCCTCACCCTTCTGGAAGGCTTCGAGCATGTGCTCATCGCGCGTGATGTGCGCGAGCAGGCGGAGTTCCAACTGCGAGTAGTCGGCCGAGACGAAGACGTTGCCTTTGTCGGGGACGAAGGCGCGGCGGATGCGCCGGCCGAGTTCGGTGCGGATGGGGATGTTCTGGACGTTCGGATTCGATGATGAGAGTCTTCCGGTGGCGGTGACGGTCTGGTTGAGCTGGCTGTGGATGCGCCCGTCGGGGCCGATGAGTTCGGGCAGCGCGTCGGTGTAGGTGCCCTTGAGCTTGTCCATCTCGCGGTACTCGATGATGAGACGCGGCAACTCGTAGCTTTGCGCCAGCTCGTCGAGGACGGCGCGGCTCGTCGAGACCTGACCCGTCGAAGTCTTGCGTCCGGTGCTGATGTTTAGCTCTTCAAAAACTTCGCCGACCTGTTTGGGCGAGCCGATTTTGAACTCGCGCCCGGCGGCTTTGTAAATCTGCGTGGTGAGCTTCTCCAACTCCTTCGAGAAGAGGGCCGACAAATCGCCGAGCACTTTGGGATCGACGCGCAGGCCGGCGTGCTCCATGCGATAGAGGAGCGGGGCGAGCGGCAGCTCGATCTCCGTGTAGATGCCTTCGAGGCCCTGTTCGAGGATGCGGCCGTGGAGCACGTCGGCGACCTGCGCGGTGAAGTCGGCCGTCTCGGCCGTGCGCCACTGCTCTTCCGTCCAGCTCTCGTCCGGGACTTGCGACCATCCTTCCGCGCCGACGGCCTCGCGCGCCAGATCGGCCAGCTCGTAGCGGCTGCGGACGGGGTCGAGCAGGTAGGCGGCGAGCAACGTGTCGTCGGTGACGCCCTCGGGGTCTAAGCCGAAGGGCGCGAGCAGCGCGGCGGCGCGCTTGAGGTCGTGGACGCTCTTCTCCAGCAATCCGTTCGTTAGCACGTCGCGCAGCATTTCGACAACCGATTCGACGCCGCCCTCGAACTCCTCGAAGTTGACGAAAGCGGACGTGTGCGGCGCGGTCGAGATGGCGAAGCCGGTCGGGCGTTGTGAGTCGTGGACGGAAGCCTGTTGACCCGCGCCGGCCGGGGAGGAATCGGAGACGGCGAAGCTCCAGTGGTCTGTGTCCCAGAGCTTGCGAACGAGCGGCTCCAGTTCTTCGGCCCGGCGAATCTGTCGATAGTTGCGCGGGGC
>DASVES010000443.1:0-4022 GCA_036380435.1 Pyrinomonadaceae bacterium | reverse complement strand
GACGCGGCCGTCAGTACCCGCTTGATTCGCCTGTTGACCTCATGATGTTCAGGGTATTGTCTTTGCGCCTCCCGCGCCTTTGCGTGAGACTTATTATTGTTGGACGGTGGAAGTCTCACGCAAAGGCGCAAAGAAAGGCGTTAGGGAGATTTTCGGGATTTGTTTGACTGAATTCGTGCGCGTCTTTGTGCGCCGGGTGCGGGGCCGACGTATCGTGCGACGATGCCGTTTTCGCCGACGGCCCAGCCCGCGCCGTCGGCGGCGAAACTCACGGCGTGGAAGCCCTCAGCGCCGAGCGGAGTCCAATCGCGGCCGCCGTCGAGCGAGCGGTCGGTGCCCGAAGGCCCGACGGCGACGAGCGTCGGCCGTGTCGCGGCGGACGCGCGCGCGACCGCGGAGCGATAGCCCGACGGGCGCGCGTCTCCGGCGACGGCCTTCCACGTCCGCCCGCCGTCGTCGGTCGTGGCCGCGCTGCCTTCCGCGTCTTTCTCTTTGGTGTAATCACCGCCGACGGCGACGCCGCGGCGCGCGTCCCAAAAAACGAGTGAGAAGACGCCCGCCGCTTTGCCCGCCGCGAGCGGGGCCGGTGCGACCGTCCAGGTGCGTCCGCCGTCGGTCGAGCGGAAGACGCGCGCGCCGGAGGGGCCGCCCGTGCCGAACCAGACGTTCGACTTGCCCTGCACCGCGATGCACGTGCCGCTGGCGGCGAAGCCCCCCTCGCCTTCGAGCGCCGGGGGCATTCCCGCGGGCGGGATGGGCCGCCAGTTGCGCCCGCCGTCCGAGGTGGTGATGATGAGGAAGCGACCCTGCACGGGGTCGCTCATGGCGATGCCGTGGTCGCGATCCCAGAAGGCCATCGCGTCGAAGAAGGCGGACGGGTCGTCGTTCCTGAACTGCAAGACCCAGTTAGCGCCGCCGTCGGTCGTTTTGTAGATGCGCGACTTGTCGCCCTCGCCGATGGCGAGCAGGTAGGCGGTCGAGGCGTCGAAGGCGTCCACGTCGCGAAAGTCGAGCGCCTCGGCGCCGGGCACCACCCTTGCGCGCCATGTGCGCCCGCCGTCGGTCGTGCGCGCGTAGGCGCCGCCCTGTCCGCTGGCCCACGCAACGCTCGCGCTCACGGCGCTCACGCCGCGCAGGCGCACGGTCGTGCCGCTCGTTTGCTGCTCCCAGCGAGCACTTGTTGTCGGCGTCTGCGTGGAAGGAAGAATGAGCGCGATGAGAAGTGTGATGAGCATACTGTTCGGGGGTCGGATTTAAACGCATCGCCGCCGACTTTGACAAGTGTGCCGAGGCGCGCGCGAGATGAAATTTCAGACGCGATGCTCTACCCTTGTGCGAGACAGGGAGGCATCACGCAAATGATTAACGCCCGCAAGGCCAACGAGCGCGGCCACTTCAACTTCGGCTGGCTCGACACATACCACACCTTCTCCTTCGGCGACTACTACGACCCGCGCCAGCAGGGCTTCCGCTCGCTGCGCGTGATCAACGAAGACCGCGTGCATCCCGGCCGAGGCTTCCCCACGCACCCGCACCGCGACATGGAGATTATTACTTACATCTTGAGCGGCGCGCTTGAGCACCGCGACAGCATGGGCACCGGCTCCGTCATCCGCCCCGGCGACGTGCAGCGGATGAGCGCCGGCACCGGCGTCACGCACAGTGAGGCCAACCCGTCGCCCACCGAGCCAGTTCATCTCCTCCAAATCTGGATTCTGCCGCGCGAGCGTGGCATCCGCCCGAGCTACGAGCAGAAGGCTTTCACCGAACGTGAGAAGCGCGCTCGCCTGCGCCTCGTCGCGTCGGCTGACGGGCAGGACGGCTCCGTCCGCATCCATCAGGACGCGAGCCTCCACGCCGCCCTGCTCGCGCCCGGCGAGGAGGTGACGCACGCCCTCGCGCCGGGACGCGCCGCCTGGGTGCAGGTCGCCCGCGGGGCCGTCGCGCTCAACGGCCAGCCCCTCGGTCAGTCCGACGGCGCGGCCGTGAGCGACGAGGCCGAACTCGTCATCGCCGGCGTCGAGCCGTCAGAAATACTCCTCTTCGACCTCGCCTGAACATTTCAGCGCGTTTCAAACCTGTCGGGGCGGGTGCAAGTCTGCGGCCCCGTGCTACGGAGGAATTAAGAGGTTTAGACAGGACTGAAAGGACTGACAGGATGAAGGCGAAGCAGATTTGAAATTACAGATTTCAGATTTCAGATTTCCAATCTCAAATTAACTCATCCTATTGATCCTGTCAGTCCTGTAAATCCTGTCTAAACCTCTTGTCCCTAATGCGCGGGTAGCGGGCAAGCCCTGCCCCTACAGAAATTACACGGGTCGCGGCGGCCGTCCGTGCAACCGGCGAGGGGGCTATAACGTCTAAAGGTTGGTTGTATTTAGCCCCTTGAAGGTTGAAAAATTTGGCGGCGACGAGAAGAGACGGAGTTCAAAGAGTCCTCTGACAAAACTTCCACAGAACGCACAATCGACGGGCCGCGCCCGTCGCCCACTTTAAAAAGCCCCGGCCGGGGCGATTTTCACTGTCAACGGTCATGTTTTAAAGCTTGTCGGCCGGAACTTACCGGCCCCGTGCACGTAAAAGTTTCTGGACGATTCACCGGCGACGATTGCTGGTTCCTCTGATTAAGTGATGATAAAAAACATTATTCGATTCCCCCTGACCGCACTCCTCCTCCTGACGCTTTCGGCCATCTCCGCGCAGGCGCAGGGCAAGTCTGCCAAAGCCGGCAAGCAAGTCGCCGTGAAGACGGCGGCGGCGACGACGACGGCCCCGGCCGACGACCCCGAGCAGTTCCGCAAGGACTTCATCAAGGCCGCCGAGGAACACAAGTCGAGCCTCAAGGCGCTGGCCGCCTCCTACGAGGGGAGCATCGAAAAGCTCAACGCGCAGCACGACAAGCTGAAGGAGCTTTACACCGACGGCATCATCGCCCGCCGCGATCTGGAGGCGAGCGAGACGGCGCTCGTCGAGGCGCGCAGCCGCGTCGAGGTTACGCTCAAGGAGCTGGCCGCGGTCGAGGCGACGCTGGAGGCGGCCCTCAAGCCGCCCGCGCCGGCCGACATGACAGTCGCGGCGGGGCCGCGCGTCGATGTCAGGTGGACGACCGGGAACAATAAGATCGACGGCCTCATCCGCCACTACGGCAACCTCTACGGCGTCGATCCCTACCTCGTCTACTGCATCATGCACCAGGAGTCGCGCTTCGGCTCGGGCGCGGTGAGCTACAAGGGCGCGCAGGGGCTGATGCAGTTGATGCCGGGGACGGCCGCGCGCTACGGCGTGACCAACTCCTTCGACCCGGCGCAGAACATCTCGGGCGGCACGCGCTACCTGCGCGACCTGCTCCGGCTCTTCAACGGCCGGGTTGACCTCGTGCTCGCCGGCTACAACGCGGGCGAGGGGGCCGTGATGAAGTATGGCCGCCGCGTCCCGCCCTACAACGAGACGCAGAACTACGTTCGCATCATCGGCTCGCGCTACGCCAAGGGCACGGGCGTGCAGCTCACGTCGAAGACTTCGACGCCGAAGGGCGGCAAGTAGCTCAGGTAAGGCAAAAGTAAAAAGGCAAAAGGCAAAAGTGAAGAGGCGACCTGCCTTCTCACTTTTGCCTTTTGCCTTTTTACTTTTGCCTTCTTCTCCTGTCCTCTGCGCCTCTGCGGTGAGTCCGACTCTACCTACACTCAACTCAAGCTTGCCTCGGGCACCGCACCGCGCCTCACTCGACGATAATCTCATCTACGAATACCCACGCACTGTCGCCCGCACCGGGATGCCACGCCGGGATGACCCCGTAGTTGTAAGCCCTGACCCTCAAGTAGCGCGCTCGCCTGCGCGCGAACTCGCGCACGAAGTCTTTCACCATCACCGACTCGTCGCGCACGGGCACGTCCGGTTCGACCGAGGCGGCCCGCTCGTAGCTCGCGCCGTCGAGCGACAAATCGAACTCGACTCTGGTCGGCATCCAAATCCACGACCGCACGTCCTGCAAAAACCCTGCGCCGACCTTCGACACGTTC
>DASVES010000442.1:0-12759 GCA_036380435.1 Pyrinomonadaceae bacterium | reverse complement strand
GGATGGGCAGGATATGCAGGATGAAGAAAGAGCTGATTTCAGATTTCAAATCTTCTTATCCTATTCATCCTGTCCTATCCATGTTAATTCCTCCCGACGGCGAGGGCAGCGGACTTGTCCCTGCCCCTACAAGCGTGATCGGCGTTGAGCTTTTGAAACAGACTCTAAAAAATATTCTTATGGTCGGTATAAAAAAATATCGACCCTGCCGCGCGGCGCGTCCGTTGACTGCGCGCGCGCTTTGTCATATCGTCCCGCGAAACGATGAACGGCTTAGCCTTCGTAGTTCGGACTGTTGCCCCGTACCCTCTCTGCCATCTGCTCGTGCTTGGGTCTGAGCCTCAAGCAATTTCCTCTAAGGAGACCAAATCTCTATGTTTCGTCCCGAATTCCCTCGCGTCGGCGCGCGTGCGCTTCGGCTTGCGTGCCTGATGCTGCTGCTGGCCGCGCTCTACGGCGTCGCCGCGTCGCCGCTCGCGCAGGCGCAGCCGCGCAGCGAGTACCGCGCCTTCTGGGTTGACACTTTCAACACCACGCTCAACAACCACAACGACGTGCTGGCGGTCGTCAACAACGCAAAGGCCGCCCGTGCCAACGCCATCTTCGCGCAGGTGCGCCGTCGCGGCGACGCGTGGTACTTGAACTCGCAGCAGGAGCCGCCGCCCGACTTCACGCCCATCGCCCCCGGCTTCGACGCGCTTCAGGACATCATCGACACGGCCCACGCCGAAGGCATCGAGGTGCATGCCTTCGTCATCGTCGGCGCGGTCTGGAACAAGAACCCGAACTTCGCGCCGTCGGCGACGCTCGGGCCGCCGACCAACCCGAACCACGTCTTCAACCTCCATGGCGGCTACAACTCCTCGACGCAGCAGATCGTGCCGGGGCCGAACAACTGGCTGACGCGCACGCTGCTCCCCGACGGCACGCCGGGCGGCGCCATCACCTTCCAGGGCCACCGCATCGGCGCCGACTTCTGGATCGACCTCGGCCACCCGGCGGCGGCCGCTTACTACGCCGACGTGCTCACGCACCTCGTCAACAGTTACAACATCGACGGCCTGCACCTCGACCGCATCCGCTACCCGGAACTCGGAGTCGCGGGGCAGACGCCCACGACCGGCGCCAACATCGGCTATAACCCGACGAGCGTCGAACGTTTCCAGCTCCGCCACGGTATCGCCGTCGGCTCGCCGCCGCCCGCGGCCGGCAATTCGCTCTGGGCGCAGTGGCGTCGCGATCAGGTCACAAACCTCGTCCGGCGCGTCTATCTCAACGCCGTCGCCGTCAAACCGCAGATCAAGATTTCCGCCGCGCTCATCGCCTTCGGCGGCGGCCCCGTGACCGAGGCGCAGTGGAACTCGGCCGAAGCCTATTGGCGCGTCTATCAGGACTGGCGCGCGTGGACGCAGGAGGGCATCCTCGACATCGCGATGCCGATGGACTACAAGCGCGAGAACGTCGCGGCGCAAATCACGCAGTTCGACCAGTGGGCCGAGTGGACGAAGAACCACCAGTACGACCGCGCCGGCGTCATCGGACAGGGCGCCTTCCTCAACTCCGTCGAGGGCACGCTCCGGCAGACGCGCCGCGCGCTCGCGCCCTCGGCCGCTGGCGCGAGCGGCGCCGGCATCATCTACTTCTCGATGGCCACCTCGAACATCGCCGTCACGGCCAACCCGCACTCCCTGCCGCCGGGGCAGAACACGCCCGCGCGCCCCTTCGCCGAATTCGCTTCGGGGCTGACAACCGGCAAGTCAGTCAACGGCCTGACGCAGTATGAAGATCAGACGTTGAACCCCACGGCTATCTTCTCGGAGGCGGCGACGATTCCGGTCTTCCAGTGGAAGGCCAACCCGACGAAGGGCCACCTGAAGGGATTCGCCCGGCGCGCCGACTCGTCCATCCTCGACACGGCCGACGTGACGATTGAAGACCTCGCGACGCACGCCGCGCGCACGACCGCCACCGACGGCGGCGGCTTCTACGGCGGCGTAGACCTCGCGCCCGGTCAGTATCTCGTCAAGGCCGTGCTCGGCGCCGACACCGTCTACTCGTGTGTGGCGAATGTTTCAGCCGGCTCGGTGACGACCGCCGACCTCGCGCCCGAGACGACCGCGCCCGAGACGACCGCCACACTCAGCCCCGCCGCGCCCGACGGCGCGAACGGCTGGTACGTCTCCGACGTGGCCGTCACGCTCGACGGGACGGACGAGTGCTCCGGCGTCGCCGCGACCGAGTACTCGACCGACGGCGGCGTGACGTGGACGCCCTACCCGGCGGGCGGCTTCACCATCTCGGCCGAGGGCGTGACGACCGTCCTCTATCGCTCGACCGACCGCGCGGGCAACGTCGAGGCGGCGCGCACACTCACCGTCAAGCTCGACAAGTCGGCCCCGACCATTACGCTCTCGGCCGACCCGTCGGAGATTTGGCCGCCGGACGGGCGCACCGTCAACGTTACCCTCAGCGGCCAGGGCGCGGACGCGGTGTCGGGCCTCGCGGGCGTGACCTACGTCGTCACGGACGAGTACGGCGCGCCGCTCTCCATCCCCGCGCGCACGCTCTCGGGCGCTTCCGCCTCCTGGGCCGACTCGCTCGACGTCGAGGCGCAGCGCAACGGCGGCGACACGGACGGACGGCTCTACCGCATCACGGCGACGCTCACGGACGCGGCCGGCCACACCACCACGGCCACCGCCGATGTCGTCGTCCTGCACGACCGCGGGAAGAATTAGCGGCGGGCAGGCTAAGGAAGCCCCGGAGGGGCGAAAGATATTTGAGGTTGACGCCTCATAATTTCTTTCGCCCCTCCGGGGCTTTGATTTTTGTTGACGGTTAACCCACGGCTTGCGCCGTGGGCAACACTGCTGCCGCCGCCTCCGGCGGCTCGCTGACGCCCGTGCTTCGGCTATGTCACTTTTGCCTTTTGCCTTTTTACTTTTGCCTTACTCGGCGCGCGCGTCGAACAACAGCGGGAAGAACTGTCCGCCCATCGGTTCGCCCTTCGGGATGGGAGGCACGCCGGCGAGCGGGGGCGCGTCGGAGGCGGAGCGCACGCCGTCGCGAAAGACGTTGACGACCGTGGCGCGGCGCGCTTTGTCGCTCCGGTTCTCGTAGGAGCCGTGGAGCATCCGCGGGTGGTGGAAGGACGCCTCGCCCGCCTTGAGTTCAATCGCCACGGGCCGAAACTTTTCGCGCAGCTCCGCTTCGAGCACGGACAGGATCGAGTCCATGTCACCGGCGAGTCCAGTGATGGGGAGGTCGGGCCAGCGGTGGCTGCCGGGCACGTAGTGGACGCAGCCGTTCTCAAGCGTCGAGTCGTCGAGTCCGGCCCAGCAGGTGAGGTGCGCGAGCGGGGTGGTGCGTGTCCAGTAGGAGTAGTCCTGATGCCAGGCAACGACGCCGCCGTGGCGCGCGGGCTTGCAAAAGAGCTGGTCGTGCCAGAAGCGCACGGGGCCGCCGAGGAGTTGCGCGGCCGGCCGCAGGAAGCGTGGATTCCAGAGCAGGTCGTGGAAGGCGGGCGCCACGCGCCACGCGCCGAGGGCGTGGAAGAGCACGCGCGCCGGGTCTTCCGATTCGTTCGAGTGAAACTCGTAAAAGAGTTCGTGGCCGGGGTGTGCGGGGTCGGCCAAGCTAGCCAGCTCCGCGCGCAAGACTTCCAACTGCGTCTCGTCGAACACGCGCACGCCCGCCACGTAGCCGTGCTCGTCGAAGAACTCCAACTGCTCCCGCGTCAGCCGGCACGCGTCCCATTCCGCGCTCGTCGTGGCCGCGCCGAAGAGGTCTGTCAGGGGGCCGTGATGTGTCGACAGGTCTTTAATCACGGAAATCAAACGTGACGGGTGACGAGCCGGAAGCCGTCTTCAACTCGTCACCCGTCACTGCTTATGCGCCCTTTCGAGGGCGGTCTAGTTGGCGCCGAACCGCTGGCGGTACTCGCTCGACGTGATGAACGCCTTGACCATCTCGGCGGCGATGAAGTTGCCGCCGAAGCTGTTGAGCTTGTCCAGCCAGAAGTTGAAGCCGGCCGTGTCCGGGTCGCGGCGCAGGTAGCCGAAGTACTGCATCTGGACGAAGGCCGCGTTTAGCTCCCTCTGCCTCAGATACTCGTTCTCGGCCACCTTCCGCAGCACCGTGGCGCGCGTATCGGTCCCGGCGGTCAGGCCCGCCAGGAGTGCGGCCTTCAACTGGGTCATCGCCGGGAAGTTGCCGCGGATCTCGCCACCGGCGAACTGGACGGTGTGGAAGTTGATGTAGGCGCGACCCTCCAGGAGGTTCGCGAGCTGGGCGGCCAGCGTCGTGTTGTTGCCCTCGGGCGCGTCCCACTTGCCGCTAAAGGCACCCCCGACCCCGGAGCCAAACGGCGTCACCACCGCGTCGTTCGGGTTGTTGTCGTTGAACGGGGTGCCGATGAAGCCCCAGACGACGCCGCCGTTGGTGGTCGGCGTGACGGTCGCACTGGCATGGATGTGTGCGTTCGTCAGGTTGTCGTTATTGTCGGCCGTCTGCGTGCCGGTGAAGTCGATGTTATTGACCGTGGCCGTAACCGTCAGGGCCGTCTGTGCGTTGTTGAAGCTGAAGGTCGCCGTGCCGAAGGACCTCGGCCGGAAGGCGCCCGTCGAGGTGGTGGGGTTGGCCGGCGGATTTTCCTGCGCGTTCGTGAGGTTGACGACGAAGTTACTGGGCGAAAGCCCCGCCGAGGCGAGCAGGTTGTCAACGTACTGCTCGTTCGTCAGCGACGCCGGGTATTTCGTGACGAATTCGGGGCGTGTGACGAGCTCGTTGAAGTAAGCCTGTTTGTTGGCCTCAAGCTGTTCGAGCGCGCCGGGCTGGCCGATGATGACGCCGCGGCTGACGGCCTGCGCGTCGCGCATGAACGTCCCGTAGAGCGGGCGAGTGCCGAAGGCGGCGCGGTGCGCGTTTTGGACGAGGAGGCCCGTCTCCTGGAACTCGCTGGAGAGGAAGAAGGCCGCGCTGACGTTGATGCGCCGAATCTCGCGGCAGCCCGCATCGGCGCCGCACGAGGTGATCTGGTTCACCCAGAAGGCGAGGCCGGCGGGGTCAGGCTCGCGGTTGAGGAAGTCGAGGTAGTGCTGGCGGACGAAGAAGGTCGCGTCGTCGATGGGATTCGTCGTCGGCAGCAACGCGTCATCGTCGATTATCGTCAACTCCACCACGTTCGGGCTGCCGAGGCCGACGCCCGCGCCGGTCGGGTTCGAGAGGGCGAGGCTGACCACCTCGTTGCCCTCATTCCCACCGGGGAAAGGCGCGAAGTCTTTGTCGTCCACGATCAGGATGCGGAAGGTCTTCGAGGTCTCGCCGGGGGCGAAGTGGAGCGTGCCGAGGGCGATCTCGTAGTCCGACTTCTGCGAGGCGTGGCCGGGCTGCGACTCGTCGAAGGTGTTGTAGTTGATGGTGGCCGAGCCGGAGACGTCGCCGTTGCGCGTCACGGTGATGTCGATGTGGCCGGAGTTTTCGCTGATGGCGTAGTCGTCCGTGCTGAACTGGATGAGCGAAGTGGCCGAGGCCGTGGTCGGCTTGAGGGAGCCGAAGAGGCCGTGCTCCTCATGGCCGATGCCGGCGGCGAAGTAGAGCGTGTTGGGGTCGCCGCCCGCGCCGCCGTTGCCAAACTTGAGGTCCCACAGCTCGTCAATCACGATGCCGTTGCCGCTCTCATCCTGAAGCGTGCCGAGGAAGGCGCCGGTCGTCGGGTTGTAGGCGTGGATGCTCGGGTTGCCGCGGCCGAAGTTGCCGACGAGCAGGGCGCCGCCAAAGATGCCGAAGGTGGCGGGAGCCTGCGTGATGCCCCACGGCGAGTTGAGCGCGCCGTTGTTGATGCCGAAGGTCAGGTCGCGCACGCCGTTGGCGTTGAAGCGGCGGACGAAGCCGTTGCCGACGCCCTCCACGTCGAGGCCGCCCGGCCCGACCTTCGCGTAGGCGACGTAGAGCGAACTGCCGATGGCCTGAATGTTGAAGGGGTGGTAGGTGTTCCCCATCGTCGTCGGGATGGTCGGGTCGGCGAAGGGGAAGCTGGCCGCGGGCTGGAGGGCGAAGCTTGAGTTGAAAACGTCGATCCTGCCGTTGGCGAAGTCGGCGGCGTAGAGGAAGTTCCCCGAGCCGTTGTTGGCGATGGCGAGGCCGGTGTAGACGTGGCCGGGGTGGCTCGCCGCGATGACGGCGGTGGTCGAGCCGGCGGCCGGGGCGTTGGGGTCCCAGCCCGTGATGTTGCCCGTGATGGAGGCGAAGAGGAAGTTCGCCCCGCACGGCGCGCTGGCGCACGCGCCGGGGAGGACGAATTCCGTCGCCACACCGTTGGCGACCGTCCCCGTCGGCAGCCCGCCCGGGATGGTGATCGTCTGCGGGCTAGGGTTGAGGACGACGGGCGCGCCGCCCACGTCGCCGCGGATGAGCTGCGTCGTGCTCGTCCCGTTGTTGGCGACCCAGAAGGGGCTGGTCGCGGTCAGCGAGATGCCCCACGGGTTGACGAGCAGCGGGTCGAGGACGAAGGCGAGGCCGGGCACGTCGGAGACGAGGTTGGCCTGCCGGTAGGCGCTGCCCGGCGCGATGACGGGTATCTGCTGGGCCGGCGCGGGGTCTTGCGCGCCAGCGCCCGGCTTCGGCGTGCGCGCCGCGGCGCCCGGAGCGACGGGCAGGGCCGAGAGGATCAACAACCAGGCCAGCGCGAAGCCGGCCGACTTTCTGGCGCGAAACTTGACGGAGCGAAGAAGGTGGAGCATCTGGATTCTCCTTAGGTGCGTTTTGGAAAGAGATTCGTCCTGATGTCTGCCGTCGCCGCCTGCGACCGTGTAGTCGGGGCCGCGCGCCGGGAGACGCCTGAAGTTTCTGGCCGCGCGCGAAGCACGTGTACGCGCGGTGCGGAGACATTTTCACGAAGGGGCGAGGCGTGCCCCACAGGCGAGGTTGGAGCGCGGGCGACTCGCCGGGCCGTCCACGCAGAATTTTGAGCATGAAGAGCGAAACCCGCTGCGGGGAGTGCCCGAGACTCTATTACTGACGCGCGACGCTGTCAAGACTCTTCCGCGCCGCGCGCGCCCACAAAAAGATTTCGCCCCGCCCGACGTATTTTTCGCGGGCCGCGCGGGACTGTCGGGTGTCACGGCAGCACCGGGCTGCCCTCCGCCGAGATGGTTCGCTCCTTCATCCTCGCGGGCGAGTACCGCGACCGCTTGCAGTGGTGAAGAACAGTAGGCAGTGAGCAGTGAGCAGTCAACGAGCCGCTGAAAGCGGCGGAAGAATGTAGCCCACGGCGTGAGCCGTGGGGACAAGACGCCGGAGATAATCCGAAGCCCCGGAGGGGCGAAAGAACCGCGACGTTGAGCACGAGCCTCGTCGCGATTCTTTCGCCCCTCCGGGGCTTCGTTCATTTTTGTTCTGCGTTTACCCACGGCTCACGCCGTGGGCTACATTCTTCCGCCGCCTCCGGCGGCTCGTTGATACCCGTGCCTCGGCTTCCCCACTTTTGCCTTTTTACTTTTACCTTTTTCCCTTCTTGTATTGTATCCTTCCCCGTCTCTCGCTTCATCCCGCTCACCCGAACAGACGGAGGTTACTCGATGCCCCCTAGCCGGAAGTGCTCGCTCCTCTTCCTGATTGTCGCCGCCGTAGTCTTGCAAGCCATGCCGACCAAAGCACAGAGAACGAACCCGCGCCCCCGCGCCGGCGCCGCACAGGGGCAAGCGGGCGCAGGCCGTCAGCTCCACGCCATCTTCGACGCCGAGTGGCAATGGACGATGCAGGAGTACCCGACGTTCGCCTCCTCTTTGGGCGATCTCCGCTACAACGACCGCTGGACGGACATCAGCGTCGAGGCTTACGAGCGCCGCCACCGCCACCGGCAGGACGTGCTCGCGCGCCTCTCCCGGCTTGAGCGCGCGCGCATGTCGCCGGCCGACCAGTTGAACTACGACCTCTTCAAAAAAGATTTGGAGCTGGCCATCGAGGAGCACAAGTTCCGCGCCTACCTTTTGCCCATCAACCAGCGCGAAGGCGTCCAGAACTCGGACGAGCTGTCCGATCAACTGCGCTTCCAGACCGTCAAGGACTACGACGACTGGCTGGCGCGTCTGCGCGCGCTGCCGAACTACATGGATCAGTCAATCGCGCTGCTGCGCGAAGGCAAAGCGGCGGGCATCCTCTGGCCGAAGGTGACGATGCAGCGCGTGCCCGCGCAGCTCGACAAGCAGATCGTCGCCCGCGCCGAAGACAGTCCGTTCTACAAGCCGTTCAAAAATTTTCACGCCGACATCCCGGCCGCCGAGCGCGAGCGCCTGACGCGCGCAGCGAGTGAGACTATCTCGACAGGCGTCGTTCCGGCCTACCGCCGGCTCAAGGAATACTTCGTCGCGGAGTACCTGCCCGCCTCCTACGACAAGGTGGGCATCTGGCAGTGGCGCGACGGCGGCGCGGCCTACGCCTACTACGCGCGCTCCTACACGACGACCGGCATGACGCCCGAGCAGATACACGAGCGCGGCCTCTCTGAAGTCGCCCGCATCCGCGCCGAGATGCAGAAGATCATGACGCAGGTCGGCTTCAAAGGAACCCACAAGGAGTTCTTCAAGAAGCTGCGCACCGACGACCAGTTCTACTATAAGAAGCCCGAAGAACTGCTCGACGCCTACCGCGCCATCTCGAAGAAGATCGACCCGCACCTCGTCAAAGTTTTCAAGACCATCCCGCGCGTGCCCTACGGCGTCATCCCCATCCCCGACAAGATCGCGCCCGACACCACTACCGCCTACTACAACCAGCCCGCGGCCGACGGCTCCCGGCCCGGCTACTATTACGTCAATCTCTACAAGCCGGAGAGCCGCCCGAAGTGGGAGATGATGGCGCTCTCTCTGCACGAGGCCGTGCCCGGCCATCACTTCCAGATCTCCCGCGCGATGGAGCTGGGCGAGATTCCCGAGTTCCGGCGCTACGGCGGCTACACCGCCTTCGTCGAAGGCTGGGGCCTCTACGCCGAATCACTCGGCGAGGACATGGGTCTCTACGACGACCCCTACTCGAAGTTCGGCCAGCTCACCTACGAGATGTGGCGCGCCGTGCGCCTCGTCGTCGATACGGGGATGCACCACATGAAGTGGGACCGGCAGCGCGCCATCGACTACTTCCTCGACAACGCCGCCAAGACCGAGCAGGACATCGTCAACGAGATCGACCGCTACATCACCAACCCCGGACAGGCGCTCGCCTACAAGATCGGCGAGCTGAAGTTCAAGGAGTTGCGCGCGCGCGCGAAGAGTCAGCTCGGCGACAAGTTTGACGTGCGCGAGTTCCACGACGTGGTGCTCGGCTCGGGCGCCGTCCCGCTCGACGTGCTGGAGCGCATCGTGGACGACTGGATCAGGTCGCAGAAGAAGCGCGCCGCCGAAGGGCAGAGCGCGCGCCGCCGCTGACGCTCCGAATGACTGTCGGGGTCGCATTGCAGGAAGCAATTAACATGGATGGGCAGGATGGGGAGGATGAAAAGATTTGAAATCTGAAATCTCAAATCTGAAATTATCTTTTCTTCATCCTGACCATCCTGCCCATCCATGTTAATTTCGTTTCGCCGGCACGGGCCGTGGACTTGTCTCCACCCCTAAAATCTTCTCTTGAGCACTTCAAACCAGAACACCGAACCGGGCGCTCACATCACGTGGGTGCCCGATTTAATCTACGCCGACGGTCGCTTCCGCCGCGACGTGGGGCTGACGTGCGACGCGCGGGGCCGCGTCGTCGCCCTGTCGCCGATGAGCTTGTTGCGAACGCTCACGGGCGGGGAGCCGCGCGAGGGCGAGACCCACGACATCACAATCTCCGACCGTTATCTCGCGACCCGCTTCGTCCGTCTCCGCAACCGCGCCCTGCTGCCCGGCATGGTCAACGCTCACTCGCACGCCTTCCAGCGCGTCATCCGCGGGCGCACCGAGTATCGCAGCCCAGCCGCCTCCGACTCCTTCTGGACGTGGCGCGAGATGATGTATCGGGCGGCCGCGCGCCTCTCCCCCGAAGACATCTACGACGCCTCGCGCATGGCCTTCATGGAGATGATGCTGACGGGCGTCACCTCCGTCGGCGAGTTTCACTATCTCCACCGCGCGCCCGAGGGCGCGGCCTACGACGAAGCGAACCTGCTCGCCAAAGAGGTAGTCCGCGCCGCCCGCGACGTGGGCTTGAGAATCGCTCTGCTGCGCGTCGCCTACGCGCGCTCCGGGTACGCGACGCCGCCCAACGAGCGCCAGCGGCGCTTCATCGAATCTGACCCCGCGGAGTTCATCCGCAACGCCGAGGCATTAGACGACGACCTCGCGCGCGCCGAAGCGTCGAACGGCGACGGGGCCGAAGCGCCAAGACGCGCGTGGGCCGGCGTCGCCCCGCACAGCGTGCGCGCCGTCCCCGTCGAGTACGCGCGCGCCGTGGCCGAGTTCGCGCGCGGGCGCGCGTTGTGCGTCCACATGCACGTCGCCGAGCAGCCGGCCGAGGTCGCCGCCTGCGTCGAGGAGACCGGCTTCACGCCCGTCGCGCTGCTCGCCGACAGCGGCATACTCGACTCTCGATTCACCGGCGTTCACGCCGTCCACGTCACGCCCGAAGAGACGGAGGCGCTCGCCGCCGCCGGCGCGACCGTCTGCGCCTGCCCGACGACGGAGCGCAATCTGGGCGACGGCGTCGTGCCCGCCGACGAGATGTTCGCGCGCGGCGTGCGCGTCGCGCTCGGCACCGACAGTCACGCGCAGATCGACCTGCTCGAAGACGCGCGCGAACTCGAATACCACCTGCGCCTGCAAAAGCTCCGGCGCAACGTCCTCGCGCCGCCCGCCGCCGCCGGGGGTGCGGACGGCGAAGACCGGGAGACGCACGACGAGGCGTCACAACTCCCGGCCCTCGCCGCGCGTCTCTTCGACTGCGCCACTGTCGCGGGCGCGCACAGCATCGGCGCCGGCGCGGGCCAACTCGCGCCGGGCCGCGCCGCCGACTTTTTCACCATTGACCTTGAAGACCCTTCCGTCGCCGGCGCGGCGGAAGACGATCTGCTCCCGGCCATCGTCTTCTCGATGGCGCGCACGGCCCTGCGCGAAACGGCCGTCGGCGGCCGCCTCGTCGTCAGCGAAGGCCGCCACCCGGCGCAGGAGGAAGTCGTCGCGCGCTTCTCGTCGCTGCAACGAAAACTCTGGGGCCGCTAGAAAACAGTACCGCGAGCGGTAGCGAGCGGGTGTGTGCGCGGCATGGAGACCCGCTCGCTACCGCTCGCGGTACTGTGTGTATCGGTCTGCCTTCATTGAATCAATGCGTCGATGAGTCAATCTTCTGAGCCGCCTGCGGTAGAATGTCCCCATGAACGTCGAAGAGACGCTGGCGGGCCTCGTCCGCCTCGACACGCGCTCGTCGCGCACGAACGTCGAGTTCATCAGCCACGTCGCGCCGCTCGTCGAGGCGGCGGGACTGTGCGCGCGCCTCCTCCCCTACACGGACGAGCAGGGCGTCAAAAAAATCCAGATGGTCGCCGTCGCGCCGCGCGAGGTTAGAGACGACGACGAAATCGGGCTGGCGCTCGTCGGCCACACCGACACCGTGCCGTTCGACCCCGCGTGGACGGACGCGCTCACGCTCACCGAGCGCGACGGCAAACTCTACGGCCGCGGCGCTTGCGACACGAAGGGCTTTATCGCGGCGGCCCTCACGGCGATTCAACAGACCGACCTTGCGCGCCTCCGACGCCCGCTCGCACTCGTCCTCACGGCCGACGAGGAGATCGGCTGCCTCGGCGCCAAGCGTCTGTCGGACGCGCGCGCCCTGCGCCCACGCGCGGCCATCGTCGGCGAGCCGACGGGGTTGCAACCCGTGCGCGCCGGCAAGGGCTACTGTCTGGCGGAAGTCACTCTGCGCGGGCGCGAGGCGCACAGCGCCTACCCGCACCTCGGCGCTTCGGCCGTCATGCGCGCCGCCCGTCTCATCACGCGCATCGAGCGCATCTCGGAAGACCTCAAGGGGCGCGCTCACGAAGCCTTCGACCCGCCGCACACGACCGTCAACGTCGGCATCATCCACGGCGGCGCCGCCAAGAACATCATCCCCGGCGAGTGCCGCTTCACACTCGAATGGCGTCCCATACCTACCGAGACGCCAGAATACTTCCTCGAACTCCTCCGCCGCGAGATCGACGAGCTGCGCTCGACGGACGCCGACTTCGACTGCGCCCTCAAGGTCATCCGCCTCGACCGCGGTCTGGAGACGAGCGCCGACGCGCCGCTCGTGCGCGCGCTCGAAGAGGCGACGGGGAGGCGCGCGGGCGCCGTCTCCTTCGGCACCGAGGCGCCGCAGATGGCCGAACTCGGAGCCGCGGCGGTCGTCTTCGGCCCCGGCGACATCCGCGTCGCCCACCGCACGAATGAGTTCGTCCCGCGCTCCGAACTGAGCGAATGCGTCTCGATCCTCGCACGCATGATCGAACGTTTTTGCGTGGCGGAACATCAATAACTGTTCGGCATTCTCCACGCGCGCCGTCAGAGGACGCAAAAGAAGCTTTCGTTTTATGAGATTTTTTAAACTTTTGCCCGCCCTACTCCTTTCTCTCCTGTGCGTTGTTCTACTTGGAGCGGCGCCCTCGCGCGTCTCCGCGCAGACGCAGCAGGCTCCGCTCACGAACGAGGAGTTCCTGCGGCTCGTCCGGCAGATTCCCAAAGACCCCGACGCGCGGATGCAAATCATCGAGGCGCTCAGACGGCGCGGCATCGCGTTCCCGCTCACCAG
>DASVES010000441.1:0-17894 GCA_036380435.1 Pyrinomonadaceae bacterium | reverse complement strand
CCGCGCCGCAGGCGCATCTCGACGGTGAGCGAGCCGCCCTCGCTGACCGTGGCGATGTAGACGTTGGGGTCGAGCACATCGACTTCGCCGTCGTGCTCGATGTCGGCCGAAGTGACCTCACCCGCGCCGTCCTTGCGGATGGTCAGGGTCTTGGCCTCGGCGCCGTGGAGCATGAAGGGAATCTGCTTGAGGTTGAGGATGACGTCGGTCGCATCCTCGACCACGCCGCGGATCGACGAGAACTCGTGCTCGACGCCCTCGATCTTGACGGCGGTGATGGCCGCGCCCTCAATCGACGAGAGCAGCGCGCGGCGCAGAGAGTTGCCGATGGTGGTGCCGAAGCCGCGCTCGAAGGGCTGGGCGGAGAAGCGCCCGTAGCGCTCCGTGAGCGTCTCACCCTCGACGGCGAGGCGGCGCGGCATCTGAAATCCTGTCCAGAGGTTGTGCTGATCAATGGCCATGGCTCTTATAAAATACTCCGGTGACTATGGAAAGCGCTGACGCCAAGAGTGCGCGCCGGCGCGCCCCCGCCGCACGCTCCGGCGCGGCGACTTCGGGGGCGCGCACACAGCGGCGCGCCGAGACTACTTGCTGTAAAGCTCGACGATGAGTTGCTCGTTGATCGAGCGGTCGATGTCGTTACGCACGGGAAGCGTGGCCACACGCGCGGCCATGTCGCCTTCGCCCGGAGCGATCCAGGAGGGGCGGCCCCGCCCGGCGGCCGTCTGCCACGCGCCCTCGATGTGCGGGTTCTTGCGGCTCGTTTCGCGGACGCCGATCTGGTCGCCCGCCTTGACCTGAAACGAAGGGATATCGACCTTGCGCCCGTTGACCTCGATGTGCCCGTGGTTAACGAGCTGGCGAGCCTGCCGGCGCGAGGTGGCGAACCCGGCGCGGTAGACGGTGTTGTCGAGACGGCGCTCCAGAAGCGTGAGCAGGTTCTCGCCCGTGATGCCCTTCTGCCGGGCGGCCTTCTCGAAGTAGTTGCGGAACTGCCCTTCGAGGACGAAGTAGATCCTCTTGACCTTTTGCTTTTCGCGCAACTGCTGCCCGTAGCCTTGCAGCGCCTTGCCGCGCCGCAGGGTGTTGCCGTGCTGACCCGGCGGCTGCGTGCCGCGCTTCTCAATGGGGCACGACGGCTTGTAGCAGCGGTCGCCCTTGAGGAAAAGTTTTGCGCCTTCGCGGCGGCACAGACGGCACACCGCTCCACGATACCTAGCCACTTGATTTTGCCTCCGGTCTAAAACTTAAGACGGAAAAGTTTACAGACCGCACGCCACGCGCGCGCGCGACCCTTCATCCTTTAGGTAAATGAGAAAGTGATGAGTGATAAGTGATGAGTGTTGAGAAAAAGCTTAGCGCCTCTTCTCTTATCACTCATCACTCATCACTTATCACCGGCTCTTTAAACTCTGCGCCGCTTCGGCGGGCGGCAGCCGTTGTGCGGGATCGGCGTCGTGTCGCGGATGGCGAGCACGCGGATGCCGGCGTTGTGGATGGCGCGGATGGCCGACTCACGTCCGCCGCCCGGCCCCTTAACGTGCACCTCGCACTGCTGCATCCCCGCGTCCTTGGCCTTGTTCGCCGCCTCGTAGGCCGCCTGCTGCGCGGCGAACGGCGTCCCCTTACGCGAGCCGCGGAAGCCGCGGGCGCCCGAGGAGGACTGCGCGATGAGGTTGCCCTCGTTGTCCGTGATCGAGATCAGCGTGTTGTTGAACGACGCCGAGATGTGAACGATCCCCGTCGGGATGTTCTTCTTCTCTTTCTTCCGAAAGACCTTCTTCTTGCCACCGCCTGCTGCTGCTTTTGCCATGAAACCTCAGAGGTTAGAGGTTAGAGGTTAGAGGTTAGTGAAGGCAGTTTGTAACTGACCTCTAACCTCTAACCTCCGACCTCTGCTTTTTACTTCTTGCCCGGCGCCTTCTTCTTGGCGACCGTGGCGCGGCGCGGCCCCTTGCGGGTGCGCGCGTTGGTGTGTGTTCGCTGGCCGCGCGTGGGGAGACCGCGGCGGTGCCTGAGGCCCCGGTAGCAGCCGATGTCCATCAGCCGCTTGATGTCCATCTGGACGCGCTTGCGGAGGTCGCCTTCCACCTCGCCCTGTCCCTCGATGACCGAGCGGATGCGGTTGAGCTGCCCCTCGTCGAGGTCGCGCACGCGCGTGTCCGGGAGCACGTCGGCCTCGCGCAGGATGGAAGTGGCGCGCGCGCGCCCGATGCCGTAGATGTATGTAAGGCCGATCTGCACCCGCTTGTTCACCGGAAGATCGACGCCGACTACACGAGCCATTTCCTTTTATCTCCGAGTCTCGCTAAAAAATTTCAAATCTGAAATCTCACACCTGAGATTCCCACGTCCTACCCCTGCCGCTGCTTGTGCTTGGGGTTGGTGCAGATCACCCTGACCACGCCCTTGCGGTGGATGATCTTGCAGTTGTCGCACATCTTCTTGACCGAAGCCCTTACTTTCATCGCCGTTCACCTTCTTCGGAATTCTTAGCCGCGCCGCCTAACTGGTTACTGATACGTGACCCGGCGCGCGGATGAGGTCGTAGGACGCAAACTCATTAGCCGTCACCCCGGTTGCTTCATCCTTTGCCATACCCCACTGCATCGTCAGGTAAAAATTTAACGCGGCTGGCAAATTGTGGATAATAACATAGCTACGGCCGAGCGTCCAAGCCGCTAAGGGCATCGCTCACAACCGTTTCCGCACCGCTCAGGCCCCGACGGGGGCCGCCTCCCGCGCCACGCCTTCGGCGACGCTCGTCAGTATCTCCGGCCCTTCCTCCGTGATGGCGACCGTGTGCTCGACGTGGGCGCTCGGCTGCCCGTCGAGCGTGACGACCGTCCAGCCATCGGCGAGCACTTTCGTCTGGTGCGTGCCCATGTTGAGCATCGGCTCGATGGCGAAGACGTAGCCGGCGCGAATCGCCGCGCCCTTGCCCGGCTTGCCGTAGTTCGGTATCTGCGGGTCTTCGTGCATCCTCCGGCCGATGCCGTGGCCGACGTAGTCGCGCACGACCCCGTAGCCATGCGCCTCGGCGTGCTCCTGCACGGCCCAGCCCAGGTCGCCCAGATTCTTCCCCGGCCGGCACTCGGCGATGGCGCGCTCCAGACACTCTTCCGCCACGCGGATTAGCTTCAAGCGGTCTTCGCTTACCTGCCCGACGGGAATCGTCGTCGCCGTGTCGCCGACGAAGCCTTCGAGCGTCGCCCCGCAGTCGAGCGAGAAGAGGTCGCCGTCCTTCAGCGCGTAGGTGGACGGGAAGCCGTGGACGACCTGCTCGTTGACGGAGGCGCAGATGGAATAGGGAAAGCCGTGGTAGCCCTTGAAGGTGGGCAGCGCCCCGGCGTCGCGAATCATCCGCTCGGCGGCGAGGTCGAGTTCGAGCGTGGTGACGCCGGGCGCGACCCTCCGGCGCAACTCCTCGCGCACCTGCGCGATGAGACGCCCGGCGGCCCTCATCTTCTCCAGCTCCTTCTTCGACTTCCCGATAATCATTTAAAAGCCGTGATAAGTGATGAGTGATAAGTGATAAGAAAGAGTAGACTGTTTTCCTCTTATCACTTATCACTCATCACTTATCACTACCCTTTCGATGTCCGCGTAAATCGACTCCGGCTCGCGCGTGCCGTCTACGCGGCGGAGGCGGCCGGAACGCTCATAGTAGTCGATGAGCGGCTGCGTGTTGCGCTCGTAGGTCGCGAGACGCGCCTTGATCGTCTCGGCGTTGTCGTCGGCGCGCCGGTCGAGCCGCGCGTCGGGGTGGAGATCGCAGGTCTCGTCCGACTGCGGCGGCTTGAAGTGGACATTGTAAATCTCGCCGCAGACGGGGCACGTGCGCCGGCCCGTGACGCGCTTCTCCAGAATGTCGAAGGGCACGTCCACGAGGGCGGCGACGATCTCGTGCCCCTGCGAGGCGGCGAGCCGTTCGAGCATCTCGGCCTGCGCTGGCGTGCGCGGGAAGCCGTCGAGGATGTAGCCGTCGCGGCAGTCGTCGCGCGCGGTGCGCTCCTCGACGACGCGCACCGTCACCTCATCGGGGACGAGCGTGCCGGCGGCCATGATGGCGCGCACCTCCTCGGCCAGTGGAGTCTGCGCCTGCTTCATGGCGCGGAAGATGTCGCCCGTCGAAATCTGCGGCAACCCCAAACGCTCCTGGACGAGACGCGCCTGCGTCCCCTTCCCCGCGCCCGGCGCGCCCATGATGACAACGATCTTGGACATGAATCAGAGGTCAGAGGTTAGAGGTTAGAGGTTAGTGAAAACAGTTTTGATAACTGACCTCTAACCTCTGACCTCCGACCTCTCTGTCTTTATCCCCTGCGCCCGCGCAGGCG
The DNA here is from genome assembly GCA_036380435.1 of Pyrinomonadaceae bacterium. Lineage (GTDB taxonomy): Bacteria > Acidobacteriota > Blastocatellia > Pyrinomonadales > Pyrinomonadaceae > DASQDT01. The sequence goes on along the minus strand of DASVES010000441.1, from coordinate 13,554 downwards.
GCTGCCCGGTCCGAAGAAGCCCTCGTAGTTACGCATGACGAGCTGCGCCTCGATCTGCGCGACGGTGTCCATCGCCACGCCGACGAGGATGAGCAAGGAAGTGCCGCCGAAGAAGAACTGGTAGCCCATTCCGGTGGGCACCCACCCGAGTCCCGGCGTCGAGGTGAAGAAGGCGTAGAGCGACTCGCCGACGAAGGGCAAGCGCCCGACCCGAAAGCCGCTCAGCATGATCTGCGGGATCAGCGCGACGAGCGCGAGGTAGATGGCGCCGACCGTGGTCAGTCGCGTCAAAATCGTGTTCAAAAACTCGGCCGTGTTCCTACCGGGGCGGATGCCGGGGATGAAGCCGCCGTGCTTACGCAGGTTGTCGGCCACCTCCTCCACGTTGAAAATGATCGTGATGTAGAAGAAGGTGAAGATGACAATGAGCGAGATGAAGAACAGTTCGTAGTAGGGGTCGCCGCCGTGGAACTGCTGGAAGAAGCTGTGGACGCTGAAGCGCCAGTCCTGCACGTTCGGGTCGTAGGCGAGGAACTGGAGGACGGTCTGCGGGATGGCCAGCACCGACGAGGCGAAGATCACGGGGATGACGCCGCCCATGTTGATCTTCAGCGGCATGCTCGTCTGCTGCCCGCCGACGAGCTGCCGCCCGACGTGCCGCTTGGCATAGCTGATGGGCACCTTGCGCCGGGCCGACTCGACGAAGACGACGAAGGCGATGAGCGCAACGAGGACAACGACTAAGGCGAGGACGCCGACGGTGGCGAAGGTGTCGCCGCCGCGGACGCGCTCGAGCACCTGCCCGACGCCGCTGGGCAGGCCGATGACGATGCCGGCGAAAATGAGCAGGGAGATGCCGTTGCCGACGCCGCGCTCCGTAATCTGCTCGCCGAGCCACATGACGAAGACCGTCCCCGTGGTGAGCGTGAGCACGGTCGAGGCGACGTACCAGCCGCCGTCGGGCAGCACGTCGTTGGCCTGGAGCCAGCGCGCGACGATGAAGGTCTGGAACGAGCAGAGCACCACGGTCAGGTAGCGCGTGTACTGGTTGATCTTCTGGCGGCCCGCCTCGCCCTCCTCCTGTAGCTTCTTGAGCTGCGGGAAGACGGTCGTCATCAACTGGAGGATGATCGAGGCCGTGATGTAGGGCGTCACGCCCAAGGCGAAGATCGAGATGGTCTGGAAGTTGCCGCCGGAGAAGAGGTCGAGGACGCCGAGGAGCGTGCTCCCGATGCTCTCCCAGACGCGCTTCAACTGATCCTGGTTGATGCCCGGCGTCGTGACGTGCGCGCCGAGACGGTAGACCGCGAGCAGCCCCAGCGTAAACAGCAGGCGCTTACGCAGGTCGGGGATGCTGAACATGTTGCGGACGGCAGCGAAAAACTTTTCCATGATTAGCCTTCAGCGATTAGCTGTTAGCTGTTAGCTGTTAGCTGTTAGTCTTTGAACTTTATTCGTTAGTCAATCTTCGCCGAAACGAGAGCGAAGAAAGAGACGGAAAAGCTAAAGGCTAACAGCTAATCGCTAACAGCTTTTTAGCAAATAACGCTGAAGGCGCGTGAGGGGTTGCGATAACTCCCCGCGGGCGCCCTCAGCGTGAACGGCCGGGCCGAATTTTCAACGGGCTTGGCTGCTACAACAACTACTGCTCCTGCCCCTCGTCGGGCGCCGACTCGTCGGCCTTCTTCTTCCGCGACTCGATGAGCGTGGCCGTGCCGCCGGCTCCCTCGATCTTCTCGCGGGCGCTCTTGGTGAAGCGGTGGGCCGAGACGCGCAGGGGTTTGTTAATCTCGCCCGTGCCGAGCACCACCACGTCGCGCTTGCCCTTGGCGATGACGCCGCGCGCGTGCATCACGTCGGGCGTCACGTCATCATTATCGGCGAAGGCCGCGTCGAGCGCGGCGAGCGTGATCTCCGTCCACTGCTTCTTGAAGATGTTGGTGAAGCCGCGTTTGGGCAGGCGGCGCTGGAGCGGCATCTGCCCGCCCTCGAAGCCGACCTTGCTCGAATAGCCCGAGCGCGACTTCTGACCCTTGTTGCCGCGCCCCGCCGTCTTGCCCAGCCCCGAGCCGGGGCCGCGCCCGACGCGCTTCTTCTTGTGCGTCGAACCCTCTGTCGGGTGCAGGTTATTGAGACCGATTGCCATTGCTCACTCCGTTCGCGATACAGTTTTCAGTAGTCAGTTTTCAGTTTAGTCTTTACTGATAACTGACTACTGACTACTAAAAACTCTTATTCGATGATTCTCAACAGGTGCGGCACCTTCTGGACGACGCCGCGCGTCGAAGCCGTGTCGGGGCGCTCGACCGTCTGGTTGAGCTTCGTCAGCCCGACACTGCGGACGATCTGCTTCTGCGTCTTCGGGAAGCCGATGGCGCTCCGGTAATACTGGATGCGAACCGTGCCCCCACCGCCCGCCTGCTCTCTATTCTCGTCAGACATTACTGCTACCTCGTCAATCGTTAATCGTGAATCGTCAATCGTCGGGAACAGGTTTTATCTATTCACGATTGACGATTGACGATTAACGGCTTTTACAAATCTTCCACCTGCTTGCCGCGCAGGCGCGCAACTTCCATCGGGTCCTTCATGTTGACCAGACCGTCGAAGGTCGCGCGCACGACGTTGTGCGGGTTGGTGGAGCCGAGTATTTTCGTGCGCACGTCGTGGATGCCGGCGGCCTGCATCACGGCGCGCACGGCCCCGCCCGCGATCACGCCCGTCCCTTCCGAAGCCGGCTTGATGAGCACGCGCCCCGCGCCCCACGTGCCGACGATGGGGTGCGGCAGCGTGTTGTTGATGAGTGGGATGCGGATCAGGTTCTTCTTCGCCGCCTCGATGGCCTTCTTGATGGCGAGAGGAACTTCGCGCGCCTTGCCCGTGCCGAACCCGACGTGGCCCGAGTGGTCGCCGACGACGACGAGCGCCGCGAAACTCAGGTTCTTGCCGCCCTTGACGACCTTCGTCACGCGATTGATCGAGATGACCTGATCGCTCAACTCACCCAAGCCTTGCGCTGTGATTCTCTGTTTCGGTTGTCGCATCGATTATCCTTCGGCAGTCACGGCCGCTTCTTCCGCAGTCTCGGCTGCGGCGGGCGGCGCCTCTTCCTTGTTCAGACCAGCTTCGCGGGCGGCGTCGGCCAGCGCCTTGACGCGCCCGTGGTAACGGTAGCCGCCACGGTCGAAGACGACGCTGGAGACGCCCTGCGCGACGGCGCGCTCGGCAATCGCCCGGCCGACGCGTTGCGCGGCCTCGATGTTGCCGCCCGTGCCGCCCCGCAAGTCCTTCTCCGTGGTGGAGGCGGACGCGATGGTCTGGCCGCGCTCGTCGTCGATGATCTGGGCGTAGATGTGGTTCAGGCTGCGGTAGATGGCGAGGCGCGGGCGCCCGCCCGACCCCAACACCTTCTTGCGGATGCGCCTGTGCACCGCGCGCCTAACAGTCGCTCTATCCTTCTGTGCCATTTCTAACCTCAGTGATAAGTGATGAGTGATAAGTGATGAGTAAGAAGTTTTCTCTTATCACTCATCACTTATCACTTATCACTGCTATTTGCCCGTCTTGCCCGGGCGCAGCTTGAGCGTCACGTCGGCGTAGCGCACGCCCTTACCCTTGTAGGGGTCGGGCTTGCGCAAGCCGTGCAGCTCGGCGGCGACCTGTCCGAGCATCTGCTTGTCGATGCTGGAGAGCGTGAGCGTCAACTGATACTGCGGAATCGACGCCTTCGCCGGGACGCGCTCGCCTTTCGCCTCGACGCCCTCGGGCAGCGGGAACTCGATGGGGTGCGAGTAGCCGAGCGAGAAGACGATCTTCTTGCTCTGCACGTCGGCCTTGTAGCCGACGCCGACCACGTCCATCTGCTTGGTGAATCCCTGCGTGACGCCGACGACGGCGTTGTTCGCCAGCGCCCGGGCCAGCCCGTGCTGGGCGGCGTAGTCGTCCGAACGGCGCTCGGCCTGGAGCTGGTCGCCTTCGAGCTTGAACGAGATGCCCTCGGGGACGGGCGTCCGCAGCGTCCCCTTCGGCCCCTTCACCTCAAGCTCGCGCTCCTGCACCGTGACCGTCACGCCCGCCGGCACCGCGATGACTTTCTTTCCTATACGAGACATATGAACCTCAGTGATAAGTGATGAGTGATGAGTGATGAGATAAGACGGATTTTCTTATCACTTATCACTCACAACTTATCACCTAGTAAATATCCGCCAGCACTTCGCCGCCGATCTTCTCGCGGCGCGCGCGCTTGCCCGACATCAGGCCGCGCGAGGTCGAGACGATGCTGATACCGTAGCCGCCCAGCACCTTCGGAATCTCCATCGCGCCGAGGTAGACGCGCCTTCCGGGGCGCGAGACGCGCTGGAGGTACGAGATCGACGAGGTGCCGCGGGCGTCGTAGCGCAGGAAGATGCGAATGACTTTACGCGGGCCTTCGCCCTTGACGACGAAGTTGTTGACGTAGCCCTCCTCCTTGAGGATGCGGGCGATCTCCAGTTTTAGCTTCGACGCCGGGATGTCAACGCGCGAGTGCCTCGCCGCAATCGCGTTGCGCATCCGCGTCAGCATATCGGCAATAGGATCGGTCATTACTCAAAACTCCAAATAAGCTATTAGCTGTTAGCCATTAGCTGTTAGCCAAGCCGCGCCACGCCGCTCGAATCTTTCAACTACAGCCTCGAACTAAAGCTAATAGCTGAAAGCTAACAGCTAAAAGCTCCCTCACCAACTCGACTTGATGACGCCGGGAATCTGCCCTTGCAACGCCAGTTCGCGGAAGCAGATGCGACATAGTTTGAACTTGCGGAGGTAGCCGCGGGGCCGCCCGCACCGCTGGCAGCGGGTGTAGGCGCGAGCCGAGAACTTCGGCGTCCGTTTCGACTTGGCAATCAGTGATTTCTTCGCCATCTAAAACCTCAGAGGTTAGAGGTTAGAGGTTAGAGGTTAGTAGAAGACAGTTGTTAACTGACCTCTGACCTCCGAACCTCCGACCTCTTATTGTCTAAAAGGCATGCCGAGCGCGCGCAGAAGCGCCCTCGCCTGCTCGTCGTTGCGCGCGGTCGTGACGATGGAGATGTTCATGCCGCGCGTCTTGTCCACCTTATTGAAATCGATCTCGGGGAAGATCAACTGGTCGCGCACGCCGAGCGTGTAGTTGCCGCGCCCGTCGAAAGCCTTCGGACTCACCCCGCGGAAGTCGCGGACGCGCGGCAGCGCAATCGACACCAGGCGGTCGAAGAACTCGTACATCCGGTCGCCCCGCAGCGTGACCATCGAGCCGATGGGCATGCCCTGCCGCAGCTTGAAGGAGGCGATGGATTTTTTGGCGCGGGTCGTCACGGGCTTCTGGCCCGACACCGACCTCAGCTCGTCGGCCGCCGTGTCCACGATCTTGGCGTTGGCCACGGCCTCGCCCAGACCCATGTTGATGACGATCTTGTTGAGTCGCGGGATGGCCATCGGGTTCGTGATGCCGAACTCCTTGGCAATCGCCGGCGCGACTTCCTTCGTGTAGCGTTCTCTGAGCCTTGCTGCCATTGTCCTCTTGCCCCTCACATTTCGTCCCCGGGTCTCGCCGTCGGACTGGAGTCCGGCGCGGCGTTTCCGGGAATGCGATTACTACTGCGCTAAACCGTCGGTTACTTGTCCAGCGTGTTCCCGCCGCGGGCGGCGACGCGCGTCTTCGAGCCGTCGTCGTTGACGAGGTAACGCACGCGCGTGCCCTTGCCCGTCTGCGGGTCAACCAACTGCACGTTGGAAATCTGGACGAGGGCTTCCTTCTCGACGATGCCGCCCCCCGTTCCCTTCTGCGGGTTCGGGCGCTCGTGCCGTTTGACCACGCCGATGCCCTCGACCCTCACCTTGCCCTCAACGGGGCGAACTTCGAGCACGCGCCCGCGCTTGCCCTTGTCGCGGCCCGTGATGACGACGATCTGATCGCCCTTCTTGATCTTGGCGCGCTTCTTAGCCTTCGATGCCACTTTCAAATCACCTCCGGCGCGAGCGAAACGATCTTCATAAAGTTACGTTCGCGCAGTTCCCTGGCCACGGGGCCGAAGACGCGCGTGCCGATGGGCGTGTCGTCCGGCTTGATGAGGACGCAGGCGTTCTGGTCGAAGCGGATGTAGGTGCCGTCCTTGCGACGCACTTCCTTGCGCGTGCGGACGACGACGGCGTTATGCACCGTCCCCTTCTTCACCGCCCCGTCCGGCGAAGCCTCTTTGACCGTCACCTTGATCTTGTCGCCGAGGCTGGCGCGCGTCGCCTTCGTCGAGCCGCCCACGGCCTGAATCATCTCGACGCGCCGCGCCCCCGAATTGTCGGCGACCTCAAGAGAGGTCTGCATCTGGACTGCCATAAGCTCACTCCGTTCGAGTGATGAGTGATAAGTGATGAGTGATAAGAAAATCCGCTTTTCTCTTTCTTATCACTTATCACTCATCACTTATCACGGGCTACTTTGCCGCCTTCTGAATGATCTCGACGACGCGCCAGCGTTTGCGCGCCGAGAGCGGGCGCGTCTCGACGATACGCACCTTGTCGCCGATGGCGGCGCCCTTTTCGTCGTGCGCCATAAACTTCGACGTGCGGCGGACGTAGCGGCGGTATTTCGGATGCTTGACCAGACGGTCAACACGCACCACCACCGTCAGCTCCATCTTGTCGGAGGCGACGATGCCGACCTTCTCGGCCTTACGCCCGCGCCGTCCCGCCTCGGCGCCCGTGGCGTCGCCCGGCTGCGCGTCCACGCCCGCGGCCTGCGCCTGCGCCAGACTCGTGCCCGAAGCCACTTCTTCAGCGGCCTCCGCGCCGGTCGTCACTTCCTCTTTCGTCTCTTCTGCCATCTCGAAACCTCTTTACTTCGTCGCCGCCGCCGACTGCTCGCTGGCGCGTTCCTTCATCAACGTCTGGATGCGCGCCAGCGACCTCTTCTCGCGGCGCATGTTCTTGACCGCGTCCATCTCGCCGAGCGCGAGCTTGTAGTTGAGGCGGAAGAGCGACTCCTTGAGGCGGTCGGCCTCCTCGCGCAGTTCCGTCTCGCTCAGGCCGCGCAGACGTTCAATTTCCTCACGTCTCTTCACCATAACTTAAACCGCGCCCCCTTCCTGATCCGCGCGCTTCACAAACTTGCACTTGACGGGGAGCTTCTGCGCGGCCAGCCGCATCGCCTCGCGCGCGATGTCCTCGGCCACGCCCTCGATCTCGTAGAGAATTCTTCCGGGCTTGACGACCGCCACCCAGTGATCGGGAGCGCCCTTGCCCTTGCCCATGCGCGTCTCGGCCGGCTTCTTGGTGATCGGCTTGTCGGGGAACATCCGAATCCAGATTTTGCCGCCGCGCTTGACGTGACGCGTCATCGCAATACGCGCCGCCTCGATCTGCCGGTCGGTGATCCACCCCGGCTCCATCGTCTTCAGGCCGTACTCGCCGAAACTGATGGCGCCGCCGCGCGTTGCCGTCCCGCGCATGCGCCCCTTCATCAGCTTCCGGTGCTTGACCTTCTTCGGCATCAACATGATTGCTCACTCCGTTCGCCGTGATGAGTGATAAGTAATGAGTGATAAGAAAATCCGTTTTTCTCTTTACTTATCACTTATCACTTATCACTTACCACCTTGCTTATGACCTGTCGCCGCCACGCCCGCGCCCGCGGTCGCCGCGCGGACGGTCGCCGTCTTCACGGTCGCGCCGGGGCCGACGGCCGTCGCCGCGCTGGCTGCGCGGCTCGTTGATCGGGTCGGTCTGCGTGCCGCGCGCCATCGCCGCTCGCGCGTCGAGAATTTCGCCGCGGTAAATCCAGCACTTGACGCCGATGATGCCGTAGGTCGTGTGCGCCTCGGCGAAGCCGTAGTCGATGTCGGCGCGCAGCGTGTGCAAGGGCAGACGCCCCTGCAAGTGCCACTCGCTGCGGGCGATCTCGGCGCCGTTAAGGCGACCGGAGACCTTCGTCTTGATGCCCTCGGCGCCGAAGCGCAGAGACTCTTCGACGGCCTTGCGGATGGCGCGGCGGAAGGCGATGCGCTTCTCCAGCTGCGCGGCGATCTTCTCGGCCTGAAGCTGCGCGTTGAGTTCCGGCTTATGCACTTCCTGAATCGAGACCAGGACTTCTCTTCCGGTGCGCGAGGCGATGTCGGCCTTGAGCTTGTCGATCTCCGCGCCCTTGCGCCCGATGATGATGCCGGGGCGCGAGGTGTAGATGATGATCTTCAGGCGGTTGGCCGCGCGCTCCACGTCGATGTGCGAGACGCCCGCGCCGGCGAAGCGGCCCTTGAGTTCCCGCTTGAGCCGGAGGTCTTCAAGGAGGTAGTCGCCGTACTGCTTCTTGGCGAACCAGTGCGAATGCCAGTCCTTGTTGTAGCCGAGGCGGAAGCCGTATGGATGAACTTTCTGACCCACTTATGTCTTCTCCGTTCGCTATTCCTGAGACGTTGATTCGGTGGTGGCGGCGGTCGTCTTGGTCTTCGAGGCGGCCTTACCAGTCTCTTTCTTCTCGGCCTGAGCAGCGGCCTTCGGCGCGGCGGCGCGTTTAGCGCCCGTCTTCGCCTTGGCGGCGGGCCGGGCCGCGGTTTTCGAGCCGCCCGCGTCGCGCGCCGCGCGCTTCGCGCCGCCCTTGCCCTTCGCGCTCGCGAGGGTGTCTTCCTTGCCATCACTCGACACATGCACGGTGACGTGGCAGAAGTGTCGGCGCTCGCGGTAGGCGCGGCCCTGCGGCGCGGGGCGGAAGCGGAAGCGCTTCTTGGTCGGCCCCATGTCCACGTAGCACGCCTTGACCCAAAGGTCGTCGGGATCGACGGCGACGTTGGCCTTCTCGGCCGACTCGGTCGCGTTGGCAATCGCCGAGCGCAGGCACTTCTCGATGGCGTCGGCCGCGCGCTTGTTCGTGAACTGGAGAATGGCCAGCGCCTGATTCACGTTCTTGCCGCGGATCATGTCCACCACGAGCCGCGCCTTCTGCGCCGACCCCTGTAGATACTTCGCACTCGCTTTAGCTTCCATGACTCAACCTAAGTGATAAGTGATGAGTGATGAGTGATGAGTAAAGAGAAAGACGGTTGTGTTTTGTCTTATCACTTATCACTCATCACTTATCACGGCTTGCTATCTGCCCGCCGGCTTCGACGACTTCTCGGCCTTCGTGCCCGAGTGGCCCTTGAAGGTGCGCGTCGGGGCGAACTCGCCGAGCTTGTGGCCGACCATGTTCTCCGTGACGTAGACGGGGATGTGTCGCTTGCCGTTGTGGACGCCGAACGTCAGGCCGACGAAGTCGGGCGTGATGGTCGAGCGGCGCGACCAAGTCTTGATGGCCGGCGGCCGGCTGCTGCCCGACCGAATCTCCTCGACCTTCTTCTCCAGGTGCCTGTCGATGAACGGGCCTTTTTTAACTGAACGTGCCATGCGTTTCGCTTCGCTCCACTTTCGAGGGCTGAGGGCGGAGGGATGAGGGATGAATTAAGAGCCGCTTAACGGAGCCACTCAATCTTCATCACCACGTTTTCACCCCTCATCCTTCATCCCTTATTTAACTCTTCTGTCGCGCACGATCATGTTGGTCGTGCGCTTGTTCCTGCGCGTCTTGTAGCCGCGGGTGGGCTGGCCCCACGGGGTGACGGGGTGGCGTCCGCCGCTAGTTTTGCCCTCGCCGCCGCCGTGCGGGTGATCCACCGGGTTCATCGCCACGCCGCGGACGTGCGGCCGAATGCCGTGCCAGCGCGTGCGCCCGGCCTTGCCGTAGGAGACGTTTTCGTGCTCGACGTTGCCGACCTGTCCCACGGTCGCCATGCAGACGACGGGGACGCGGCGGACTTCGCCCGACGGCATCCGAAGCTGCGCGTAGTCGCCCTCTTTGGCGACGAGTTGCGCGAACGCCCCGGCCGAGCGCGCCATCTGCCCGCCCTTGCCGGGCCGCATCTCGATGTTGTGCACCTGCGTGCCCAGCGGGATGTTGCGGATGGGCAAGGCGTTGCCGGGCAGGATGTCGGCCTCGGGGCCGGCCATCACACTCTTCCCGACTTCCAGCCCGGCGGGCGACAGGATGTAGCGCTTCTCGCCGTCGAGATAGGTGATGAGCGCGATGTGGGCCGAGCGGTTCGGGTCGTACTCGATCTGCGTGACGCGGCCGGGCACGCCCGTCTTGTCGCGCTTGAAATCGATGATGCGGTAGTGGCGCTTGTGGCCCCCGCCGCGGCGGCGCACAGTGATGTGGCCGTCGTTGTTGCGCCCCGAAATCCGCTTCTTCGGCTCCAGCAGCGACTTCTCAGGCTCCGCTCCCGGCGTCAGATCATCCCTCGTCAGGTACGTCTGGTAGCGCCGCGATGGCGATGTCGGTGTTAGCTTCTTGATGCCCATAACAATCCAGAGGTTAGAGGCTAGAGGTCAGAGGTCAGTGCCAGAAGTTTTTACTAACCTCTAGCCTCTAACCTCTGACCTCTGCTCTTAAATGCTTTCCACGTAGTCGAACGGGTCCTGCCCCGCCTTGAGCGTGACGTAGGCCTTCTTCCACGACGGGCGGCGCCCCTCGAAACGGCCGCGCCGCACTTTCTTGCCCATGTAGTTGACCGTCCGCACGCAATCGACCTGGACGTTGAAAATTCGCTCGACGGCCGACTTGATCTCGGGCTTCGTGGCCTTCGTGTCCACGCGGAAGGTCAGGAGCTGGCGGGCGTCCTGCGACTCCTCCTTGAGCACGAGCGCCTTCTCCGTGATGACCGGCGATTTGATGATGTCCCACAGTGTACGCATCTTGAAACCTCGTAAATCGTCAATCGTGAATCGTAAATCGTTAAAGACAATCTCTTATCTATTCACGATTTACGATTTTCGATTTACGGCTTTTACGCCGCCTCCTCCGTTTCCGTCGTGTCCGCCGCCGCCGTCTCGCCGTCTCCGGCGTCCGCACGATGAGTCTTCGACTTCGGGTCGAGAGCGCGCGCCAACTCTTCGATGGCCGTGCGCGTCATCAACAGCTTCTCGTGGTAGAGCACGTCGTAGACGTTGACGCCGCTCGCCCCGACGACCTTCGCGCGGCGGACGTTGCGCGCCGCCAGCATCAGTTTATCGTTCTCCAGCGTATCGACGATGAGCGTCTTGCCCCCGGCGCCGAGCGTGGAGAGGGCGGCGATGAAGTCTTTGGTCTTCGGCTGGCCGAAGCCGAACTCGTCGATAACGATCAGGTTGCCCTCGCGCAGACGCTCCGAAAGAGCCGAGCGCAGAGCGCCGCGGCGCATCTTCTTCGGCAGGGGCTGCGCCCAGTCGCGCGGCTGCGGCCCGTGGACGTTGCCGCCGCCCTTCCAGAGCGGCGAGCGGATCGACGCAATACGCGCCCGCCCCGTCCCCTTCTGCTTCCAGAGCTTGCGCCCCGACCCCGACACGTCGCCGCGCGTCTTCGTCCCGACGGTGCCCTGCCGGGCGCCCGCCATGTAGGACTTCACGGCGCTGTGGATCAGCCCCTCGTTCAACTCCGCGCCGAACACGGCATCGGAGAGTTCGAGGTCGCCGACCTCTTCGTTCTTCAAGTTGCGCACCTTAACGGTAGGCATATTCAACTCCGGTGATAAGTGATAAGTGATAAGAAGAACCGTCTGCTCTTTCTCATCACTCATCACTCATCACTTCTTTGCTGCTTTCGTCACTACGACGACCGTGCCGTTGGCGCCGGGCACGGCGCCGCGGATCATCAGGAGATTGTTCTCCACGTCCACGCGCGCGACCGTCAGCCCCTTGATGGTGACGCGGTCGTCGCCCATGTGGCCCGACGAGCGCATGCCCTTGAAGACACGCGACGGGTAGGCCGACTGGCCGATGGAGCCGGGCTTGCGGACGTTCATCGAGCCGTGCGACTCGGGGCCGCGGCTGAAGTTGTGACGCTTGATGGTGCCCTGGAAGCCGCGCCCCTTCGAGCGACCGATGACGTTCACGTGCTCGCCCTCGCCGAAGAGATCAACCAGAACCTGATCGCCCACGTTCTGATCGACCGGCCCCTCGGTGCGAAACTCCTTGAGCACGCGCGTGGGGGGGAGTCCTCCGCCCGTCTTCTCGAAGTGGCCGCGCATCGGCTTGTTGACGTTCTTCAGCTTGACGGGCCGTTCTTCGACCAGTCCGAGCTGCACGGCGTCGTAGCCGTCTTTGCCCCCGGCCGACTTCTTCTGCACAACCACGCACGGCCCCGCCTTGATGACGGTGACGGGCGTGACGGTGCCGTCGGCGGCGAACAACTGCGTCATCCCGACTTTCTTGCCGATGATTCCGTTAATCATCTCTAACCTCGTGATAAGTGATGAGTGATAAGTGATGAGAAAAGCGATTGTCTTATCACTTATCACTCATCACTTGTCACTGCTCTCGCTAGCTCCTGCCGAATGCCTTGATCTCGACATCGACGCCGGCGGGTAGGTCGAGCTTCATCAGCGCGTCCACGGTCTGCGGCGTCGGGTCGAGGATGTCCATCAGGCGCTTGTGCGTGCGAATCTCGAACTGCTCGCGCGACTTCTTATCGACGTGCGGCGAGCGCAGCACCGTCCACTTGTTCTTCGAGGTCGGGAGCGGTATCGGCCCCGCCACGCGCGCGCCCGTGCGTTTGGCCGTCTCGACGATCTCCGAAGTGCTCTGGTCGAGCACGCGGTGGTCGTAAGCTTTCAGCCGGATTCTGATCTTTTCGTTCAGCATGATTTTACTAAGCTTTCAGCCTTCAGCTTTCAGCACTAAGCTATGAGCTACTACTCGACGATGTCGGAGATGGTGCCGGCGCCGACCGTGCGGCCGCCCTCGCGGATGGCGAAGCGCAACCCCTTCTCCATCGCAATCGGCGTGATCAGCGTGATCTCCATCGCCACGTTATCCCCAGGCATCACCATCTCCACCCCCTCGGGCAGAGTCGCCACCCCCGTCACGTCCGTCGTCCGGAAGTAGAACTGCGGCCGATACCCCGTAAAAAACGGCGTGTGTCTGCCGCCCTCCTCCTTCGTCAGCACGTAAGCCTCGGCCTTGAAGACCGTGTGCGGCGTGATGCTGCCCGGCTTGGCGATCACCTGCCCGCGCTCGATGTCCTTGCGCTCCACGCCCCTGAGTAAGAGTCCGACGTTGTCGCCCGCCACCCCCTCGTCCAACAACTTCTTGAACATCTCCACGCCCGTGCACACCGTCGAGCGGGTGGGCCGAATCCCGATGATCTCCACCGTCTCGTTGACCTTCACCCGCCCGCGCTCGACCCTGCCGGTCGCCACCGTCCCACGCCCCTGAATCGTGAAAATGTCCTCGACCGGCATCAGGAAAGGCTTCTCCACGTCCCGCTCCGGCGTCGGGATGAAGGAATCCACCGACGCCATCAACTCCTCGACCGTCTTCTCCCAGTCCGCCTCCCCGTTCAAGGCCCCCAGCGCCGAGCCGCGGATGACCGGGATGTCGTCGCCGGGGAACTCATAGGCCGAAAGCAGTTCTCTGACCTCCAACTCCACCAGGTCGAGGAGTTCGGCGTCATCGACGGCGTCGACCTTGTTCATAAAGACGACCATCGCCGGCACGCCCACCTGCCGGGCCAAAAGGATGTGCTCTCTGGTCTGC
>DASVES010000440.1:0-3894 GCA_036380435.1 Pyrinomonadaceae bacterium | reverse complement strand
GTGCTCGAAGCGGCCCGGCGGCTCGCGGCATACTGAGTATGAGCGATCAAAGAGCGGCTGATGACGCGTTCGCCTTTACCGTGATTGATGACGACGGCGAAGAGGTGGTCATCGAAGTGTCAGAGGAGGATTACCGGCGTGAGAAGACGGCGGGAGTCGAGGAGGAGTCGCTGCTCAGGCCCGGCCGGTACAGGTTGAAACGCGGCGGCTTCCTCGCGCGCCACCCCGAGCTGAAGCTCAAGGAGAGCCGGAGAGCTTGAAAGGTAAAGCCGCAGCGGCGCGGCAGTGCGCGAGCGGCGAAAGGAGAAGACTGATGCCGAAGTTTCTGATCGAGCGCGAAATCCCCGGCGCGGGCGGTTTGTCGGGCGAGGAGTTGCAGGCCATCTCACAGAAGTCGTGCGGCGTGTTGCGCGAGATGGGGCCGCAGATTCAGTGGGTCGAGAGCTATGTGACGGGTGACAAGGTCTACTGCGTCTACATCGCGCCCGACGAAGCGTCGGTGCGCGAGCACGCCGAGCGCGGGGGCTTCCCCGCCAACCGCGTCTCGGAGATCAAGCGGATGATCGACCCGACGACGGCGGAAGGATAAAACTACAGGAAGTCGGAAGTCAGGAGTCAGGAGTCAGAATAAGAAAGGCGGCAACCGCTTTTATTCTGACTCCTGACTCCTGACTCCTGACTCCTTTTTTGGAGAGCTTATGAGCACAGAAGTTGTCATGCCGCAGATGGGCGAGTCCATCGCGGAGGGGACGATCACGCGGTGGCTGAAGAAGGTGGGCGAGCGCGTGGAGCGCGACGAGCCGCTGTTCGAGATTTCGACCGACAAGGTTGACGCCGAGATTCCGTCGCCGGCCGCGGGGACTCTGATCGAGGTCAAGTTCCAGGAGGGCGAGACGGTCGAGGTCAACAAGGTCGTCGCCTACATCGGCGAGGAGGGCGAACGGGCCGCCGCGCCGCCGGCACAAGCGAGCGCACCAGCTCAGGGGCAAGAGGCACAGCCCGCCGCACAGCAACCATCCGCGCCGCCCGCACCCGCCGCGACGCAGGCCGCCGCGTCCGAGACTCCGCCTCCGCCGCCGGCATCCGCGCCGCAGACGCAACCGTCCGCACAAGAGGCGCAGCCCGCCCGGCAGCAGGCCGCCGCCGCGGCGTCCGCCTCCGCACAGGCTCCTCCTTCGCCCATGGGCACGGGCGGCGCAAGCGCAGCAGGGGCCGAGGCGCGCACCGCTTCGGCGTCACCCGCCGGCCCTTCGGGAGATGGCGGCGGCGAGCGCACGGTCGAGGAGCTGCGACGCACGCGCTCCAGCCCGCTTGTGCGCAAGATCGCCTCCGAGCACGACATCGACATCTCGCGCATCGAGGGCACGGGCGCGAGCGGGCGCGTGACGAAGAACGACATCCTGAGCTTCATCGAGTCGGGCGGCCCCGTAGCGACCGAAGCCCCGGCGGCCGGCGCAGGCTCGGCCCCGTCGATGCGCGACACGGCGCAAGCCCCGTCGCTTCCGCCGCCCACGCAGGGCGACCGCGTCGAGCCGATGAGCGTCATGCGCCGCAAGATCGCCGAGCACATGGTCATGTCGCGCCGCACGTCGGCGCACGTCACGACCGTCTACGAGATCGACATGACGCGCATCGCGCGTCTGCGCGAGCGTCACAAGTCGTCGTTCAAACAGGCGACGGGGACGAAGCTCACTTTCATGCCGTTCATCTTTCAGGCGGTGACGACGGCGATACGAAAGTTCCCCGTCTTCAACGCGCAGGTCTCCGGCGACCAGATCGTCTACAAGCGCGACATCAACCTCGGCATGGCCGTCGCGCTCGACTGGGGCCTCATCGTCCCCGTCATCAAGCGCGCCGACGACCTCTCGCTCGGCGGACTCGCCAAGGCCGCCAACGACCTTGCGGATCGCGCGCGCGCCAAGCAGCTCAAGCCCGACGAGGTGGCCGGCGGCACCTTCACCATCACCAACCCCGGAGTGTTCGGCGGCCTCTTCGGCACGCCCATCATCAACCAGCCGCAGGTGGCCATCCTCGGCGTCGGCGCCATCGAGAAGCGCCCGAAGGTCATCACCACCGACGACGGCGACGACCTCATCGCCATCCGCCACATGGCCTACTTCGCCCTCTCCTTCGACCACCGCATCATCGACGGCGCCGACGCCGAACGCTTCCTCGCCTTCGTCAAGGAGACGCTCGAAGCCGGACAGTTCGCCGTCTAGCGGCGACGCTCGCCGCCGCCGCCACACGTTCAAGAAAGCCGACGGAGTTTCGACGCCGTCGGCTTTCTTCTTTCCCGCCGCACGCGCCCATTTCTCTTTCGGCCTCGATGTGAAGTGTTTTGTGTTTCACCGGCCTCATGCTATAAGACGCGTCGCTCTTGTCGCCACTTGGTCGCCGTAGCCCTTCGCATTCGGTGATCCCATGTGCGTACCACTTCGGGAGGCTCCAGCCGTGCGTTACTACATAACTTTCGCAGGCATCAGCGGGACGACCACGAACCGGAAATACATCGGGGCGTCCCGGCTCCTCACCTACGAGAACGACGAGGCCGGGTCTATCACATTTTCTAAGACCTTCGACAAGGCCACGCAGGCCCTCATGGGCGCCGCCTTCTCCGACGACACCATCAGCTGGGCGCGGGCGGTGTGTGAGGAGGACGGCAAGGTCGTCTTCAAGACCACTTTCAGCAACCTGAGGGTCAGCAGCTTCCAGCAGGCGGGCAGTGATAAATCTAGAATCGAGTACTACAGTGTCGATTACGGAGGCTCCACCACGGAATGGCCGCAGTAGATCAAATCTTTACTGTTGTGCGGGGGCGGCGCGTTCAACGTGATGAGCAGCTTCCTTCGGTGCGGTCTCGACGTTTCCCGTCGCACAGGCTGGCCGCTGATAGGCGCGACGCGGCGGAATGTTGCGGTGAGGTGACGATTGGGTAATAAATTGGTTTTCGCGCAACGTATTGGCCCCCGCCCTGTGTCCAACCCCTTGACTTGCACTATGCGGTTTGTTTAAAACCGTGTGTTAGTAAACGCAACACGCAAACTAAAGCCTCGCGCCGGTCGCGGACGGGGAGGGCACGAAGCCGCGAAGGGCGGTTAGCGCCCGTGCAAGTCCCCGCGCGGCAGAGCGCAACCATCGGCCGATTTCGGCCCCTCGCGCCCGACACCGGCCGCGGTCTGCGAAGTGGGCGGTGTGAAGGACGCCCGACATTTTTCACGAGAGGGAGATTAGACGACGATGAGTATTAATGCTTCGAGGAAGATCGTTCTCACGGCCCTGACGTTCGCGCTGGCGCTCTCTGTGGCGCCCGCCGCGCTCGCGCAGGACAACACTTCGGCCAACGCGCGCACGGTCGCCGCCGGGCAGAAGATGAAGGTCAAAGGCATCATCACGCGCCGCGACTTTGACGCCAACACCATCACCGTCCGCGACGCCAACGGCGTGGACACCGGCGTGCAGCTCTCCGACACCACGCAGGTCAAACAGAAGGGCGGCTTCTTCGGCGGCGGCAAGAACTACGCCGTGACGAACCTCCTGCGCGGCCTTCGCGTCGAGGTCGATGGCACGGGCGACTCTTCGGGCCGCCTCGCCGCGCGCAAGGTCGAGTTCTCGGGAGACGACCTGCGGGTGGCGCAGAGTCTTGAGGCCAGAGTCGATCCGGTGGAGTCGCGCGTCGGCACGGCCGAGGGCCGCATCGGCAACGTCGAGCAGAACGCGCAGCGGATGTCGGGTCAGTTAGACGAGCTGGCCGCACTCTCCAACGCCGCGCGCGGCGGCGCGAAGGCCGCGCAGGAGACGGCCGACGCTGCCGTCTCAGGCGTGCGCGCCACCAACGAGCGCATCTCGGCCCTTGACGACTACGAGGCCCAGCAGGGCGTGACCCTGAACTTCCGC
>DASVES010000439.1:0-7842 GCA_036380435.1 Pyrinomonadaceae bacterium | reverse complement strand
TGGCTCTCGGTCTGGACGCGGTTGACGGCCTGCTGCACGCGCGGGTCGAAGTCCTGTATGCCGAGGCTCAGGCGCGTGAACCCGAGGCGGGCGAGCGTCTGGAGGTGTGCGGGGGTCGTCACGCGCGGGTCAGACTCTACGGAGAACTCCGAATCCTCCGTGCGTCTCACGCCGCCGAGGATGCCGCCGATCAGGCGCTCAAGCTCGGCCGGGGAAAGAAACGTGGGCGTGCCGCCGCCGAGATGCAGTTCGGCGAGCGGGAGCGAGTTTGTGCGTTTGAGTGCGTCGAGATAGAGCGCCCACTCGCGGAGCACGGCATCGACGTAAGGGTCGCCCACTGTCTTGCTCTGGGTGATGCGCGAGTTGCAGCCGCAGTAGGTGCAGAGCGAGCGGCAGAAGGGGATGTGGACGTAGACGGCCGCGCCCTCGCCGAGCGCTTCTGCCTCGTCAAGCCCGCGGGCGACCGAGTTCGTCCACTCTTCCGGCGTCGGGGTGTTGTCCCAGTGGAGGATGGTCGGGTAGCTGGTGTAGCGTGGGCCGGGCACGTCGTACTTTTTCAGAAGCTCGTTCTCAGTAGCGATCATGAAAATATCTCTCATCGTCACGTTACTTCGGGCCGCACCCCGGCCTGCGAATTTTCCCTTGTCGGGGCTGTGGAATAATCCCCACTGGCGCCCTCCACCGCTCGTCCATTCCGGTCGTCCGCGCCGCGCGGTGCGTCTCCCATCACTTCAATTTCGCCGGTAAACCTCGGCCTCGCGCCTGTGTGACTTCCGCACGAGGCCACCCGCCAAGCTCTCGTGGCACGACGGGTGCAACCTCCGTGCCTGTGTCGGGGCCGAAATCGCTTCCGTCCCTCACGACCCGACGTTGGGGTCTCCCGATAAATTTTTTCATCCGTGACTTAAGTCACTGCGCGGCGCGGGCGCCGGCCTCAGAATGGCGCATAAGAAGGAGAATCTACTTAAATGACTTTATGCACTGAAAAGACGGTTCGCGAGTACGCGGTCGAGACGCCCAACGCCACGCGCGTCTTCGAGAAGTTGAAGATTGACTACTGCTGCGGCGGGGGCCGCTCGCTCGGCGACGCTTGTGCCGTGGCCGGCGTCCCCGTGGAAGAGGTCACGCGCCTGATCGAACAGGCGGGCAGCGCGCCGGCCGAAATGCCGGCCGAGATTGTGTCGGGCACGCTCGCCGAGCTGATCGACCACATCCTCGACAAGCACCACACCTTCACGCGCGACGAGATGGAGCGCATCACCGCGCTCACGGAGAAGGTCTGCTCGAAGCACGGCGAGAACCACCCAGAGCTGCTGGGCGTCCGCACGCTCTTCCAACAACTCTGCGACGACCTGCGCCCGCACATGTTCAAGGAGGAGATGATCCTCTTCCCCTACGTCAAGCAGATGGAGCAGGCCGCCGCCGCGGGCCGCCCCCTCCCTTACGCGCCCTTCGGCACCGTGGGCAACCCCATCCGCGTGATGATGAACGAGCACGACACGGCGGGCGACATCCTGCGCGAGCTGCGCGCGACGACCGCCGACTACGCCGCGCCCGCCGACGCCTGCATCAGCTACCAGACGCTCTACCACGCCCTCGAAGAGCTTGAGCGCGACTTGCACCAGCACATCCACCTCGAAAACAACGTGCTCTTCCCGCGCGCCGTGAAACTGGAAGAGGGCATGGGCAGCAAGTGAGCAACGAGCCGCTGTAAGCGGCGGCAGAATGTAGCCCCGGTCGTCAGACCGGGGTAACAGGCAGATAAAAATTTCTAAGCCCCGGAGGGGCGGAAGAATCTCGACGCCGCGCGTCGCTTCGCTTGAAGATTCTTCCGCCCCTCCGGGGCTTCATCTTTCACTGCCGACTGTCCCCACGGACGCGCGCCGTGGGTTGCATTCTGCCGCCGCCTCCGGCGGCTTACTGACTGCTTACCGCTTACCGCTCACCTTTCATTCTTCGCCCGCGAAGGAGGCGAGTGCCCCTTCGTCGGGGATTGTGAGGCGGCGGCCTTCGAGTCGGACGAGGCCGTCGTGCTGGAGGCGCGTGAGCGCGCGGGAGACCACTTCGCGCACCGACCCGACGCGGGCGGCGATCTGCTGGTTGCTGTGCGTGAGTTCGACGCGCAAGCCCCCGCCCGCCGGCGCGCCTTTCGTGCGCGCCTCCGCGAGGAGGAAGCGCGCGAGGCGTTGACCGACCTCGCGCAGGCTGAGGGTTTCGACGAGTTCGGCGCAGCGGCGCAATCTTCCGGCGAGCACCTTGAGCGCGGCCAGCGCGATCTCGGGGTGCTCCAGCGAGAGGCGGCGCACGTCGCGCTTGTCGATGAAGAGCACGGTCGTCTCCTCCTCGGCGGCGACGGTCGAGGGGTACGGGCCGTCGTCGAAGACCGGAAGCTCGGCCACGGTCGCGCCGGAGCGCTCGACGTGGATGACCTGCTCGCGCCCGTCGAGGCTTTCCCGGAACGCGCGCACCGCCCCCGCGACGATGCAGTAGAGGCCGCGCGCCTCTTCGCCGGCCAGGAAAAGCACCTCGTCGCGCCCGTAGCGACGCTCGACGGCCCGCCCCGCCAGCGCGCGCAAAGTCTTCTCATCCAGCTCGCCGAAGAGCAACGTGTTCCTGAGTGCGGCGACCTTGTCGATCTGCATCGTGACCATCTTCGGCCCGCGCCGCGCTCATTTCAAGTCCGCGTGCGGGGCGGCAACAAACGCGACTGAGAAAAAATCCCGTGCGGCGGGCGGAGAAATCCCCAGTAGCCGGCCGGGTCGGAATCATTACTCCCTGCGCGCCCGACGAAAACCCATAAAATCGCCGTCCTTCACCCGCGTGCGGCGTCGGCACATGGATTGCGACGCACACGTGGCAAAGGGCGCGCCCGCCCCGGCGGACGCTTCCCGGAAGGAGGCACAGACGATGTTCATTGCAACCACGGATCGCACTTACCTCAGGATGCTCGCCGAACTCGTCCTGCTCGCCCTCGCGATCTTCGCCTTCGGCGCACTTCTCGTCCACGCGCAGACGCCCTCGCAGTCCGGCCCGGCCACGGCCCAGGTGGGCATCAACACGTCCACCACGGATGAGCCGAGTTTGCGCGAGTACAAGGGCGTGAAGTTAGGGATGAGCGCAGAGGAGGCCCGCCGTCGGCTCGGCGAGCCGGCCGACAAGGGCGACGAGCAGGACTTCTACAACTTCTCGGACACGGAGTCAGCCCAAATCTTCTACGACCCCGCGCGCAAGGTGATGGCCGTCTCCGTCCAATTTCTCGGCGGCGGCAGTGGCGTGCCGACGCCCAAAAGTCTGTTCGGCGCGGACGTGACGCCGCGGGCCGACGGCACTGTCTACAAGCTCGTGAAATACCAGCGCGCCGGCTACTGGGTCTCTTACAGCCGCGCGGCCGGTGATGCGCCGCTCGTCACGGTGTCCATGCAGAAGACGCGTTAGCCGCCCGCGCGCGGCCACGCAAGGAGTCGATCATGGCAGAGAGAGATTCGACGCATGGAGAACTGCTCTTCAGCGATGTGCCGGGGGACAGGGAGAAGGTGCGGGTGATACTCGAACAGTGGGGCGTCGATGGCGCGCTGATCCGTCGCCTGATGCGTGAGCACGCTGCCGACCCGCACGGCGGCGTTGCGACCCGCGTGGAGGGCAAGACTCCGCCCCCAAGCCACGCCGGCTACTGACGCTAGAGCAGCCCCCTCGTCAGCACGCCGACGACGTAGGCGAGGCACGCGGCGACGGCGCCGATGAGGAGCGTCGTCAGGCCCGAGCGCCACCACGGCGTCGGCGACCAGAAGCTCTTGGCCGACCCGACGGCGAAGAAGGCCGCGCCGGTCAGGACTGCCGAGAGGGTGAAGGCACGCGGGGCGGCGAGGACGAAGGGCAGGAGCGGCGCGACGCCGCACACCATGAAGGCGCTGAAGGTTGCCGCGGCCGCGCGCACGGGCGAGCGCACCTCCGGGGCGAGGCCGTACTCCTCCGTCAGCATCGTGTTCACCCAACGCGCGTGGTCTGAAGTTATCAGCTCGACGACGCGCTCCAGCTCCTCCCCCTCGAAGCCCTTCTGAGCGAAAATCTGACGCACCTCCTCGCGCTCGCCCTCAGGGAAGTCTTCGATGTGCCGGTGCTCGACCCGCCTCAGGTACTCCCGCTCCTCAAGCTCCGTCTTCGTGCCGAGGTAGTTGGAGGCGGCCATCGAAAACCCGTCGGCCAGGATGTTGGCCGCGCCGACGACGAGGATGACGGCGGGCGGGAGCTGCGCGCCGATCACGCCGGAGACGACGGCGAAGGTGGTCACGGCCCCGTCTATCCCGCCGTAAACCCAGTCGCGCAGGTAGCTGTGTCGTGGGCCTTCGGCGAGACGTTCCCTGATCGCCTCCGGCGAGTGTCCGTGCTCGACCATGTGTGCTGCCTCACGCCCGACGCGCGCGACGCGGCCGGCGCGTCGTCGCTTCAGAGGGACGCCGCTGAGGAGTCCGCCGCCTCCGCCGCGTCGCGTTCGCCCGCGCCGCTTCCCTTTTGCGCCCGGTCGAAATAAAACTCCAGTTGGTAGACGTTGTCGGCGAGCGACGACTTCATCTCGCACCCCGAGTTGTGGAAGACCTTGAGCATCGCGTGGTTGTGCGCCAGCACGTCGGCCGTAAACCCGGCCACGCCCTTCGAGCGGGCGATCCGCATCAGGTGTTGCAGGAGAAGCGTGCCTAGCCCTCGCGCCTGGTACTCGTCGTGGACGAGGAAGGCCACGTCGGCCGTGTTCGTCGCCGGGTTCAGCGTGTAGCTGGCGGCCCCGACGATGCGCTCGTGCCCGCCCTCGCGCATCCGCGCCACGACCGACATCTCATTCTCATAATCGACGTTGACGATGCGCTGCAACTTCTCGTGCGGCATCGCCTTGACGACCTGAAAGTAGCGGTCGTAGAGGCTCTGCTCCGAGCAGGTGTAGAACAGCTCCTTCATCATCGCCTCGTCGGTCGGCTTAACGGCGCGCAGGTAGACGCTCGTCCCGTCCTTTGAAGGCTCAATCCGCTCCCACTGCTTCGGGTAGGAGGCTGTGTGGAGCAGGATTTGGTCGTCGTAGACGAGGCGCGCCCGCTTGGCCTCGGCGAGCAACTCCTGTCGGAAGCGCGGGTGCGCGATGTTGATTAGCGCCATCGCGCGCTCGCGGACGTTTCGGCCCCAGAGGTCGGCCACGCCGTACTCGGTGACGATGTAGTGCACGTCGCCGCGCGTGGTGACGACGCCCGCCCCTTGCAGGCGCGGGACGATGCGCGAGAGGGTGTCGCCCTTGGCGGTCGAGCGCAGGGCGATGACGGGCTTGCCGCCCTCGGAGCGGGCCGCGCCGCGGATGAAATCGACCTGGCCGCCGATGCCGCTGTAGAAGCGGCTGCCGATGGAGTCGGCGGCGACCTGCCCCGTCAAATCCACCTCGATTGCGGCGTTGATGGCGACCATCTTCTCGTTGCGCGCGATCTGGAACGGGTCGTTCACAAACTCCACGGAGCGGAACTCGAAGAGCGGATTGTTGTCTACGTACTCGTAGAGCCGGGGGGTGCCCATGCAGAAACTGGAGACGACCTTGCCGGCCAGAAGCGTCTTCTTCGAGCAGTCGATGACGCCCGACTCGATGAGGTCGATGACGCCGTCGGAGAACATCTCGGTGTGGACGCCGAGGCGGCGCTTGCCTCCGAGCTGTGCGAGCACGGCGTTGGGGATGACGCCGATGCCCATCTGGATGGTGGAGCCATCGTCGATGAGGCTGGCGACGTGGCGCCCGATCTCCATCGCCACGTCGTCCGGCCGGCCTTGCGCGAGCACGGGCAGGGGCGCGTCCGACTCGACGAGGCAGTCGATGCGGCTGACGTGGATGAAGCTGTCGCCGAGCGTGCGCGGCATCTGCCGGTTGACCTCGGCGATGACCAACGTGGCCGACTCGGCGGCGGCCTTGACCACGTCCACCGAGACGCCGTAAGAGCAGTAGCCGTGCTCGTCGGGCGGGCTGACGGAGATGAGCGCCACGTCGAGCGGAATGCGGCGCGTGCGGAAGAGTTTGGGGACTTCGGAGAGGAAGACGGGCGTGTAGTCGGCGCGTCCCTCCTCGATTGCCGCGCGCACGTTGGTGCCGATGAAGAAGGCGTTGTGGCGGAAGTGGCGCGCGAATTTCGACTCGGCATAGGGGGCGATGCCGAGCGTCATGATGTGGTAAATCTCGGTGTCGGCGAGTTCTTCGGCGCGGTCTGAGAGCGCGCGCACGAGCGCCTGCGGCTCGGCCGCCCCCGACCCGATGAAGACCTTCTGCCCGCGGCGCACCGCGCGGACGGCGCGCGCCGCGTCTTTAAGTTTTTCCCGGTACTGTGCCTGCCAGTTCTGCTTTACGGTCATCAACCCTCCCACGCGCGAGCCGGGCGCAATGATTGTCTTACGGCAAGCAGTGTACCCGAAGAAGGTGAGCAGTAAGCAGTAAGCAGTGAGCGGTAAAAAATGTCTTCCACTGCTCACTGCTTACTGCTTACTGCTCACTTCACCTTCCGGCCCACGGTTTGCACTCCTTCATGGCGCGGGCGCTGCGGCAAGCATTTCCGCGGTTGAGACGCCCGCATGGGGAAGAATTCGCACAAGACAGACCGCCTCTGGGTGAGATTACACACGATGCAGCGCAAGCAGACCATGATGGACGGCAATGACGCGGCCTCGCACGTCGCCTACAAGACGAACGAGGTCATCGCCATCTACCCGATCACGCCCTCGTCAAACATGGGCGAGAACGCCGACGCATGGGCCGCCGAAGGCCGCCAGAACATCTGGGGCGTGGTGCCCGTAGTTCGCGAGATGCAGTCGGAGGGCGGCGCCGCGGGGGCCGTCCACGGGACGCTCCAGACCGGCTCCCTGACGACGACCTTCACCGCCAGTCAGGGCCTCCTGCTGATGATCCCGAACATGTTCAAAATCGCGGGCGAGCAGACGGCAACGGTCTTTCACATCGCCGCCCGTGCCGTCGCCACGCACGCGCTCTCCATCTTCGGCGATCACTCGGACGTGATGACGACACGCTCCTGCGGGTGGGCGATGCTCTTCGCCAACAGCGTGCAGGAGGTGATGGACTTCGCTCTCGTCTCGCAGGCCGCGACCCTGCGCGCCCGCGTCCCCTTCCTCCACGTCTTCGACGGCTTCCGCACCTCGCACGAAGTGCAGAAGATCGAACCGCTCACGGACGAGGACATGCGCGCGCTCATCGATCCGGAACTCGTCCGCGCGCACCGCGGTCGGGCACTTACGCCCGACCGCCCCGTTATGCGCGGCACGGCGCAGAACCCCGACGTGTTCTTTCAGGCGCGCGAGGCGTCGAACCCTTTCTACCTCGCCACACCCAGCATCGTTCAGGAAACGATGGATAAGCTCGCCGCGCTTACGGGCCGCCAGTACCGCCTGTTCGATTACGTCGGCCACCCGCAGGCCGAGCGCGTCGTCGTCTTGATGGGGTCGGGCTGCGAGGCGGCGGAAGAGACGGTCGAGGCGCTGCTTGCGCGCGGCGAAAGAGTCGGCCTCGTCAAAGTGAGACTTTACCGCCCGTTCTCGGCCCGTGACCTTCTGTCGGCGATTCCAAGAACAGCGCGGGCCGTCGCCGTTCTCGACCGCACGAAGGAGCCGGGCGCGGCGGGCGAGCCGCTCTACCAGGACGTTCTGACGGCCGTCGGCGAGAGCCTGATGGACGACGCCTCGCCCTTCGTCGCCGCGCCGCGCGTCGGCGGCGGCCGCTACGGGCTGGCCTCCAAAGAGTTCACGCCCGCGATGGCCAAGGCGGTGTTCGACGAGCTGAAGAAGTCCGCCCCGAAGAACCATTTCACCGTCGGCATC
>DASVES010000438.1:0-6589 GCA_036380435.1 Pyrinomonadaceae bacterium | reverse complement strand
CAAACTTCGGCCCGTCTCCCCCGCCCTCCTCGAACGCATCATCGCCATCTACGAGCGCACGGGGCGCACCCGCGAGGCCGAGGCCGCCCGCCGCACCCTCGGCCAGCCGCCCAACAAGCAGAAGACCGCCACCGGCGGCGGGGGCTAATAATCTAGACCGGCTAAGCATCACGCAGCCGCTGTAAGCGGCTGCGCTCTGTTCACGGCCGGCGCATGAGATTGTAATCGCGCAGGCGGCGGTAGAGCGTCGAGGGGGAGATGCCGAGGAGTTCGGCCGTCTTGCCGCGGTGCCAGTTGGTCTGTTCGAGCGCGGCGAGAATTTGCTGACGCTCGACCTCGCGCAGCGGCGGCACCCCGCCCTGTGTCTGTGCGCCGCCGCCGGCAGAGTCGCCCGCGCCCGTCGAGGAGACCGAGACGGGGATGAAGGTGCGCGCCGGGGCGACGATCTCGGGCGGCAGCTCGGCGACGGTGATGCGCCCGTCGTTGGCCAGAAGGGTCGCGCGCTCCAGCGTGTTGCGGAGCTGGCGGACGTTGCCGGGCCACGCGTATGACTTCAGAGCTTCGAGCACTTCGGGCGTGAGTTCCGGCGGCTGCGTTCCGCCGAGCTTCTTCATCAGGTGGCGGGCGATTGGCTCGATGTCTTCGGGTCGCTCGCGCAGGGGTTTGAGGTCGATCTGGAAGCCGTTGACGCGGTAGAGGAGGTCGGCGCGGAAGCGGCCGTCGCCGACCACTTCGTTCACGTCGCGGTTCGTCGCGGCGATGATGCGGACGTTGACCTGCACCTTGCGGACGGCGCCGACGCGGTAGAACGAACTCGTCTCAATCGCCCGCAGAAGCTTCGACTGCAACTGCGGCGGCAGCTCCGTCACCTCGTCTAAAAAGATCGTGCCGTTGTCGGCCAGCTCCCACAGACCCAACTTGCGCGACTTCGCGTTCGTGAACGCGCCGGCCTCGTGGCCGAACAGCTCGGATTCGAGCAGCGTCTCCTGAATGGCCGCGCAGTTGAGGTCGATGAACGACCCTTCGCTCCGGCTCGATAGGCGGTGGATGGCGTGCGCGATGAGTTCCTTCCCCGTGCCCGACTCGCCCGTGATCAGGACCGACGTGTCGGCCGGCGCCACGCGCTCGACGAGACGCATCGACTCGCGCATGGCGTCCGAGACGCTGACGATCTCGGGCATCGCCGACTGCCGCTCGGCCAGCGCGCGCAGACGCTGGTTGTCCACCCGCAGCCGGCGCTTCTCGGCGGCCTGCTTGATGAGCGCGTCGAGTTCGTTGATGTGGTAGGGCTTCGAGAGGTAGTCGTAAGCGCCGAGCTTCATCGACTCGATGGCCGTCTCGACACTGGCCCGCCCCGTCAGCATGACGACCTCGGGCGGGTTCGGGCGCTGGCGCACGCGGCGCAGCAGCTCCATGCCGTCCATGCGAGGCATGTTGATGTCGCACAGGAGCACGTCGGCGGCCGACTCTTCGAGGAGCTTGAGCGCGGCCTCGCCGTCGGGGGCGACTCTCACGTCGTGGCCCATGCGCTGGAGTTCTTTCTGGAGCACCAGACGAAGGTTGGCCTCGTCCTCCGCGACGAGGATCTTTGCCTGTTGGGTTTCGCTCAAGATTCGGAGTCTCCGTCTTCGTTTGAAGTAGCCGGCAGCGTCAGAGTGAAGGTCGTGCCGCGCCCCACCGTCGAATCGACGCTGACGCGCCCGCCGTGCTCGGTAACAATACCATAACAGACCGCCAGCCCTAACCCCGTCCCGCGCCCGACCTCTTTCGTCGTGAAGAACGGGTCGAAGATTTTCGCCACGTTCTCCGGCGAAATCCCCGCGCCCGTGTCGCCCACGTCGAGCAGGACGGCGCGCGTGCCGTCGTCGGCCGGGCGCGCGCGCAGGGTGAGCGTGCCGCCGTCGGACATCGCGTCGATGGCGTTCTCGGCGAGGATGATGACGGCCTGCTGGAGCTGGCCCTCGTCGCCCATGACGAGCGGCAGGCCACGCTCGGCCTCAACGTCGATCCTCACGGCCGCGCCCCGCTTCTGGTGCATGAGCAGACGCGCCGCCGACTCGATGACCTCGGCGACGTTGACGGGCGCGCGCTCACCGGCCCGGCGCGCGCGGCTGAAGTCGAGCAGTCCGTTCGTGATCGACTTGCAGCGGAAAGTCTCGCTACGGATGAGCTGCAAGTACTCGCGCAGGTCTTCGACCTCCGGCGACGCGCCGTAAGCGCCCTCCGCGACGCGCGACTCCAAAGCCTCCGCGCAGGCCGCGATGGTCGCCAGCGGGTTGTTGATCTCATGGACGACGCCGGCGGCTAAGCGCCCCACCGCCGCCAGCTTCTCCGTGCGCGCGACCGCACGGTTAGCCTCGACGCGGGCCGACACGTCCTCGCCTACGGTGATGACGTGCGAGACCTCCGCGCCGTCGATCCGCATCGGCACCTTGCTGACGAGCCAGTGGCGCGTCGAGCCGTCGGCCGACGTGGTCTCCTGCTCGATGCGCTCGATGCTCCCCGTGCGGAACGCGCGCTCGAACTCGTCCTCCAACACGCCGCGCTTCTGGCGCGTCAAGACCTCGAAGACGTTGCGGCCGATGGCGCTTCCGCGCGGGATGCCCTGCCCGCCCGTCTCGCGGTTGCGGTTCCACGCGACCACGCGGTATTTGCGATCCACCGCGTAGAGCGAGACCGGCAGAGAGTCGATGATTGCCTCGGTGAAGCGCCGCTGGCTCTCGGCCTCGGCCGTCCGGCGCTCCACCTCCTTCGCAAGAACTTTCGACGACTCACGCGCCGCCTCGTAGAGCGAGGAGATGTGCGCGGCCAGCGCGGCCTGCTGCGCGGCGGCGTCGAGGAGGCGCTCCTCGTTCTCGCCGCAGTCGGCCGGGTGGTCGAAGGCGGCGACGAGCGCGCCCAGCGCGCGGCCCTCGAAGCGGAGCGGGGCGGCGTACTCGACCACGTGGCGGTCGTCGCGCAAAAAGAACTGCGACTGCTCGCCGAGCCGCGCGGGGGCCGCCTTCGCCGAGTCGAGCCACGCGCGCAGCCGCCAGATGTCCACGAACGAGATGTCCTCCTCGGCGCTTCCCTCGCGGTCGAAGACGCAGATGACGACTCCCTGCCCGACGCGCGTCTTGTCGCCCTCGGGCTTCGTCAGCACCGCCGCGCACATCGAGGCGTTGGCGCCTTCGTAGGCGGCGCCCGCCACGCGGCGCACCACCTCGGCCGGACTCATCGCGTGCAACAGCCCGCGCCCCAGATCGGCGAGGAAGGCCAGCTCGCGGTTGGTGCCTTCGAGCGCGCGCTGCCGCGCGGCCGACTCCAGGTGCGCGCGCACGCGCGTCAGAAGCTCACGCGAGGCCGACGACTTCAGGACGAAATCGTCGGCCCCGGCGGCGAAGGCTTCGACGCGGTGTCCCTCATCGCCGCGCGAGGAAGCGACGACCACGGCGAGGCGGCGCGTCGCGTCCTGCGCGCGCAGCAGACGACACAGGGCGAGTCCGCCGACGCCGGGCAGTTCGGCGTCGAGCACGGCGAGGTCGAAGCGCTCGTGTCGGAGCCGGCGCAGGGCCGAGGGCGCGTCGTCGCAGGCGACGACGCGGTAGCCTTCGGCCTCGAACGCGCCCGCAAGACGCGCGCGAGCCTGCGCGTCCGACTCGACGATGAGCAGCGTGGCCTTCTGACCGGGATTCGTGGCAGGGGCCGGCATTGATCTCTTTACAGTCGTTCTCGGGGTTGTTGGCGGGGTGCGGTGAGAAAAGATTAAGACCCGCTGAAGCTGTTTCGCGGCGCCCGCGGCGCCGACCTGTGGGCGGACGTGACGAAGCGGCGCCGGCCGCACCCCGGCGCTTACATTCGATTGAAAGCGATGGGGCGGGGAAAGTCAAGAAAAGCTGCGGGGCGGTAGTGGGTCAGTTTGAACTTAAAAGCTATATTTTCAGCCGTGCCCACGCGGCCTCATGAAATGTCTTGCCGGGAGAGCGCATAAAGATGTAGGCAATAGTGTTGAGAGTGATTGCCTGGGGCAGTTCGATTGCCGAGCGGTCTTGTCGGAATTGAAATTGACCCACTAACGTTAATTTCACAGGAGTCTTCGCGATGCCTAACCCAAGAGACTATCAGTTCAATTTGCCCGCATCGGACAGGCCGTCAGGGGTGACAATCCCCGAGCAGTGGTATCCCGGCGTTCAAAACTACTGGCCGCGTTGCACCTCGCAGCGGATTGTCGGCGACCACATTAACGGCGTGGTGGCGGTCGTCATTCACGCCACGGCCGGCTTCCGCTCGGCAGACGCGGTATCAGTGATGCACCCGCCGCCCGGCGATTCCGCGGCCAGCTTTCACTGGCTCGTGCCCGACGAGGACGAGCCGCAGCACGGCCAACTCATCTGGGCCTGCGTGAGGGAGAGGGATGCCGCTTGGCACGTCAGGCCGGGGGCGAGCCACGCGGACGTGAACGGCGGCCGGAACCGAGTCAACCACTGGTCGCTCGGCGTTGAAATCGTCAACCGGCAACTGGGCGGCGACGCGTTTTCCGACTGGCAAGTCGCCATCGTGGCGCAGCTCGTCCGCTATTGCTGGTCGAAGTACCCGAACCTGCGACACGTCGTCTCGCACGCCAAACTGGACCCGCTGCGGCGCACCGACCCGGGCGCGAATTTCCCTTGGGAGCGATTCAAGGGCTTGGTCCTGAATCCCCCCGACGACGCGTCACCCAATTTGGTCACCGCCGACGTGGCGAGTTCGACCTCCCGCAACATCATCGAGACGCAGGAGACCGCGTCTCTGGAAGAGGAAGAGGCCAACTTCAACCGGGAAGAGTCAGAGGCATACTCGGGAGCCGCCCCTGCTGGAGCTGACTCGGGCGCGGGCACGAACGCCGACAAACTGCACGAGGCACAGGACGGTTAAGCGCGCTCTTCGACAGACCGAGACCTCAACCGGCTGAGAGCCGCTAAGAAAACCGGGACGACTGTAGGGGCAGGGATCGTTCCCTGCCCGCGGTTACAATTCACTCAAAGTTGAATGAGTTGCGACTGCGGGCAGGAACGAGCCCTGCCCCTACTGACATCACCCGTGTAACGCGTCCGACTGAAACTTGGCTTAGTTGACAGCCGTCGAGGTGAGGTCGCCGGTGTTGAGGGAGGAGTGGGTGTCGGCCGAAGAAGCAGCGGCGCGGGCCTGCTGCTTGTGATACGACTTGATGTGGTACATGGCCTCGTCGGCGGCGATCAGTATCTGGTCGAGCGTCTCACCGTGGAGACCGTAGGTGGCCGAGCCGACCGAGATGCCGACGCGGGCGCGCTGGTCGCCGCGCACGTGTAGGGAGAACTGGCTGACGACGCGCTCGATGCGCACGCTCAACTCCTCGCTCTGCTCGGCCGTCAACTCCTGGACGAGAGCGACGAACTCGTCGCCGGCGTAGCGCGCGAGGAAGTCGTACTCGCGCAGTTGCGCCTGGAGGAGGCGCGCCACCTCGCGCAGCATCTGGTCGCCGGCCTTGTGGCCGAAGCGGTCGTTGACCTGCTTGAAGTCGTCGAGGTCGAGCATGATGACCTGGAAGGGACGGCCCGTGCGGCGCGCGCGCGCCGACTCCTGCTCGAAGCGGGCGAACATGGCGCGCGCGTTGGGCAGCCCCGTCAGGTTGTCGGTCAAGGCGTTCGACTCGGCTTCGGCGTGCTGCACGGCGTTGGCGAGCGCGTCCGAGGCGAGACGCGCCACCGTGTCGAGCATGCGGACGTGGTCGTCCGTGTAGCGGCCCGGCTCGGCGGAGTAGACGGCCAAGGCCCCTAGCAGTTGCTCGTCGCGCACGAGCGGGAGGGCGACCATCGAGCGGTACTCGACGCCGGCCGGCAGGAGCAAGTCCGTAAAGTCGAGCGCGGGGTCGAGGTGATGCGCGGGGCGGCGGTTGGCGAGCACGAAGCCGATGACGCCCTCGCCGGGGGCGACGGCGCGGCCGCGGACGAGGTCGGAGTTTGGCCCCGCGACGTGCGCGGCCGTCGCGTAGCCCTTCAGCTCGTCGTGGAGGTAGACGGCGCACAGGTCGAAGGGGACGACGTGGCCGACCTTGTTGACGAGGACGGAGACGGTGTTTTCGATGTCGAGCGACGAGCCGAAGGTGCGGGCGATCTCGTAGAGCGCGTAGACCTCGCGGTGGGCGTTGTTGATGTGATGGAGGTAGGCGGGCGCGGGCGCGTTATTGTTGCCGTGGACGCGCGCGGCCGGCGCTTCGAGGAGCGTCATGGAAGCGTCCGCATCCATGAGGAGCGTGCGCGCGTCGCACTCGACGCTCGTCACGCCGTGCTGATCGAGACCTTCCGCGGCGACCTCGCGCTCGAACTCGGGAAGATGTTCGAGGAAGAGCGAGACGACGCGCGGGTCGAAGTGTGTGCCGGCCCCGCGTCGGAGCAGCGCGCCCGCCTCCTCGGTCGTCATCCCCTTGCGATAGGGCCGGTCTTCGCGCACGGAGTCGAAGCAATCGACGACGGAGAGGATGCGCGCGCCGAGGGGAATCTCTTCCCCCTTGAGGCCGTCGGGATAGCCGGAGCCGTCCCAGTTCTCGTGGTGGTGCCGGACGACCGGCGCGACGGGATACGGAAACTCGATC
>DASVES010000437.1:0-23188 GCA_036380435.1 Pyrinomonadaceae bacterium | reverse complement strand
CGGCGAGCGGCTGCGCCCTGTCGAGGAGCACATGGTTGCGGACGACGCGGAAGCTGCGCTCGTAGGGGTCGAGGCTGACGCCTAAGAACTCCTTGCCCGTGCGGTCGCCGAGGCGGAGGCCGACGTTGGAGTGGGCGTCGTTGCCGGCGACGGCCGACAGGCGGAGGCCGCGCGCGGCCGTCAGCTCGTCCCAACGGCGCAGGTTCTCGTCCGGCCTCTCGTAGAAGGTCGAGAACAGGAGGTCGGCGTGGCTCCGGTAAGACCAGAGACCGTCGAAGAAGAGCAGGCCGTAACGGATGCGTTTGGAGTTGGTGTAGAGGTTGTAGACCTCGATGCCGTCGTAGCCTTGCAGCAGTCCCCAGTCGCGAATCCTCTCGGGGTAGGCGACGAGGGCGAGGCGGCCTTCGGCGCGGGCGCGCTCGACGAGCGCCTGCGCGTTCGGCGCGGCGGGGCCGGCGGCCGGCACGGAGGGGCCGGGCACGACGAACAGGCGCTCATCGTTTGCGGCGCTCAGCTCGCTGCCGTTGATGAAGAGGACGCCTTCATGCGTACCCTTGAGTGTCGCCGCGACCGTGTCCACGTACTTCGACGGGTGCTCGGTCATCACGACGAACGCGAGTTCGTTCGCGCGCGCCGCCGCTACGATCTCGTCGAGCGTGCCGGTGCTGTGGCCGCCGAGGGAGGAGTGGACGTGGAGGACGCCTTTGTAATCGACGAAGGGGTCGTCGGCCACAGCGGCAGCGCGCGAGGCGTTGACGGAGTCGATGGCCGCGCGGAGCCGTCCCAGCCGGTAGCGCCGGTAGACGAAGGGCGCCTGCGAAAGAATCAGCAGGCCCACAACCACGAGCGCGATCTTCTTCCAACGCTTCATCAGTCAAAAAACCGTAAATCGTGAATCGTGAATCGTAAATCGTAATGGGTTGACGCTGCGCTGGCTCGCCTGCGGAACGCGCCACCTGAAAGTCGCTCAACCACGATTTACGATTTACGATTTACGTCTTTATCCTCCTCGAAGTCCACGGAGGCCACGTGCTCGCTGATGCGGCGGCCGAAGTCGGCCACGGCGACGTGCTCGGGATGGACGGTGTAAGCCTCAAGCCCGCGGCGGTCGCGGAAGGTCGAGGCGAGTCCGGTGTGGTAGGAGCGCGGCAGGCGCAGCACGTCGAACCCGACGTGGAAACTCAAGACCTCCGGGATGAGAACGGGGAGCCGCCGCAGCATCTCGACGTGCAGACGACGCTCCTCTTCCCCCACGTCCTCGCGATATTTCCAGATGACGATGTGTGTCAGCATAAAACCTCTGCAAGGGAGTCAGGAGTCAGAAGTCAGAAGTCGGAATAAGAACGCCGGTCGCTAACTTTCATTCTGACTTCTGACTTCTGACTCCTGACTCCCTCCCTTTCCTTCACTTCAAAAACCTGTCGAACCAGTCGAGCGCCCGCTCGATGGAGTCGCGGCGGTGGCGCGGCTCGCGGAAGCCGTGGCCCTCGCGCGGGTAGCGCACGAGCGCGGCCTCGACGCCGCGGCGGCGCAGGGCCGTGTACATCTCCTCGGCCTGTGTGATGTGTACGTCGTTGTCGAGTTCGCCGTGGATGAAGAGTGTGGGCGTGCGCGCGTCGCGGACATAGCGGAGCGGCGACCAGCGCCAGAGCAAGTCGTAGTCGTCCCACGGCATCTGGCCGAACTCGGCTTGAATCAAATCCTGATAGAGCGAGGTGCCGTAAAAGCTGACGAGGTTGCTGACGCTGGCGCGGGCGACGGCGGCGCGGAAGCGCGGCGTCTGCGTGATGATCCAGTTGACCATGAAGCCGCCGTAGCTGCCGCCGACCACGCCCATGCGCTCCGGGTCGAGCCACGAATATTTACTCAGCGCCTCGTCCACGCCCGCCAAAAGATCGCGATAGTCGCCGCCGCCCCACTCGCGGAAGGTGCCGTCGGAGAACTTCTGCCCGTAGCCGGTGGAGCCGCGCGGGTTCATGTAGAGCACGGCGTAGCCGCGCGCGGCGTAGGTCTGAAACTCGGCGTTGAAGCCGTAGCCGTAGGCGCCGTGCGGGCCGCCGTGGACGCTTAACACTACGGGGTGGCGCTGGCCGCTCGAAGGGCGAAAGGCGGCGGGCCGCATGAGCCACGCCTGAACCTGCGCTCCGTCGAAGCTGCGGACGGAGAAGACCTCGGGGGCGGAGAGCGAGAGCGTGCGCAGGAGCACGTCGTTGTGTGCGCTGAGTCGGCGGGCGTCGCCTTCAGTTGACTCGCCGGCCCAGACCTCCGACGGGTGGAGCGGGGTGCTCAGCGTGAAGGCGAAGAGCGACGGGCGGCGCGCGCTCACGCTGAAGTTGCCGAGTTGAAACGGCTGCGGCTGGGGCGCGCCGGGCGACGCGAAAAGGTTGCGGAGCGGACTGTCGTCCGCGCGGTCGAAGTGAATGCGCGCGACGGGGCCGCCGCTGATGGGGGCGCGGAAGAGGAGCGTGCGCCCCGCGTCGCCGGCGAGGAAGAGGACGGAGCGGCCGTCCGCGGACCAGCGGGGCGAGCGCGCGCGACGGTCGAGGGCGGCGCTGATTTCACGTCGCCCGCCGCCGCCGGATTCGACGACCCAGACGTGCGCGTCTTCGCTGACGCTGTCGATGGTCGTCACGTCGCGCGTCGTCGCCGTGTGGGCGATGAGGCGTCCATCGGGCGACCATTGCGGGTCGTACTCGCACCCGCGCGTTTCCGTGACACGGCGCGTGCGGCCGTCGGTCGAGACGGCGTAGATGTCGGAGTTGTTAACGGCGTCGGGGTCAGGCTCGCGGTTGGAGAGGAAGGCGATCTCGTCGGCGCGTGGGTTAAAGGAGACGGCGTGATCGTGGAAGGGGCCGGAGGTGAGCTGCCGCGGCTGCGCGGCGGGGTCGTCCACCTCGGCGAGCCAGACGTGCGTGCGCAGCGTGTCGGAGAAAGAGGTGCGCGACTTGTAGCGGACGCGCGTCAAGACTCGCGGGTCGTCGTTGCGCGCGCCCGCAACCGTCGGTCGCCGCTCCCCGTCATCGGCCTCTTCCGTCGCCGTGATGTACGCGATGCGTCTGGAGTCGGGCGACCAGGCGAACGACTCGCCGGCGTAAGGGACGTGGAAGTTGCTGTCGCGAACGACGGCGACGAGGCGCGGCTGCGACTCGCGCTCGAAGGAGGAGACGACCCACACGCCCGACGGGCGGCCCCCGCCTGAACCGACGAAGGCGAGGCGGTGGCCGTCCGGCGACCAGCGCGGCCGCGAGGCGTTCAGCCCCGCCGTGTTGATCCGCGTGGGGGCGATGACGCTGCGCGAGGCGTCGGGCGACTCCTGCACGAAGCCGGGGACGCTGGTGACGGCCCCCGGCCCCGCGCGCACCAGCCACAGGGCCGAGCGCCGCTCCTCGCCCTCGGTCGTGGCGACGACGTAGACGACCCACTCGCCGCTGGGCGAGATTTGCGCGTCGCCCACTTCGGCGAAGCGCAACGTGTCCTCGGGCGTCATCCCGCGCCGCGTCTGCGCCTTGAGTGAAACCGCGACGGTGAGCGACGCAAGCAGGGCAAGGATGGCGAGCGTGCTTCGCATGTTGGAAACTTGTTGCATACGGCCTCGCTGAAGCGCGACGGATGTATGGCCGAGATTACACGGACGATGGCGAATCCGCGAGGCGCGCGGCGTGTTCGTTCAGCAACTCCCACGCGCGGCGGACGTGCGCCTCCGTGGTGCGGATGTTGCCGACGGAGAGACGCAGGGTGAAGACATCGTTCAGCTTGGTGTGTGAGAGAAACATCTGGCCGGTAGCATTGACGGAGTTCATCAACGACTCGTTGAGAGCGTCGAGCCGAGCGCCGCGCGCCGCTTCGGTCTCGTCGTCCGCGACGGGGCAGGCGCGGAAGCAGACGAGGCCGAAGGGGACGGGTGCGAGCAGTTCCCAGCCGGGCGTCTCGGCGACCCACGAGGCGAAGAGGCGCGCGAGGCGACAGTGCTCGCGGATGCGCGCGGCGAGTCCGTCGTGGCCGAAGTAGCGCAGAATCATCCAGAGCTTGAGGGCGCGGAAGCGTCGGCCGAGCTGGACGCCGTAGTCCGAGCCGTGACGCACGGTCTCGGCCTCGGGCGTGCGAAGATACTCGGGCGTGAGGGTGAAGGCGCGGCGCAGCATGTCGAGGCGGCGCGTGTAGAGGGCCGAGAGGTCGAAGGGCGTAAACAGCCACTTGTGTGGGTTGACGACGAAGGAGTCGGCGCGCTCACAGCCCGCGAACAATGGTCGCAACTCGGGGACGACCGCCGCCGAGCCGGCATAAGCGGCATCGACGTGCAGCCACAGTCGCTCGCGTTCGCACACGTCGGCGATCTCCGCCACGGGGTCGATGCTCGATGTCGAGGTCGTGCCGACGGTGGCGACGACGCAAAAGGGAAGCATGCCGGCGCGTCGGTCTTCGTCGATGGCTTCGGCCAACGCGTCGGGCTTCATGCGAAACTCGGAGTCGGCGGCGACCTTGCAGAGCGAACGCTGGCCGAGGCCGAGGGCGAGCAGCGCCTTCTCGACGGAGGAGTGGGCCTGCTCGGATGAGTAGAGACGCAGCAGCGGCAGGTCGGCGCGTCCGCTCATGCCGTCCTCGCGCACGCGCATGTCGAGCGCCTCGCGCGCGGCGGCGACGGCGTGCATGGTGGCGACCGAGGCCGTGTCGTAGATGAGGCCGTCGAACTCGGCGGGCAGGCCCATCATCTGCCGGAGCCATGAGAGGGTGACCTCTTCGAGTTCGGTCGAGGCGGGCGAGGTGCGCCAGAGCATCGACTTCACGTCGAAGACGGCCGAGAGGAGTTCGCCGAAGATGCCGGGCGCGGACGAAGAGGTGGCGAAGTAGGCGAAGAACGAAGGGTGGTTCCAGTGTGTGAGCGCGGGCAGGACGAGCCGTTCCACGTCGGCCAGAATCTCCGGCATCGGCTCGCCCTCGGCGGGGGGCGACTGTGGGAGTTGAGATTTGAGATCGCCGGGCCTGACCTGCGCGAGCACGGGGAAGTCTTCGAGGCGTTCGAGGAAGCCGGCGATCCATTCGACCAGCTCGTGGCCGTGGCGTCGGAACTCCTCGGCGCTCATGTCGCCGAGCGGCGGGGCGAGGCCGCCCGTCTCACTCTCTGTCTGCTTCATAAGGATTCGACTCGTCTCGTGTCGGCGTGTTCGCCTCTGACAGCGCTCGCGAGGATGCGGTGTAAAAGTCAGGTGAGTATGACACGAGAGCGCGCGAGGCGGAACAGGCGGGAGAAATGGAACACGGATGAGACGGATGAGGACGGATGAGGACGGATTAAATCCGTGACGATCCGTTTTAATCCGTCTCATCCGTGTCCCGCTGTTGAACCGTTCTCGCGCCCCGCGCGCGGGCCGCTTGTGGAAGATACTCGACACGGCGCGTCAAAAATGTATAATGCGCGTCGAATTGTAAAAATCACTCGGCGGCCCCTTGACTCCGCCCGCGGTGTGTCGCGATATTACGGTACGCGAGCAGTCAACCCCCCACTTCAACAGGGTTCGGTTCGGGCAGCTAGACTTTCGGCAGGTGAGGCGGCGCGGTGTCCGTGGCGAGGCTTGTCCGAACGATACACCGGCGCGCCGACGCATGCGCCGCACCTTTACGCAACACACTGGACGAGGAAAATATGAAACGCACCTTAATCGCACTTGGATTGACGGCTTCGATGCTGGCCGCGACGGCCTGCCAGACCGGCGGCCCCGGCGGCGGCACGGCGGGCGGCGACAAAGTCAAAATCGGCGTCTTCATGTCGCTGACGGGGAGCACGGCGCAGTTTGGCATCTCTTCGACTAACGGCATCAAGATGGCCGCCGACGAAGTCAACGCCGCCGGCGGCATCAACGGCAAGCAGATCGAGCTGCTCGTGCAGGACGACCGCTCCGACGCGCAGGAGGCCGCGACCATCGTCACCAAGTTCGTCACGCAGGACGGCGTCCACGCAGTTCTCGGCGAGGTGGCCTCTTCGCGCTCCATCGCCGCCGCGCCCATCGCGCAGAACGCGAAGATACCGATGCTCACGCCCTCTTCGACCAACCCCGACGTGACCAAGGCCGGCGACTACATCTTCCGCAGTTGCTTTATCGACCCCGTGCAGGGCGCGGCCATGTCGCAGTTCGCCGGCAAGAGCCTCGGCAAGCGGCGCGCGGCCCTCATGGTTGACCGCAAGAACGACTACTCGACCGGCCTCGAAAAAGTCATCAACGAAGTGTTCCCGCGTTTCGGCGGAGAGGTCGTCATCACGCAGTCGTTCCAGGAAGGCGACACTGACTTCAACGGCCAGCTCACCTCGATCAAGGGCGCTAACCCCGATGTGATTTTCATTCCCGGCTATTACGGCGACGTGGCGCTCATCGCCAAGCAGGCGCGCGACAAGGGCCTCAACGTGCCGCTCGTCGGCGGCGACGGCTGGGACTCGGCGCAGCTCTACACCATCGGCGGCGCGGCCGTCGTCGGCAGCTACTTCACCAATCACTACTCGCCCTACGACACCGACGCGAAGGTGCAGAAGTTCGTGCAGGGCTACCAGCAGCGTTACGGGGGGATTCCCGACGCGCTGGCCGCCACCGCCTACGACGCGGCGCTCATCATGTTCGACGCCATCAAGCGCGCGGGCTCGCTCGACGGCAAGGCCATCCGCGACGCCCTCGCCGCGACGAAGGACTTCCCCGGCGTGACGGGCACCGTGAACTTCAACGCCAACCGCGACGCCGTCAAGCCGATCATGATGATCCGCGTCGATGAGGGCGGCAAGTACGTCATTCAGGAACGCGTCAGCGTCGAGGGCGCGTCGATGCCCACGGAAGCCGGCGCGGCCAACACCAACACGAACGCGGCCCCCGCGTCGAACGCGAACATGGCGACGGGGAACGCAAACACCGGCGCGAACATCAACATCAACATCAACACGAACGCCGGCGCGACGAACACCAACGCGCGCCCGGCCAACGTCACGCCCTGACGGCCGAGCCGTCGGGTGGCAGAAGGAGTGGGCCGCCGCCGTCAGGCATCGGAGCGCGCGGCGGCCCACACCGCAAATCCGAGACGGGATGCGGGGGCGCCGAACGCCCTGTTAGAAACCCCCGCATGAGTTCTTAGCAAGCCCCGACAGTTTCAGACAAAGCTCTTCCAATCTCAATCGCCCGCGGCTCAAGAACGCATGAGTACGTTCATCCAGCAGCTTATCAACGGCATCTCACTCGGGGCGATTTATTCCCTGATTGCGCTCGGCTACACGATGGTCTACGGCGTGCTGAAGCTCATCAACTTCGCGCACGGCGACGTGTACATGGTCGGCGCTTTCATGGGCTATTACCTCGCCAACGGCCTCGGCGCGCAGTGGGCGCAGAAGCTCGGTCAGGACCCGAACGGCGTCTTCGCGCGCGGCCTGCTCGGCAGCGGCGCGTTGGAGCCGTCGCTGATTACGGCCCTCGTCGTGATGCTCCTCGCGATGGCCATCTGCGCCGCCCTCGGCGTCATCATCGAGCGATTGGCCTACCGGCCTGTGCGCAAGTACTCGCGCCTGACGGCGCTGATTACGGCCATCGGCGTTTCGCTCCTGCTGGAGAACGGCGGGCAGGTCGTCTTCGGCGCCGACCCGAAATTCTTCCCCGAACTCTTCACCAAGCAGAACATCGACCTCGGCGGGGGCGTGTCCGTCAACTCCTCGGACATCGTCGTGCTCGTCATCGCCGTCGGGCTGATGGTCGTCTTGCAGTACATCGTCTACTACACGAAGACGGGGAAGGCGATGCGCGCCGTCTCCTTCAACATCACGTCGGCGAAGCTGATGGGCATCAACACCGACTACATCATCGCCTTCACCTTCGCGCTCGGCTCGGCGCTGGCGGCGGCCGCCGGCGTGCTCGTCGCCATCCGCATCCCGCGCATCGACCCGCTGATGGGCATCCTCGTCGGTCTCAAGGCGTTCGTCGCCGCGGTGCTGGGCGGCATCGGCAACATCCCCGGCGCGATGCTCGGCGGCCTGCTCATCGGGATTACGGAGACCCTCGTCGTCGGCTACCTTTCGCCGACCTACAAGGACGCGGTCGCCTTCGCCATTCTGATTCTCGTGCTCCTCTTCCGCCCGTCGGGCCTGCTCGGCTCGGTCGCGCAGGAAAAAGTCTAACGATGGAACGGAAGTCAGGAGTCAGAAGTCAGAAGTCAGAATAAAAAACTGTTCGACCGTCCGGTATTCGACGCGGACTATGACTCCCATTCTGACTTCTGACTCCTGACTCCTGACTCCTGACTCCCTTGAGTTCATATGCCACGCTACGCGCGTAACCTCGTCGTCGCCTTCCTGCTGCTCGCGGTGCTCTACGCGCTGGACTATTTTGTGTTCGATCCGGGGCGGCGGATGATCAGCCCCTACGTCGCGCGCATCATCATGCTGGCGGGCATCAACATCACGCTCGCCGTCTCGCTGAACCTGATTAACGGCTTCACGGGTCAGTTCTCCATCGGGCACGCGGGCTTCATGGCGGTGGGCGCTTACTCCTCGGCCTACTTCTCGGTGAGTTACGGGGCCGCCATGGCCCGCTCGCTGGGCGACGGGCTGCTCGGGTGGGGGGCTGCGCTGTTGGTGGCGACGCTGCTCGGCGCGCTCGTCGCGGGCGCGGCCGGCTTCCTCGTCGGCGTGCCGTCTTTGAGGCTTAAGGGCGACTACCTCGCCATCGTCACGCTCGGCTTCGGGCAGATCATCGTCGTCTTCCTCAACAACATCGAGGCCATCGGCGGCGCGCGCGGCTACTCCGGCATCCCCATCGTCAAGAGCTTCTTCTGGATCGCCCTCGTCGCGGTGCTGACGATTGTCGTCGTCCACAACCTCGTACACTCGGCCATCGGCCGCGCGCTCGTCTCCATCCGCGAGGACGAGCTGGCCTCGGAGGCGATGGGCGTCAACACGACGCGCTACAAGGTGATGGCCTTCGTCATCTCATCGGCGCTCGCGGGCGCGGGCGGCGTGCTCCTCGCACACTTCGACGGCTACCTCAACCCGAAGTCGTTCGAGTTCATCAAGTCGTTTGAAATCCTCATCATGATCATCCTCGGCGGGCTTGGCTCCATCGTCGGCTCAGTGCTGGGGGCCATCGTGCTGACGGTGCTGCCCGAGGCGCTGCGCGAGTTCGCGCAGTACCGCATGGTCATCTATTCCATCCTGCTCATCGTGCTGATGATCACGCGGCCCAACGGCCTGCTCGGCGGACTCGACCCCTTCAAGGGCTGGCGCGCGCGCAACCGCGCCAAGACTCGCACCGAGGCCGAGGAGATTACGGCCGAGGACACGCGCGACCAGACTGACGTTGACAAGGCGACTCTGGGCGAGCGCGCGCGCGACACTTCGCTCGGAGAGGGGGACAAGCGGCCATGACACCGAACGCGGGGACGACCCATGCGGGCGGCGCGACCGACGCCGCCGCGGCGATGGTGGATCGGGGCTTCGGCGCGCCGATACTCAAAACAACCCAGTGCACCATCCGCTTCGGCGGCCTCGTCGCCGTCAACGCGCTCGACATGGCCGTGCGCCCCGGCGAAATCTACGGCCTCATCGGGCCGAACGGGGCGGGGAAGACGACCATCTTCAACCTGCTCACGGGCGTCTATCGCCCGACCTCCGGCACGATTGAGTTCGAGGACAAGCGCGTGGACGGCCTGCGCCCCTACGAGATCGCCGCCCTCGGCGTCTCGCGCACGTTTCAGAACATCCGGCTCTTTCCGAGCATGTCCGTGTTAGAGAACGTGATGACGGCCTGCCACATCCACACGCAGCAGACTTTGGCCGACGCCGTCTTGCGCACGCCGCGCTTCGCACGCGACGAGCGCGAGCACGAGCAGTTCTGTCTGGAGCTTTTGGAAATCTTCGACCTCGCGCGCTTCCGCGACGAGGGCGGCACTTCCTTGCCCTACGGCAACCAGCGCCGGCTCGAAATCGTCCGCGCGCTGGCGACGCGCCCGCGCCTCCTCCTGCTCGACGAGCCGGCCGCCGGCATGAACCCCTCGGAGCAGGACGACCTTCTCAAACTGATCCGCCAGATACGCGACCGCTTCCAGTTGACCATCCTCCTCGTCGAGCACAACATGAAGGTCGTGATGGGCGTCTGCGAGCGCATTCAGGTCGTCGATTACGGCAAGTCCATCGCGCTCGGGCTGCCCGAAGAAATCAGGAACGACCCGAAGGTCATCGAAGCTTATTTAGGAGATTGAAGTCAGGAGTCAGACGTCAGGAGTCAGAATAAAAACCGTCCGCCCGCCTTTCTTATTCTGACTCCTGACTCCTGACTCCTGACTCCCGGCCTTATGCTTACACTCGAAAACGTCTCCGTCAGTTACGGCGCGATCAAGGCGCTGAAGGGCGTGTCGATGCGCGTCGAGCGCGGCGAGGTCGTGACGCTCATCGGCGCGAACGGCGCGGGGAAGACGACGACGCTACGCACCATCACGGGGCTGCTCTCTCCGACCGAGGGACGCGTCGTCTTCGAGGGCGACGACGTGAGCGGCACGCCGACGCACAAGCTCGTCGCGCGCGGCATCTCGATGTCGCCGGAGGGGCGCGGCGTCTTCGCCAACCTCACCGTGCGTGAGAACCTCCAGATGGGCGCTTACCTCAAAAAGAATAAGAAGGAAATCGCCGAGGACATGGAGCGGGCCTTCCGCATGTTCCCGCGCCTCAAGGAGCGCGAGTCGCAGAAGGCCGGCACGCTCTCGGGCGGCGAGCAGCAGATGCTCGCGATGGGGCGCGCGCTGATGTCCCGGCCCCGCCTGCTCCTGCTCGACGAGCCTTCTCTGGGCCTGGCCCCGCTCGTCGTCCACACCATCTTCGAGGCCATCGAGGAGATTCGCGGCGAGGGGACGACCATCCTCCTCGTCGAGCAGAACGCCCACGCCGCGCTCGGCCACTCGGATCGCGCCTACGTCCTCGAAACCGGCAACATCGTCATGGAGGGGCCGTCGAAGGATTTGGCCGCCGACCCGCGCATCAAGGAGGCTTACCTCGGCGAATAGACGCGCGCGCTCGCTTCTCTGGCATCTACGCGAGGCTCCGCACGTGCGGGGCCTCTTTAGTTTTCGGGTGATAGAATGCCCGCGTGAGCGTCGCCGTGGGCGCGCAGATGAATTACTTGATTGAGTGGATGGGGAGTTCGACTCACCGCGGAGGCGCGGAGGGCGCGGAGGTTGCGCGGAGGGTCGAACCATTCACTCGACCGAGAGTTGTAAAGAAAGTGATGAGAAGCTTCCTGTCGAAGACGCTGGTCTGTGTGTTCGCCGTCCTGCTCGCGGCCGTGGCTTCGGGTTGTCGGCCGGATTGGTTCAAAGGGACGCGCGCCGAAGACAAGGTACGCGTCGGCGTCTTCGTCTCGCTGACGGGGGGCACGGCCGGTTACGGTCTGTCGTCGATGAACGGCTTCCGCATGGCCGCCGAGGAGATCAATTCATCGGGCGGGGTCGGCGGCCGGCAGGTCGAGCTGTTGGTGGAGGACACGCGCTCCGACGCTTTGGAGACCGCGCGGGTCGTCCGCCGCTTGGTGGGCGAGCGCAAAGTTCACGCGCTCCTCGGCGAGGTCGTCAGCTCGCGCTCGCTCATCGCCGCGCCCATCGCGCAGGCGGCCGGCGTCGCCATGCTCACGCCCTCCTCAACCAACCTCGAAGTCACCGAGCGCGGCGACTACATCTTCCGAAGCTGCTACACCGACCCCTTTCAGGCAAACGCACTGGCGCGTTTTGCGGCCGACGGCCTGCGCGCCAAACGCGCCGCTCTCCTCATCGACCGCAGCCAGTCGTACTCGGTCGAGCTGGCCGAACTGTTCCGCGAGGCGTTCACGCGCCGGGGCGGGCAGGTGGTCTCCGAGCAGCCTTACAGTGAGGGCGAGGAGGATTTCACGCAGCAGCTCATGCAGGCCGGCTCGGCCTCGCCCGACGTGATCTTCGTCCCCGGCTACTACCGCGAGGCGGGGCTCATCGCCCGGCAGGCGAAAGAGCTGGGCATCGACGCGCCGCTCGTCGGCGGCGACGGCTGGGACTCGCCCGGCCTCTACCACATCGGCGGCGAGTACCTGCGCGGCTCCTTCTTCTCGAACCACTTCTCCGTGGATGACAAAGACCCGGCCGTGCAGAGCTTCGTCGAAGACTACCTCGGCCTCTACGGCTATCCGCCCGACGCTTTCGCC
Organism: Pyrinomonadaceae bacterium; assembly: GCA_036380435.1. Classification (GTDB taxonomy): domain Bacteria; phylum Acidobacteriota; class Blastocatellia; order Pyrinomonadales; family Pyrinomonadaceae; genus DASQDT01. Next base: position 11,009 of record DASVES010000437.1, on the reverse strand, counting down.
GCCACCGCCTATGATGCGACGCGCATCCTCCTCCACGCCGTGCGCGACGCCGGCTCGCTCGACCGCCGTTCGATACGCGACGCGCTCGCCTCAACGGCCGGCTTCAAGGGCGTGACCGGCACCATCACCTTCGGCCCCGACCGCAACGCCATCAAGCCCATCGTCATCATCCGCATCGAGACCGGGGGACTGTACGCCGTGCAGGAGCGCCTGATGCCGCAGCCGTCGGCGAACCTGTTGGGATCATCGAGTCAGAAGTAGAACACGGATAAGACGGATGGGACGGATGTTCACGGTTGCTCCGTGTCGATCCGTCCCATCCGTCTTATCCGTGTTCCCCGCCGCGCCGCGACGGTCAAGCGTGCGTCTTCTTATCCGCAGCTACGGCAGCGCGACGAAGGCGCTCAGGAAGTTGCGCGCCGATGTGGTGTCGAGGCGATAGATGACGTTGGTGGCGCGGCAGATGGCGTCGCCGGTGATGGTCGTGCCGGCGATGATGTTGGTCTCGGTCGTGCCGGCGCCGAGGAAGTTCGGGCCGCCCGAGTCGCCGTAACAGGCGCCGCTGTCGCCGGTCGCCGGGTTCTGCGAGTTGCGAATCCACGCCGGGTTGACCGCGTTCAAAGTGGAGGTGGAGTACTGCCGTATGTCGAGGTAGCCGATGACGGGGCCGCTGCCGGGCGTGATGACCGGCTCCTCTCCGCCGTAGCCGACGGCCGTGAACTGCTGGTTGTGCGCCAGTTTGTCAAACTGCCCGAGCGTTGGCAACTGCGCCGGCTCGATGTTACGGATCGGCTTGTCGAAGACGACGACGGCGATGTCGTGCGGGTCCGATTGCGACTGGTTGTAGAGCGGGTCGTAGTAGAAGGTGCCGGTATAGAGCTTCGAGCGCGACGAGTACTCGGTGTCGAAGGTGACGTAGACGGTCGTCGTGCCGATGTAGCAATGCGCGGCCGTCAAGAAGACGGTCGGGGAGATGAGCGTGCCGGAGCAATAGGGGTAGGTCTGCCCGCTGAAGGTGCCGACGAGTGCGCCGACGTTCGGGTGGCGGTTGCCATCGGGCTGCCCGTAGGTGATCGCCAGCACGGCGACAGCCGAGAGGAGGAGGAACGCGAACGCGAGCGCAAAGTTTTTACGAGGCATAGGAGGCTCCTTAATTCTTTTGACGGAAATGTGGTTTAGCAGTCCCCGCCGCCGGGGGCGTACTCTGAAGTGGGAGGCAAAGTTAACCCCCGCGAGGCGGCGGGTCAAGTCGTATGCGACTTTAGAAACAGCGAATCCCGTTCAGCTTCCAACCCCTCTGCGCCCTGCGGCGCCTCCGCGGTGAATCAATTCGGCATTCACTCAAGTAAACATCACTCTAGTGGCCTAGTGATTCCCGCGCCGCCGCCAGCGCCTCCGAGACGCGCTCGGGAGCCGTCCCGCCCGCCTGCCGCTTGGTCGCGAGGGTCTCTTCGAGCGAGAGCGCGGCGTACACGTCCTCGTCGATGTGCGGAGAGAACCGGCGCAGCTCTTCGAGGTCTAACTCCTGTAGCTCCATGCCGCGCCCGACGGCGTAGAGCACGGCGCGCCCCACTACTTCGTGCGCCTCGCGGAAGGGCACGCCGCGACGCGCGAGGTAGTCGGCCAACTCGGTCGCGTTCATGTGTCCGGCGGCGGCGGCCTCGCGGGCGCGCCCCTCGCGCAAGCGGATGTTGCGGAGCACGACCGCCGTCACGTCGAGCGCATCGCGCAGCGTGTCGGCCGTGTCGAAGACGGCCTCTTTATCCTCCTGCAAGTCTTTGTTGTAAGTGAGCGGCAGCCCCTTGATGAGTGTGAGCAGCGCCGTCAGGTGGCCGAAGACGCGCGCCGACTTCCCGCGCACAAGCTCCAACGCGTCCGGGTTCTTCTTCTGCGGCATCAGGCTCGAACCCGTGGAGACGGCGTCGCCGAGTTCGATGAAGCCGAACTCGGTCGTCGCGTAGAGGATGAGGTCTTCGGCGAGGCGCGAGAGATGCGCCATCGAGAGCGCGGCGGCGGACGCGAACTCGACGCAGAAGTCGCGGTCGCTGACGGCGTCGAGGCTGTTGCGCGAGACGGAGTCGAACCCGAGCGCGCGCGCGAGCCCCGCGCGGTCAATGGCGTGGCTCGTCCCCGCGAGCGCCGCCGAGCCGAGCGGCAGGACGTTCGTGCGGCGACGCACTTCCACGAAGCGCTCGTGGTCGCGCGCGAGCATCTCGAAATAGGCGAGACACCAGTGGGCGAACAGGATGGGCTGCGCGCGCTGGAGGTGCGTGTAGCCGGGGAGACATGCTTCGGGGTGGGCCTCGGCCAAATCGAGAAGCGCGGCCTGTGCGCCGCGCAGGCTCTCGACGGCGCGGTCGATCTCGTCGCGCAGCCAGAGGCGCAGGGCCGTGGCTACCTGATCGTTGCGGCTGCGGCCCGTGTGGAGTTTGCGGCCCGCGTCGCCAATATGTTCGATGAGCCGTGCCTCGATGAACGAGTGTACGTCCTCGGCCGACTCGTCTTCGAGAAAGTCCGGCTCGGCGGCGGCGCGTTCGAGAAGCGACTGAAGACCGCGGTCGATGCGCTCGGCTTCCTCGCTGCTGAGCACGCCGGCCGCGCGCAACCCCTCGCAGTGAGCGCGGCTGCCGCGCACGTCCGCCGCGAAGAGTCTGCGGTCGAAGCCGAACGAGCGGTTAAAGCGCGCGAACCCGGCGTCCGCTTCGCCCGTGAACCTGCCGCCCCAGAGTTTTTTCGATTCGCTCATTTGAATGCTTCCTGAACGTCCTCTCCCGCACGGTTGAAAAGATAAACGCAACTATCGCGAAGCGAAAGGCGCCAGAAGAATTGGCAGTGCGGACAGTACCGCGAGCGGTAGCGAGCGGGTGCGCCTATGTCAGCGGCTCGCCTCGCGTGCATGAGACCCGCTCGCTACCGCTCACGGTACTGTCCCGCGCTCAGGGCGCGCCCGCCTTCGCCCCAGCTAAAAAAAATCCCGGCCCCGGTTGCGATTGTGCATCTAAAATGCTAGTTTATGCAAGTATGCATTAAATATGCACAATATTTGCATAACAGGATGATGGAGAAAGAAAAGCGACAGCAGAAAGTCCTGAGCCTGATTCAGACTCAGAACGTGGGCACGCAGCAGGAGTTGGCCGCGCTGCTGGAGCGCGCCGGCGTGGCCGCCACGCAGTCAAGCATCTCGCGCGACCTCGTGGAACTGGGCATCGTCAAGCGCAACGGCCATTACGCGATCCCGCAGGCGGCCGGGGGATCGCCGCTGCGAGGGCTGCTCGCGGTCGCGGCCGCGGGCGACAACCTGCTGGTGGCGAAGTGCGAGCCGGGGCTGGCGTCGGCCGTCGCCGTCGAGATCGACCGCGCGCACATCGGCGAGATCACAGGGACGCTCGCCGGTGAAGACACGATCTTCGTCGCCGTGCCGAACGCAAAGGCGCGGCGCGCGGCGGCGAAGAAGATTTGGGAGTTGTTTCAATAACAGGAGTCGGGAGTCTGAAGTCAGTAGTCAGAATGAAGAAAGCGGACGGACGGTTTTTATTCTGACTCCTGACTTCTGACTTCTGACTCCCTACTAAAGAATGATGACACAAAAGATCAAAAAGGTGGTGCTGGCGTATTCGGGGGGGCTGGACACTTCGGCCATGCTCCACTGGCTGCGCGCGAATTACGACTGCGAGGTCGTCTGTTATTGCGCCGACGTGGGGCAGGGCGAGGAGTTGGAAGGTCTCGCCGAAAAGGCCGAGCGGACGGGAGCGTCGAAGCTCTATGTCGAAGACCTGCGGCAGGAGTTTGTCGAGGACTACGTGTGGACGGCCGTCAAGGCGAACGCCGTCTACGAGGGCGTCTATCTGCTCGGCACCTCGCTCGCGCGACCCGTCATCGCCAAGCGCCAGATCGAGATCGCCCGGCTCGAAGGGGCCGACGCCGTCGCGCACGGGGCCACGGGCAAGGGCAACGATCAGGTGCGCTTCGAGCTGACCTACTACGCGCTGGAGCCGGGCATCAAGGTCATCGCCCCGTGGCGCGAGTGGGAGTACAAGGGCCGCAGGGATTTGATCGACTACTGCGAGCGGCACGACATCCCCGTGAAGGCTACGGCCGAGAAGCCCTACTCGACCGACCGCAACCTGATGCACGTCTCCTACGAGGGCGGCATCCTCGAAGACCCGTGGGCCGAGCCGCCCGCCGACATCTTCCAGATGACAACGGCGCCCGAGCAGGCGCGGGCGGAAGCCGAGTACGTTGAGATCGGCTTCGAGCGGGGTGCGCCCGTCCGTCTGAACGGCGAGCGCATGCGGGCGGTGGCGCTTCTCGAAAGGCTCAACGAATTGGGCGGGGCGCACGGCGTGGGACGCGTCGATCTGGTGGAGAATCGTTTCGTCGGGATGAAGTCGCGCGGGGTTTACGAGACGCCGGGCGTGACGATCCTGCACGCGGCGCACCGCGCGCTCGAATCGATCACGCTCGACCGTGAGGTGTTGCGGCTGCGCGACGCGATGAGTCTGAAGTTCGCCGAGAGCGTCTACTACGGCTTCTGGTTCGCGCCCGAGACGGAGCTGATGCGAAAGGTGATTGACGAGACGCAGGTGAACGTCACGGGCGACGTGCGAATGAAGCTCTACCGCGGCAACGCCATCGTCGCGGGACGCCGCTCGCCCCACTCGCTCTACAGCGAGAGCCTCGCCACGTTCGAGGCCGAGTCGGTCTACAACCAGCGCGACGCCGAGGGATTCATCAAGCTCAACGCGCTGCGCTTGCGGACGCAAGCGCAAGTGAGCCGTAAGCAGTAAGCAGTGAGCGGTAAAAAAGAGCCGCGAGGGGCAGAAAGTTTTAACTGCTCACTGCTCACTGCTTACTGCTTACTACACACTTACCGGAGGTAAAGATGTCGAACGCATTTGAAGAGACGCTGGGCACGAAGGTGACGGTCGTCGAGGCCGACAAGATGGGGTCGGCCGTGTCGAACCTCGGGCTGGGGAAGACGCTGGCCGTGATCGGCGAGCGCCGCGCGGCGCGTGTGGGCGACGTGGTCGTGGTGCGCGCGCTTACGGACAGCGCGACCTACAATCAGCTTGAGTTGCCGTCGGGCCGGCTGGCGAAGATCAACCCGGGCGACGTGCTCGTCGGCGTGCTCGGCAGCCGCCGCGCGCTCAAGGGCTTCGTGGGCGACGTGCCGGAGACCGTGGGCGAAGGCGACGAGCTGCATCTTTTGAACATGGGCGGCGTCGTCGGTCGCTGCACGGGACACCATTCCGCTTTGAGCGACGCGATTCGCTTGAGCGTCATCGGACTGGTCTACGACGATGACTCGCGCGTCGCGAACATCGCCGACGCGGCGCTGCCCCTGCGCGCACATTTGGGTGAGACGGCGCCGCTTGTCGTCGTGGCGGGCGCGTGCATGAACTCGGGGAAGACTTTTGCGGCCGCCGAGATCGTCAAGCAAGCGACGCGCGCAGGGATGCGCGTGGCGGCGGCCAAGCTCTCGGGTGTGGCCTGTCTGCGCGACACGCTCAACATGGCCGACCACGGGGCCGTCGCCACCGCCAGCTTCCTCGACGCGGGGCTGCCTTCGACCGTCGGCGTCGGCGACCTCGCGCCCGTGGCGAAGGCCGTCATCGCGCGCCTCAACGAGTCGGCGCCCGACATGATCGTCGTCGAGTTGGGCGACGGAATTCTGGGCGGTTACTCGGTCGATTCCATCTTCGACGACGCGGAGTTGCGCGAGGCGACGGCCGCGCTCGTCTTCTGCGCGTCGGACTACGTGGGCGCGTGGGGCGGCGTCGAGCTTCTGCGCCGGCGCGGCGTGCGCGTGGACTTAATCGCCGGGTCGGTGACAGACTCGCAGATGGGTGAGGACTATATCGAGCGCGAGTTCGGCGTGCCCGCGGCCAACGCCAAACGCAACGGTGGTCGTCTCTTCGAATTGATCCGTCAGAAGGTCGAGGCGGCGCCGGCGCGCGTCTACGCGTGAGCGGCGTCTAACGCCGGCCGCGGACGAGGGTGACGATACTGATGATGAGGAAGGCGATGCCGGCGTACATGAAAGTTCTGTTAGAGCTGATGCCGATGGCGACGAGGGCGATGCCGAGGGCGAGGAAGGGGAATCCGACTTGTCTACGCATTTCCGTGTAATCTCCCGGTGGTTGAAAAGGGCCGACCGCTGCGGCGTGTTGAGTCAAGATTGTTTACGCCCGAGCGCGGGTAAATGTTCGGGGTGAGGGAAATGAAGATCAGAGTGGGCATCTTCGGCGGCTCGGGCTACGGCGGGGCGGAACTCCTGCGCATCCTGCTTTTTCACCCGCACGCCGAAGTCGCGTTCGTGACGGCCAACGAGCACGCGGGCAAATCGGTCGCCGAGGTTCATAAAAATCTTTACGGCCTGACCGATCTGCGTTTCGAGCGCGCGGCCGAAGACGTGGAGCAACTTCGCGACCTCGACTGCGTCTTCCTCGCGCTGCCGCACGGTCACGCGCTCGATCTTGCGCCGCGTCTCCCGGCGGACGTGCGAGTCATCGACCTCTCCGGCGACTACCGTCTTTCGGACGCCGGAGAGTTCGCCAGCCACTACGGCCGCGAGCACACGTCGATGGAGTTGCAGACGGAGTTCGTCTACGGCCTGACAGAAGTCAACCGTGAGGCCATCAAAACAGCGCGGCTCGTCAGCAACCCCGGCTGTTTCGCCACCGCCACGCTCCTCGGCCTCGCGCCGCTCGCCGCGCATAATCTCGCCACGGGGCGCGTCGTCGTGGACGCCAAGACCGGCTCTTCGGGGTCAGGCGCGAAGCCCGCCGCCAACACGCACCACCCGCAGCGCATGAACTCCTTCTACGCCTACAAGCCCTTCGCGCACCAGCACGTCCCCGAGATCGAACAGACTTTGCGGCGGGTGGGCGATTGGACGAACGAGTTTATCTTTATGACCCACTCGCTGCCGGTCGCGCGCGGCATCTTCGCTTCGATCTACGTCGAGACGAAGGAGGAGCTAACGGCCGACGCGGCGCGCGACCTCTACGCGGACTACTATCGCGGAAGCTTCTTCGTCCGCCTCGTCTCCGGCTCGCCCGACATCAACTGGGTGAAGACGACGAACTTCTGCGACATCGGCTTTGCCGCACGCGGCCGGCAGCTCGCCGTCTTCTCCGCCATCGACAACCTCGTCAAAGGCGCCGCCGGCCAGGCCATCCAGAACATGAACCTGATGTTCGGCCTCGACGAGAAAACGGGGCTGATGTTCGCCGGCGGGAATCCTTGAAGACAGTAAGCAGTGAGCAGTGAGCAGTGAGCAGTTAAAAAACTTCTGCCGCTGGCGGTTCTTTAAACTGCTCACTGCTCACTGCTCACTGCTTACTCGAAAAAGATGATGACACAGACGATTTCAATATTCGACGACATCGCGGCGCGCGAGGAAGAGTTTCAGCTCGCGACGTACAAGAAGTTTCCCTTCGCGGTCGAGCGCGGGCGCGGGTCGTGGGTGGAGACTTCGGACGGCGTGCGTTATCTCGACCTCTACGGGGGGCACGCGGTCGCGGGCGTCGGCCATTGTCACCCGCGCGTCGTCGCGGCCATTAAAGAGCAGGCGGAAGCGCTTCTGTTCTACTCGAACGTCGTCCACTCGGGCGTGCGCGCCGCCGCCGCCCAGAAACTCGCCGCGTGCGCGCCGGCGGCGCTCGGCAAGGTCTTCTTCTGCAACTCGGGCACGGAGGCCAATGAGAACGCGATGCGGATGGCGCGCATGAAGACCGGCCGCGAGGGCGTCGTCACCTTCACGGGCGGCTTCCACGGGCGCACGGCCGACTCGATCAGCGCGACGTTTTTGGGTAAGTATCGCGAACTCGGGCGGCCCGTGGTGCCCGGCCACGTGTGCGCGGAGTTCGGCGAAATCGAGGCGGTGGCGGCGGTGGCGGATGCGACTGTGGCGGCCGTGATGCTTGAGCCGATACAGTCGATGGCCGGGGTGCGGACGGCCGCGCCGGAGTTTTTTCGCGCGCTCCGGCGGCTGTGCGACGAGCGCGGCATCGTGCTCATCTTCGACGAGGTGCAGACGGGTGTGGGCCGCACGGGCGAGTGGTTCTTCGCGGGGAGCGAGGCGGCGGGCGGCGTTGTGCCGGATGTGTTGACGCTCGCGAAGGCGCTCGGCAGCGGCGTCCCCGTCGGGGCCTGTGTGGTGACTGATGAGATCGCCGCTGGCATCAAGGAGAACGACCTCGGCACGACGTTCGGCGGGGGGATGCTGGCGATGGCGGCCGTCGCGGCGACGCTCGAAGCGATTGAGGCCGACGGGATGCTCGAAAACGTGAAGCGCGTCGAGCGACATCTGCGCGAGCGTCTCGCGGGCGTCGCGCAGGTCTCTGGCTTGAGGGGGCGCGGGCTTCTGCTCGGCGTCGAGTTCCGCGAGCCGTCGGCCGCGCAGGTGCAGAAGGCGCTGCTCGAACGCCGCATCATCACCGGCACGTCGAGCGACCCGCGCGTGCTCCGGCTCCTGCCGCCGCTCTGCCTCACGGTTGAAGAGGCCGACCTATTCGTCGATGCATTGAACGAGGCGATAAACCTGTAGGGGCAGGGCTTGTCCGCGGCCCGTGTCCGTGGAAGCGCAGCTTGAATATCAATGAGTATCAACGGGCAGGGACAAGCTCTGCCCCTACAAACAATGAAGAATTTTCTATCTACCGGCGACCTGACACGCGACGAGCTTGAGGCTCTGCTTGACGGTGCGCTCCGCTTCAAGCGCGGCGAAGACACGTCGCAGCCGCTCGCGGGCCGCTCGGTCGCGCTCGTCTTCTTCAACCCTTCTTTGCGGACGCGCGCCTCGATGCAGGTCGGGGCCTATGAACTCGGGGGCCACGCGGTCGTGTTGGAGCCGGGCGGGACGGCGTGGACGCTGGAGCACCGCGAGGGCGCCGTGATGGACGGCGACAAGACCGAGCACGTCGCCGAGTTCGTCCGCGTGCTCGGCCGCTACGTCTCGATGATCGGCGTCCGCACCTTCGCGGCGATGAAGGACTGGGCCGAGGAGCGCCGCGACCCCGTGCTCGCCGCCTTCGCGAAATATTCGGAAGTGCCCGTCGTGAATTTAGAGTCGGCCATGCATCACCCGTGTCAGTCGTTGGCCGACATGCTGACGGTGCGCGAGAAACTGGGCGAGGGGCGCAAGCGCGTGCTTCTGACGTGGGCGTGGCACCCGAAGCCGCTGCCGATGGCCGTCCCCAACAGCTTCGCGCTCGCGGCCGCGCAGATGGGCCACGACCTGACCATCGCCCACCCGCCCGGCTATGAACTCGACGAAGATTTAATCCGCGAGATCAACGGCCGCGCCTTCGACGCGGGCGCGCGCGTCCGCGTCACGGACGACGTGGAGGAGGCGTTCGACGGCGCGCAGGTCGTCTACGCGAAGAGCTGGGGCAGCCGGCAGTTCTACGGCGAGCCGCAGGACGACATCGAGGAGCGCGCCAAATATCGCGGCGAGTGGATCGTGGACGAGGCGAAGATGGAACGCACCGACAGCGCCGTCTTCATGCACTGCCTCCCCGTCCGACGCAACTGCATCGTCACCGACGCCGTCATCGACTCGCCCGCCTCCGTCGTCATCGACGAAGCCGAGAACCGTTTGCACGTCCAGAAGGCAATCATGAAAGCAGTGATAAGTGATGGGTGATGAGTGATAAGAAAAACCTGCTTTCTCTTTCTTATCACTTATCACTCATCACTTATCACCTGGAGAAGAAATGAGCCAGCAGCGACTCGATCTGTTGCGCGAGGCCCTGCCGTACATCCAGCGGTTCAAGGGCAAGACCTTCGTCGTGAAGTTGTCGGGGAAGGTGACGGAGGGTCGCGAGAACCTCGCCAGTCTGGTCGAGGAGCTGGCGCTGATCCATCAGGTGGGCATCCGCGTGTGCGTGGTGCACGGCGGCGGCAAACAGTTGTCGGCGCTGGCCGCGGCGCTGGGCGTCGAGCAGACGATCATCGAAGGCCGGCGCGTGACGGACGACGCCACGCTCGACATGGCGAAGATGATTTTCGCCGGCAAGATTAACATCGACATCCTCGCGGCGCTGCGCCGGCGCGGCATCGACGCCGTCGGCCTCTCAGGCGTGGACGCCGACATCATCCACGCCGTGCGGCGGCCCCCGCGCGATGTGCTCAACCGGGAGACAGGCGAGAGCGAGCAAGTGGACTTCGGGCACGTCGGCGACGTGGTCGAGACGAACGTCCGCTTGCTCGGCATCCTCCTCGACAGCGGCTACCTGCCCGTCATCTCTTCGCTCGGCGCCGACCCCGAGGGGCGCGTCTTCAACATCAACGCCGACACCGTGGCCGCCGAGATCGCCGCCGGCCTCCAGGCCGAAAAGCTCATCCTCCTGAGCGACGTGGACGGCATCTACCTGCGCCCCGGCGACCCCGCGTCGAAGCTCTCTAGCGCAACAGCCGCGGAACTGCTCGCGCTCGTCCGCGACCGCGTCGCCACCGGCGGCATGATTCCCAAACTCCAGTCCATCGCCGCCCTCCTCGGCCGCGGCGTCCGCAGCACACACGTCATCAGCGGCTCCGCCCGCAACGCCCTCCTCGCCGAAGTCTTCACCGACGAGGGCACGGGAACGATGATCGTGGCGTAATGAAGAGACAAGCCCCGTCAGGGGTGAAAGATTGTAGCCCCGGTCGCAAGACCGGGGTGAACGCGGAACAAAATCGATAAAGCCCCGGAGGGGCGGAAGAATCTCAAGCCCGAGCATGTTGCTCGTTGAGATTCTTCCGCCCCTCCGGGGCTTCCGTTGTTTTTATTGCCATCGCCCACGGCTCACGCCGTGGGCTACATTCTGCCGCCCCTGACGGGGCTGTTGAAGCGCGAAATTGTTTCACGCTCATTGGCGAACAATCCTCAGTATGAGCCGCGGTTCTTGATGCGGATCAGCTCATCGACCGCCGGGGCGGCGCCGCGCTCGTCCTTGACGCGGCGGACGAAGGAGGCCGTGACGCCGTGGTCGCGCATGCGAACCAGTTCTTCGACCGCGAGGTTC
>DASVES010000436.1:0-4352 GCA_036380435.1 Pyrinomonadaceae bacterium | reverse complement strand
CGAGTCGATGAGCTTGCCGCGGGGCACGCGCGCGGCGGCCTGTAACATGTCGTAGCCGTCGCCGCCGACGGCGATGTAGCGCGTGGTCGCCAGCGTGTAACTCCGTGCGGGGTCGAGTGGCCGTGTGCCCACGGTCACACTCTTTATCCGCTGGCCGGCGGGCAGGCTCGCGTCGAAGCTGTACTTCATGCCCGACACCTGCGGGAAGCGCCCCGGCTCGGCGCCCGGCGCGGTGCGCCCCACGCCGTTCTCCAGCGCCTCCAGAAGAAGCGCGCCCGTGACCTCGATCACCTCAAGCTCGTTGTTGAAGGGGAGGATGGAGAGCACGTCGCGCATCGTCAGCAAGCCGGGCGCAATCACGGTGTCGGCGCGCACGGAGCCGCCGTTGAGGAGCGCGATGTCGGCGCCGGTGGCGCGGCGGAAGGAGTCGGCGACGAGGTTGCCGACGTTCGTCTCGCGCGTGCGATTCTCGGCGCTGCGCGCGTCGAGCGCAACCGAAGAGCGTCCGACGCGTCCGGCCAGCTCCCTGATCTTCGCCGCGTACTTCCGCGTGACGGCCGCGAACTCGGGGTCTTCTTTGACATCCGCGCCCACCTTGATGATCTCCCAGTCGATGGAGCGGACGCGCCCCGTCTTCGGATCGATGTTCAAGTCGATGCGGCCCATCTCGCGCGCGTCGGCCGTCATCTTGAAGATGGGTACTCCGCCCGCGGCCGACTGCAAAAGCGTGTGCTCGTGGCCGCCGATGATCACGTCGATGCCTTCGGCGCAGCGGGCGAGTTCCTTGTCCTCGGCGAGCGACAGGTGTGTGAGCGCGACGACCGCTCGCGCGCCCGCGTCGCGCAGCTTCGGGATAATCTCATTAGCCGTCTCGCACGCGGCGCGAAACTCGACGTTGGGGCCGGGACTCGACGTGGTCTTCGTCTCCGGCAGCGTGATGCCGAAGATGCCGACTTTGACGCCGTCGAACTCGCGCACGACGTAGGGCGGCGTCTCGGCGAACGTCCGACCCGTGCGCTTGTCGATGACGTTTGCGCCAAGCCACTTGAACTTCGACTCGCCGACGCGCGCGAGCAGCTCTTCGGGGCCGAAGTCGAACTCATGGTTGCCGAAGACCGAGTAGTCGAGGCCCACCTGATTCCAGGCGTCGATCATCTGTCGGCCGCGATAGGTGATCGACTCGACCGAGGGCGAGATGGTGTCGCCCGAGAGCAGCAGCATGGTGTGGGGCGACTGCCGGGCGATTTCCTTACGCAGCGTCGAGACGCGCGCCAGACCGCCCTCGCGCCCGCGCTCGACGGGGAGGAACTGGTACACGTCGTTCACCTGAAGGAGGGTCACGCGAACGTCGCAGTCGCGCTCGTCCTGAGTTTGCGCCGCGACGGGCGCGAGCGCCACGAGCAGCGCGAGCAGAACCGCCAACGCCTCGCCGCGGCGGGGCCGCGTGCCGGGAAACCTCATCGAATGTCCTCCGCTTGAATGAGTAGCGACCGAAAGGAGCGCGCCTTAGTTTCGCGCGCGCGCCCGACGTTTTTTCAACGATAGCACAGGTCAGTTCACACTCTAACCGCGGGCGTGTTAGGCCGAACCGAAGGGCTGAATTATACTCGCCCGCATGAAAGAATTAATTCAATCCGCGCCCGCCGCCCCCGCGCCCGGCGTCGAAAGCGCATGAACAAGCCGAACAGCTTATCCATCCGTATCGCCACGGAAATCCCTCCTGAGAACCCGCCCGGACAGGCCGCGGCCGTCTGCGTCTTCGCCGACGAGCCGCGCGCGCCGGGCGACGCCGCGCGTCTCGACGAAGTACTCGGGCGCGTCTGCCAACAGGCCGTCCGCGACGGCGAGTTCGATGGCGAGGCGGAGACCGCGCTCATGCTGCGCGTGCGGGGCGCGGGCGGCAGCGACGGCGTGCGCCGCGTCCTGCTCGTCGGCCTCGGCGCGCGCGCGCACTTCGACGAGGCGGTGCTGCGCCGCGCGGCGGGCGTCGCCGCCCGCGAGGCCCGCGCCGCGCGCGTCAAAGATTTGCACTTCGTCCTCCCGCCCGGCGTGGAGGCGACGGCCGCGCGTGCGTCGGCGCGCGCCGTCGTCGAGGGCGCGCTCCTCGGCCTCTACGATAACGACTTCTATCAACAGCAAAATGGGGACGAGCCGGCCCCCGCGCTCGAACGACTCGTCATCGTCGCCCCGCATGGCGGGGGTGTTGAACTGAGCGCCGAGGTCGAACGGGCGCGCATCGTCGCCGAGTCGGTCAACTGGGCGCGCACGCTCGCCGACGAGCCGGGCCTCAGTTTGCCGCCGCGCGAGTTCGCCCGCCGCGCCGCCGTGATGGCCGCGGAGGTGGGCCTCCGAATCGAGACGCTGGGTGCGGAAGAGATACGCGCGCGCGGGATGGGCGCGCTGCTCGGCGTGGCGCAGGGGTCGGAAGAGGAGCCGGCGCTCATCGTCCTGCGCTACGAGCCTGAAGGTGCGCGCGCCGACGACGAGCTGTGGGCCTTCGTCGGCAAGGGCATCACCTTCGACACGGGCGGCATCTCCTTGAAGCGTGGCCCCGGCATGGAGGAGATGAAGTCGGACATGGCCGGCGGCGCCGCCGCGCTCGGCGCCCTGCGCGCCCTCGCCCAGCTCAAGCCACGCCGGCGCGTCGTGGGCATAGTCCCCGCCGCCGAGAACATGCCCTCGGGCACGGCCATCAAGCCCGGCGACATCGTCCGCACGCTCGCCGGCCACACCATCGAGGTCGTGGACACGGACGCCGAGGGCCGCCTCGTCTTAGTTGACGGCATCGCCTACGCGAAACAACTCGGCGCGACGCGCATCGTCGATCTCGCCACCCTCACCGGCTCGATCATCGTCGCCCTCGGCGACCACCGCACCGGCCTTTTCAGCAACGACGACGCGTGGGCCGGACAACTCCGCGCGGCCTCCGAGCGCGCCGGCGAACCCGTGTGGCGGATGCCCGTCTCCGACGACTACAAGAAGCGCATCGAGAGCGACATCGCCGACTTCAAAAACTACGGCGGCCGCCCCGACGCCACGGGCGCCGCCCTGCTGCTCAGCAAGTTCGCCGGCGACACCCCCTGGGTACACCTCGACATCGCCGGCACCGCCTGGTACGACGAGGCGCGCCCCTACGCCCCCCAGGGCGCGAGCGGCGCGGGCGTCCGCACGCTCGTCGAGCTGGTCTGCGGCCGTGAGGCTTGAACGTGAAGTTTGACGGGACAGTTTTCCTCACCGGCTTCCCCGGCTTCATCGCCGGGAGGCTCGTGCGTCGTCTCGCGGAAGACGGCGCGCGCTTCCTGTTGCTCGTCCAGCCGGCGCTTGCGGAGCGCGCACGCGCCGAAGTCGCCGGCATCGTCGAAGAGACGGGCACGCCCGCCCGCAACTTTCATATTTTAGAAGGCGACATCACGCGGCCCCAGCTCGGCCTCTCTCCCTCCGACCTTGAACGCGCGCGCTCCGAGACGACGGCCGTCTTTCACCTCGCCGCCGTGTACGATCTGGCCGTCGCGCGCGAGGCGGCCGTGCTCGTCAACCTTGAGGGCACGCGAAACGTCAACGAGTTCGCGCGCACGCTTCCCCATCTGCGCCGCTATCACTACGTCTCGACGTGCTATGTGGCCGGCAAGCGCACGGGGCTGATCCGGGAGGACGAGCTGCGGCACGAGGCGGGCTTCCGAAATTATTACGAGGAGACGAAGTACCTGGCCGAGGTCGAGGTCGAGGCGCTTAAACGCGAGCTGCCCGTCACCGTCCACCGCCCGGCGGTCGTCTGCGGCGACTCCCGGACGGGCGAGACGGCGAAGTACGACGGCGTCTACTACCTCATCCAGTATCTGCGGATCAGGCCGCGGGTGCTCGCGCTCGCCAACATCGGCAACGACGAGGTGCGTCTCAACATCGTGCCCGTCGATTTCGTCGTCGAGGCAATGGCCGCGCTCGCCCGCGAAGAGCGCGCGGCCGGCGCCACCGTGCAGCTCGCCGACCCCGCGCCGCTCACCACCCGCGAGTTGTTCGACATCATCGCCGGCGTGCTGACCGGCCACGGCTCGCGCCTCATCGTGCCGGCCCCGCTCGTGCGCGCCTCGCTCACGCTCCCCCTCTCGGACACCCTCACCAAACTCCCACACTCCGGCGTCCCCTACTTCTTCATCAAACAGACCTACGACACCGCGCGCGCCGCCGAACTCCTCGAACCGCACGGCGTCCGCTGCCCCTCGTTTACCACTTACGCCGCCGCGCTCGTCCGCTTCGTCGAACAACACCCGAAGCTCTGAAGAAGAGGTCAGAGGTTAGAGGTTAGAGGTCAGTTAAAACAGAAGGCCGGGGCCGGTTGCGATGTTGTCGCAACC
>DASVES010000435.1:0-23333 GCA_036380435.1 Pyrinomonadaceae bacterium | reverse complement strand
GACCGAGCGTGTAGGCCGCGTCGTAATCATCCGGCTTCAGCGCCAATGCCGCTTCGAGTTCGCGCGCGGCGCCCGCAAACTCGCCCATCATAAAGTGTGTCTTCCCGAGCATGTGGCGCGCGGGGGCGCTACGCGGGTCGTGTGCGAGGACGCGGTTCAAAGGCTCGACCGCCTTCTGGTACTGCCCGGCGTAAAAGTAGGCGACGGCCAGCCCGACGAGCACTTCGGGAGAGTCGGGCCGGTAAGGGACGGCCGCCTCAAGGGCCGCGACCGCCTCGCGGTAGTTTGACTGCGCGGTGTAAATCCTCCCGAGCGCGGGGTACGCGCCGGCGAGGATGGCCGCGTACTCGGCCTCGGCGGCCGCCGTATTGCCGGCGCGCCGGTGCGCCTCGGCCGCCTCGTGATGTTTTCTGAATGAATCGCTCGGGGCTTGGAAGTGTGGGAGCAGGAGCAGGAGCGGCAGGAGGGCCGAGGCGAAATACATTGCTACCTTGACTGCTTGGGGTGGACTCGGCAAAGACCCGGACGGAGGGCTGAAGTTAATCCTTCAGCCCTCCGTCCGCGTCTCGGCCTTGCCGAACTATATCAGAAGTTGAATTTCAAACCGAACTGAATTTCGCGCGCGCCGCGTGTGGAGTTGGCCCGGCCGAAGCCTCCGTTGCTGAGGTTGTTCTCGATGCCGCCGCCGGCGACGCTCAAGTTGTGCGCGCGGAAGTTGACGGTGTTGAAGACATTGAACATCTCGGCGCGGAACTGAATACCGAATCGCTCCTGTATCTTCCAGTTCTTCGCCATCGAGAAGTCAACGTTCTTGATGCCCGGCCCGCGGATGGAGCCGCGCCCGAGTGAGCCGAACTGCCCCGGCGCGGGGAAGGCGAAGGCCGCCGGGTTGAGGATCTGGAGCGGATCGCTGCCGTTGGCGTAGACGTCTACGCCGGGGACGAGATTGGGGCGCAGGCTGCCGGCGCCGCCGAGACCGGCCGTGTCTCTGCCGGAGAAGATGTTGAGCGGCGTCCCCGAGTAGAAGGAGGCGATGGTGTTGAGCTGCCAGTCGCCGAGGATGCTGCTCGCCAGACGGCCCCAGCGTTGGAACCTTGGCAGGGCGTAGACGGCGTTGAAGACGAGGGAGTGCCGGCGGTCGAGGTCGGAGTCGCCCCGGTCGAGGTCGTAGTTGAAGACATCGGTCGTCTGACTGATGTACGACTGGGTGGGCACGTTGCTGATGGCGTGCGACCACGTGTAGGCGGTCTGGAAGGCGAGATTGTTAGAGAAGCGCCGGTCGATCCAGACCTGAAGTGCGTGGTAGTTGGAGTCGCCCGTTGACTCGTCGCGCGTGACGCCGTTGGTGAAGCCGAAGCGTCGATACAGGTTCGCGTCGGCGCCGTTCGCGACCAGCGTGCGGAACTGCGGCAGCACCTGATTGTAACTGCCGTTGATGAGCCGCCAGAGATGGAGGCCGTGGTTGCCGACGTAGGAGACCTCGGCGACGGTGTTCTTCATGACCTCGTGGGAGACGGTCAGGTTCCACTGCCAGCTCTCGGGCGGCTTGAAGTTCGGATCGACGGAGTTGACGCCGCCGACGCCAACCGCGGCGTTTGCCAGCGCTGGGTTGATGGTGTCGAGGCTGCGGCAGGTCGGGCAGTCGGCGAGGGTGAGCGCCCCCGGGTTCCAGCCCGAATCGACCACCCTGTTCCAAGGCGGATTGTTGGACATCCGCAGCAGCGACGCGATGACGTTCGAGCGGCTGATGTAGCGGCCGAAGCCGAGGCGGAGCGCGGTCTTGCCGTCGCCCTTGATGTCCCACGCGAGACCGACGCGCGGCTGGAGGCCGCCCTTGTAGGTGTTGACGAGCGCGCGGGGCAGCCCGGCCGCGTCGGCCTCATCGGCGCGGACGAAGCCGGTGTTTATGTTGACGCCGTTGTAGCGCTCGGGTATCCAGTTGGTGATGCGGTCGTCGTCGGCGTAGGCCGGCGGGAACATCGAGTAGCGCAGACCCAACGTGAACGTCAGGTTGCGTCGCGCCTTCCAGGTGTCGGTCCCGTAAAATTCAAAGTCTTTCCAGCGGCCGAGCGTCATGTCCTGCCGCTCGAACTCGGTGTACTCGACGAGCGGCAGGTCTCTGACGAGCAACTCGGCGATAGCGTTGCCCGTGCGCGCGCCGAACGACTGGATGGTGTAGAGGCCGCTGCCGCCGTTCGGCTGCTCGTCCTTCTTGTTGTGGCTGAAGAGGACGCCGAACTTGGTGTTGTGTGAGCCGATGACTTTGGAGAAGTCGTCCTTCCAGATGAAGAGGTCTTGATGGTTCTCCCACGGCGCTTGATGCCAGAGGTTCCCGTAGCCGCCATCGCCCCAGCCGACGGTCGGGAAGCCCGTGCCCTCGACGCGCGGGAAGACGGTGGGGAACACGGAGGCGATGCTCTCGTTGAGAGCCGTGCTGGCCGGGTTGGTCGAGACGAAGATGTCGTTGCCCGCCTTCGAGAACTGGAACTCGTTGACGGCGGTCGAGCTCAGCGTGTTCGTCAGCTTGATGGCGAAGCTGTGGCTGGGCTGCTCCCAGTCCGAGGAGAGCGTCGGGAACGGGGTGTCGCCCCAGAAGTTGCCCGCCGCCTGCCCGTGAACCCAGTTCTCGTTGATGTAGCGCACCATCATGTTCATCTTGTCGGTGATGGTGATGTCGCCGCGAATGAGGTCCTGGCGCGTGTCCACGGGCTGGAGCGGCGTCGAAATCCAGTTGGTTCCGGTCGGGTCGGCCGGGTTGTTGGGGAGCGGGAAGATGTTCATCAGCGCGAGGCCCGCGGGACTCAGACGGTTCGCCGGGATGCGGTTGCCGGGAAACGGCAGACCGGTGAGCGGGTCATTCGGTATCGGGCCGGTACGGATGGGGCCGCTGAAGTCTCCCACTCTCTCCTGCGCGGTGGGGACGCGGGCGGTAAGCGGCCCCGTGCCGCGCCGCTCCTTGCGCCACTCCTCCGACCAGAAGAAGAAGACCCGATCCTTGACGATGGGGCCGTTGAAGTTGCCGCCGAAGTTGTTGTAGCGCAGCGGCGCGCGCGGGATGCGCGGTGCCCCGGCCTCGCCGGCAGGGTCGTTCGGGCCGAAGTTGCCCGCGCGGTTCGAGAACCAGTCGTTGGCGTTGAGCTTGTCGTTGCGGAAGAACTCGAAGAGCGAGCCGTGGAACTCGTTGCCGCCGCCCTTCGTGACGAGGTTGATGACGGCCCCCTGCGCCTGTCCATACTCGGCGCTGAAGCTATTGCGCTCGACGCGGAACTCGGCGATGGAGTCGATGGACGGGAAGACGAGCAGCGTGGCGTTCGAGCCGACATCCATGTTGTTGACGCCGTCCACCGTCCACATGTTCGCGTTCGACTGGTTGCCGTTCACAGACACGTCCACGTGCGAGTCAAGCCCGGTGCCGCGGGTGCCGAAGGCGCCGCCCTCGTTCGGAGCCGACAGGCCCGGCACCAGCGTCACCAGCGCCGCGTAGTTGCGTCCGTTGAGCGGCAGCTCCGTGACCTGCTTCTCCGTGACGAGGCTGCTGACGCGCCCGCTCTCCGTCTCGACGAGCTGCGCCGCGCCGGTCACCGTCACCGTCTCGCTGACCTGCCCGACTTCGAGATTGATATCGACCACCACCTGATCGCTGACGTGCACCTCGATCCCTGTGGCGACCGTCTTCTTGAATCCCTGCGGAGCGACGCTCACGCTGTAGCGGCCCACGGGGAGACTCTGGGCCGAGTAGGAGCCATCGTCGTCGGTCTTGGCTGTGCGCGTCTGCCCCGTCGTCTCTTCGAGAATGATGACCTCGGCGTTGGGGACGGCGGCGCCCTGCGGGTCGCGCACGGTGCCGCTGATGCTTCCGACGGTGCTCGTCTGGGCGCTCACGACGCCGCCCAACAATCCCATCATCAGCAGGAACAGCATTGCGTGAAGACCGAGCTTCTTTTTCATGGTTTGGCTCTCCTGTAACGTGTGGCGGCCGCGCCCGCGTGCGGCACTTCCGCGCCGGTCAATCCTGCGAAGTATTCGAGTCTGAAATCTTAAACGCTGACCGCAGATTCGGGCTTTGTCGGCCTCGCACGCCCTTCGAAGTGAAAGGGCCATTGTCACCGCGGCAATCGATTGATAAGCTCAACGCCCGGCTGATACCGGGCAGACTAGGACTTAAGTACACTTTATACCCACAATTAACATCATAAAAGTTACCATCCGTATGATACGGTAAGACACACGAGTTCAGCCCACATACAGATGAGGAACGCACGCGTTACATCGGCCGTGTAACTCGTTACATCGCGAATAATCGAGTGTTTTCCTTCGTCCCGTGTGCCGGCGGCGGGCGAGTCTTGCGGCCTCCCGCCCGGTTGTTGAAAAGATGGTCACGGGCTTATAATCCGAAACGGCCGAGACCCGGCACCTGCCAGCCATTAGTTGGGGCACCGAACAACCGTTGTCAAATCGAACCTTCTCCGGGGTGACACTAGCGTCGTCCCATCTTCAACATCCGGTCGTGGACTCTCAGGTTGTGACCTTGATCTATGGAATTTGGTAAGGAACAAAAGCTGGAGCAGTTGGAGCGAGTTCTCCATAGCCGCACGCTGCAAAACTCGGAGAGCCTCAAGGCCTTCCTCCGTTTTGTCGTGGAGCAGACTGTAGACGGCCGCGAGACACAGCTCAAAGAATATATCATCGCCACGGAGGTCTTCGGCCGCAACAGCGACTACGACCCGCGCATCGACTCCGTGGTGCGCGTCCAGGCTGGGAGACTGCGAACGAAGCTTCAGGAGTATTATTCGACCGAGGGGAAAGGCGACCCCCTCGTCATCGACCTCCCCAAGGGCCACTACCACCCCGTCTTCAACAGCGCCCAACCCGAGTCCGTGCCCGACGCCGCTTTCAACGCGCACGCTGCGGCGCACGCGACCGGCCCCAACGGTCACGCGGCGACGGATACCGCGAACGGTAATGCACACGACGAGATGACGCACGCGCGCCGCCGCGGCGGCATGGCGTCTTCTCTGCTGCTGGGCGCGATCATCGTCACGCTCGGCGCCGCCGTGCTGGCGCTCTACTTCTCGAACCGGGAGTTGCGGCGGCAGACAGTAGTCGCCGACCCCTCGCTTAACACCGAAGAGTTCAAGGCCGTCTGGGGGCCGTTCCTCGACGACCCGGAGCCGCCGCTGCTCGTCCTGAGCAACCCGACCGTCTACCGCTTCGTGAACGAGGCCGATCCGCGGTCGCTCATCGAGCGCGCCATCACTCTCAACTCTGAACAGACGCGCACGCTCTCGGCCGCGCCCGAGTTCAAGGGACAGTGGACGGGCGGCGAGTCGCCGCGGCTCATCCCCTCGTTAGGCATGTACACGGGCATGGGCGAGGCCATCGGCCTCTACCGCCTCACAGACCTCTTCCGCAACGCGGGCAAGGGCGTCCTGCTCAGGCAGAGCCGCCACGTCAACGCCGCCGACCTCAAGTACCGCAACGTCGTCCTGCTCGGCAGCATCTACGTCAACGAGTGGTCGCGCCGTCTGCCCCTGAACGAGAACTTCGCCTACACCTTCTCGGCGACCATCGAGAACCGCGAGCCGCTCGCCGGGGAGGAGCGCGTCTACAAGCCGGAGTTCCACCCGGAGACGGGCGAGATGGTGGTCGATTACGCGCTCATCACCGTCAAGCCGAACGTCTCGGGCGAGCACGCGGTGATGACGCTGGCGGGCATCTTCAGCGAGGGGACGGAGGCGGCGGCCGAGTTCGTCACCACTCGCAACCACCTCGACCTCCTCGGCCAGCGCCTGCGCCAACTCGGCGCGCCCGGAGGCGGGCCGCCGAAGTACTATCAGGCGCTCCTCAAGGTCGGGGTCGAGAACGGCACGCCCACCACGATCAAGCTCCTCTCAGTGCGCCCGCTGTAAAGACAGGGATGAAGGGTGAGGGATGAAGGAGAAGGCTCAAGTTGAGCAGTTCCTCTTCATCCCTCATCCCTCCGCCCTCATCCCTCAAAACGTCAGGCCGAACCCGTATCTGAAGAGTGGGTCGGAGCGGCGGTCTCCGGCGTTGATGGGGATTTGCGCCATCGAGCGCGGCCAGGTGAACGACAGTTTTCCCGTCGGGCGATAGTCGCCAAAGAGCACGTCGGCCACGCCCTGCCCTTCCGTCCCCGGCAGCCACGCAGCAACGAACGCGTCGCATTCGCCGAGCGCCTGTTCGATGATCATCGGCCGTCCAGAGAGCAGCACGGCGACGACGGGGATTCCCGCTCGCTTCATGTTACGCACGGCCGCCACGTCTTCGGCCGCGAGCGTCAGGTTTTCCCGGTCGCCGACCATCTCGGCGTAGGGCGTCTCGCCGATGACGACTATCCCTACGTCGGCCCCCTCGGCGCCGCTGCCGTCCGCGGAGTGAGTCACCTTAGTCCTTCTTGAGACGGTGTTCTGAATGGCTTTGAGGATGGTCGTGCCGCCCGGCGTCACCTCCCCGCTCTTCCCCTGCCAACTGATCGTCCAGCCGCCGCACTGATTGCCGATGTCGTCAGCGCTCTTCCCCCCGACGTGGATGCGCGCCAGACGCTTCGACAGCGGTAGCGCCCGCCGCTCGTTCTTGAGCAGCACCAGCGACGCGCTCACGCACTCGCGGGCCACCTTGCGGTGCGCGGCCGAGCCGAAGCTCCGATGTAGACTTCTGTCGGCCAGCGGCGACCGGCCCTTGTCCATCAGTCCCATCGCGAACTTGACCCGCAGGATTCGCGTCACGGCGTCGTCCACTCGCGACTCGCTCACCCTCCGCTCCTTCGCCAGCTCCAGCAGCAGCGCGTACAGCTCCCGGTACTTGTCAGGCACCATGAACATATCCATCCCGGCGTTCGTGGACTGCTCGATCTGGCTCTTGTAATCACCGGGCAGCGCGTCGATGGCGTTGTAGTCGGAAATCAGGAAGCCCTCGAAGCCCATCTCCTCTTTCAGAATCTCAGTCATCAGACGGCGACTGCCCGAACACCTCACCCCATTCCAACTGTTGTAGGAGGGCATGATCGAACCGACGCCTGCCCTGATGGCCGTGACGTAGCCCTGCATGTGAATTTCTCGCAACTCACTTTCGCTCAGCCGCGTGTCGCCCTGATCCAGCCCCCAACGC
The DNA here is from genome assembly GCA_036380435.1 of Pyrinomonadaceae bacterium. Taxonomy (GTDB): domain Bacteria; phylum Acidobacteriota; class Blastocatellia; order Pyrinomonadales; family Pyrinomonadaceae; genus DASQDT01. The sequence goes on along the minus strand of DASVES010000435.1, from coordinate 16,205 downwards.
TCTTTGGTATCGGGCCGCGGCAGCCCTGTCCCCCACGTGGTGCCGCCGTCGCCCGCGTAGTGCTTGGCGCAGGCCAGGATGCTCAGCGGGTCGGCGAGGTCGTCGCCCTGAAGCCCTCGGACGGCGGCCTCGCCCAGCGTGCGTGCGAGTTCGGGCGTCTCGCCGAAGCCTTCATAGGTGCGGCCCCAGCGCTCGTCGCGCGGGACGGCGACGCAGGGGGCGAACGTCCAGTTGATGCCCGTGGCGCGGACTTCGATTGAGGTGATGCGCGAGGCGCGCTCGACGAGGCTGGGGCTGCGCGTGCAGCCGAGGCCGACGTTGTGCGGGAACACAGTCGCGCCGAGGACGTTGTTGTGGCCGTGCACGGCATCGACGCCGTAGACCAGCGGGATGGCGAGGCGCGTCTTGAGCGCGCGCGACTGGTAGGAGTCGTACATGTCCGTCCAGTCCTTGAGGCTGTTGCCGGTCTTCGGGTCGCCGTTGCCGCCGCTGAGGAGTGAGCCGAGGAAGTAACGCTCCACATCGCGCTCGTCCTTGAGGCCGGTGATCTCGGCCTGAACCATCTGCCCGACCTTCTCCTCCAGAGTCATCTGCGAGAGCATCCGCCGGACTTCTCGGTCGTGGGAAGAGAGCCGGCGCGGCCCGCGTCGGCCAGCGCCGGCGCCCCTTCTCCTCTGGGCGGCGGCGGGCGAAAGGAACGAGAGGCCGAGGGCGCCGGCGGCGACGGAAGACTCGATGAACTCGCGGCGGGTGAACTTTTTCGTCATAAGGTCGAGAGTGGTTCGTCGGGTTAAGTGATCGTCGAGCGTGTGTAGATGATTATAGACTCACTCATACACGAGTCGGAATGTAAGTTAGACACGGTTAACTGCGTCGTGAGATACCCACGAAGCAGGAAGGATTTCGGTAGACGCGCGGGCGCGTGCTCGGAGTTTTTTGCGTGTAGGCGGGTGCGGAAATTCTTCCGTCGTCAGTGCGACCACTCGGTCGGCTTGCGCTCCCAGCGGTGTGCGCGAAGCTGCGCGAGCAGTTCCGCGGGGAGCGGGCCGGCGTCGCTCGCCGCGATGTTCGATTCGACGTGGGCGGTCTTACGCATGCCGGGGATGACGGTGCTGACGGCCGGGTTGCTGAGGATGAAGCGCAGGGCCATCTCGGGCATCGTCGTGCCGTCGGGGACGATTGGCTTGAGGCGGTCGGCGCGCTCGACGCTCTGGTTCAGGTTCTCAGGCACGAAGTAGGTGTTGCGCCAGTCGCCTTCCGGCCACTTGCTCTCACGGGTGAGCGTGCCCGTGAGCGTTCCCTCGTCGAAGGGCACGCGCGCGATGACGGCCACGTCCATCTCGACGCAGGCGGGGAGGAGTTCGTCCTCCGGGTTCTGGTCGAAGACGTTGTAGATGACCTGCACGGCGTCGATCAGCCCGCTACGCACGGCGCGCACGCCGTTCCAAGGCTCCCAACGATTGATGCTGATGCCGACGGCTTTGACCAAACCCCGCCGGCGCAGCTCGTCGAACTTCTTCGCCCAGCGGTCGTCGTCCAGCCATGCGTCTTCCCACACGTGGAACTGCACGAGGTCGAAACTCTCCAGCCGCGCGTTCTCCAGACTCTTGTGGACGTACTCTTCGATGTGTGCGGGCGGGAAAGTTTCGTCGAGCGTGAAGTGGCGGCGGCTGGGCCACTCAAGATTCTTCGGGGGAACTTTGGTGGCCGTGTAGAGTCGCTTGTGCGGGTTGCGGCCGACGAGTTCGCCGAGCAGAGTTTCGCTGCGTCCCTGTCCGTAGACCCAGGCGGTGTCGAAGAAGTTGCAGCCGAGATCGACGGCGCGCTGGAGCGAGAGCAGCGACTCCGCGTCGTCCGACCCCGTCCAACCTCCCATGCCCCACATGCCGTAGCCGACCTCGCCGACCTCCCAACCCGTGCGCCCGAAACGACGATACCTCAACGCTGCCCTCCCCGCGAAAACTCGACCCCCGTCTGAAGACGCGGATGCATCAACACTCGACGGCCGCGCCCATCTTCGGCCGACGTGTGAGCGCCGCCTTACTTCTTCGCCGTCTTGCCAGCCTTCTCAGCGCCCTTCCTGACGGCGTCGCTGAGCAGAACGATGGTGTCTAAATCTTTCTCGGCCATCTCGAACTCTTTGACATCGATCACTTCCGGCATCTTGAACATGGGATTCTCCGTGAAGCTGTCGATGCGCTTGCACAAAGTCACGAGCGCGTCCTTCAACAAGCTCTCGGGCATATCGCCCACACGCTTCTGCTCTTTGCCGTTGCCCTCCGCAGGCTCCCGCGCCAGGAACGTCTTCAGACGACCGGCGCGCCGGTTGACCTCCGCCGTCTCCTCGACGATGAACTTGTGGTCGAGCGGCTTGCCCGAAAGGATGTGGCGCGCGATCTCGTTGCGGAGAACCTGTATGCGCTTGAAGTCCTGCCTCACCTGAGCGGCGGCGGCCTCGTCGGCGCGCCGGTCTACGGGCGCCGCCTTGCCGAACATCTCGACGCTACGCAGTTGCGCCTCGCGCTGCTGCCGCTCGCGGATTTCGGAGAACGGGTCGCGGTTGCCGGGCGGCGGCGGGCCGGGCCTGTCCTGTATGGCCGGAGCCGCGGCGGCCGTGAGCGCGGCCGCGACCCACATCGCCGCCACCACGAATCCGAACGAGAACATTGACGCGGGCGACTGCCGACTCCTCATGGCCGCTCTCCTTATTCTATCGTCTTCGAGCAGGATTCTGTCGTCTTCGAGCAGGCAGTATAATCCCGCGCTTCAGTCGCGGACAACATCCGGGCGGCGCGCCCGCGAACCCCGAGCGTTTCGACCGGCCTGATCCGTCCGCCGGTGTCGCCGGTGTTATCTGAAGACCGGCGCGCCCGCTCGGTGCGCCACTTGCCCGCGCGCGCCGTTGTATGTTTCATTATTGCTGCTACTATTTCCTCGCCCCGACAAAACTTTTCGGCCGCCGCGGAACTTCCGCGGCGCCGTCGCCGCCGTTGCACTAATCGGCCTTACCAGACGAGACTGCCCAACACACACGACATGACCGACCGACGAAACGACACACGTATCCACGCCCGCGCCAAAGTCTCCGTCTCCTGCGCCTTCGGGCCGACCGAGGACACGCCCCGTAGCGCCAACGTCACGAGCCTGAGCATCAGGGGCTGTTTCGTGAAGACGCGTGCGTGGGCCGAGCGCGGGTCGGAGATGTTTATCAGAATCTGGCAGAAGCCGGAGCGGAACTGGCTGACCCTGCGGGCGACGGTGCTCTACCACATGGACAAGATTGGCTTCGGACTCAGGTTCGACGACGTGACGCCCGAACAAGAGGAGGCGATCCGGGCGGTGATGGAGGAGGCGTTGCGCGGCGACTCGCCGGCCGAGGAAGGCTACGGCGACAGTGTGGAAACTCAGGCGGGAGACGGCGAGGCCGTTTAGAGCGGCCACTGCCCGTCGATGAATTCGACGTGCATCCGCGCGATCTTATCAGGGCCGACGCGACAGGCGCGGACGACCGAGTTGACAGTGAAATTAAAATGCGCGCAGGTCAGACGGACGCGCGTGTACGGCCGCAGGTCGAGCGTCGTGCGCAGCGCCGCCCCGCGCCGGCTCACGTTCTCCGTGATTAACAGCTCGCTCGCGATCACTTCGCCGTTCTCGTCCAACACCTCCGCCGACACCTCGTAGGGCAGGTGGATGCGCGACTCGCGCCGGCGATTCGCCGCCCGGTCGCCCCCCTCGTCTTCACGGTGGAGCCGGAAGCTGCCGTCGTCCTCGGCCACGTACAGGCACGGCCCACCCTCACCCTCCACGAAGTTGCGCGGCACGTCCATCCCGAAGAACAGGACGCGCGTCAGATGACGCGGCCGCTGCACGGCGCCGCCCGACGCGCGCGCCGGGGTGACGGCCCACACCAGCGCCCACGTCTCACTCTGCGTCTCGTCGGGCGCGCGGCGCAGGCTCTCGAAGACGGGCGGCAGCGTCAGCTTCAACATCTGCCCCAGCTCGACCTGCTCGGAGAGAGCGAAGGCCGCGCCGTGGAGGTCGGCGTCGAGCAGACGCGTCGTCTCCGTGCGCGGCTCGCCTCCGGCGGCCCGCCACTCGACGCGGAGCGGCGTCTGCAACACTCCCTCGCCGCTGAAGACTCGACTCTGTGTTTCGCTAGCCGACATTACTCGTCAACAACTCCGGCGCGGCCTGGTCGGACTCGCGCACCACTCTCAGGTAGTCCAACAATAGCTTCAACATCTCCTGCTCCGCCGGCTCGGTGCCCGTGAAGCGCAGGGCGAAGCCCATCTCCTCCACCTTGTAGACGACCTCGCCCCACAGGCAGATGGAGCGGCCCGTCGGCGAGTGTACGTCGAGGCGGATGAGTTCCTGCGGCTGCACGTCGTCGCGCGTCAGGATGAAGCACCCGGTGGGGCTGATGTCCGTGATGGTGCCGCCGCGGCGCGTGAGGACGCCCTCCCAGTAAGCCTGCAAGCTCGTCCGCAGGCGCTCGGCCCTTCTTCTGTCCCCTGTTGAATTCATGGCTGTGCCGTCGGGACCAGTCGCATGGACTTGACCCGGTCGTTAATGACGAGTTCGGGCGTGCCCTCCTCGCGGGGCCGCTCGTAGATGTCGGAGATGATGCGCTCGGCCTCGGCGGCGGTGACCGGCTTGGAGAAGTAGTACCCTTGGCCGTACTCGCAGCCGAGCTGCCGCAGCAGCGCGAGTTGTTCTTTTGTCTCGACGCCCTCGGCCACCACGTCCATGCCGAGCGTCTGCGCGAGCATGACGATGGTGCGGACGATCTCCGTGTTCTCCGAGTTATCGACCATGCGGGTGACGAAGGAGCGGTCGATCTTGAGGGTGTCGATGGGGAAGCGGTGGAGGTAAGAGAGACTGGAGTAGCCGGTGCCGAAGTCGTCGATGGAGAGCTGCACGCCGAGCTGGCGGAGCTGCTTGAGCATCTCGGTCGTCTTGTCGATGTTGTCCATCACGGCCGACTCGGTGATCTCCAGCTTCAGCGAGCGCGGGTTGAGGCTCGTCCGCTTCAGGATGTTGTCCACCTGCTCGATGAGGTTCGGCTGCGCGAACTGCTTGCTCGACAAATTGACGCTGATGAAGAACGGGAACTCGGAGGTGAAGCGGCGGTGCCAGCGATTCATCTGCCGCGAGGCTTCGAGGAGCGTCCACTCGCCGAGTTGGAGAATCTGCCCGGTCTCCTCGGCGACGGGGATGAAGTCCATCGGCGAGACCAGACCGCGCTCGGGGTGCTGCCAGCGAACCAGCGCCTCGAAGCCGCAGAGGCGAAAGTCGTCAAGCGCGACGATGGGCTGGTACATGATGAAGAACTGCTTGAGGTCGAGCGCCTTCCGCAGGTCGGTCTCGATCTGGAGAAGATTGACGGCGAAGGCGTGCATGGCCTTGTCGAAGACTTCGTGGCGGGCTTTGCCCAAAGTCTTCGCGCGGTACATGGCCGTGTCGGCGTCGCGCAGGATGTCTTCGGGGTCGGCGTACTCGGGCGCGCCGTGGGCGATGCCGATGCTCAGCGTGGTGAAGACCTCGTGGCCGTTGATCTGGAAGGCCGCCGACACGTCGCGCTGGATGCGCTCGGCAATCTGGATGGCCTCCTCCGCGTTTTGTAATTCGTCGAGCAGCACGGTGAACTCGTCGCCGCCGACGCGCGCCACCGTGTCGCCCTCGCGCAGACATCCTTCGAGGCGGCGGGCCACGCCGACGAGCATGTCGTCGCCGGAGAGGTGGCCCAGAGAATCGTTGATGACCTTGAAGCGGTCGAGGTCGATGAAGAGGACGGCGAAGGGGCGGTCGTCGCGGCGTCGGGCGCGCGAGATGGCCATCTTCACGTGATCGATGAATAGGGCGCGGTTCGGGAGGCCCGTGAGCGGGTCGTGGAAGGCGTCGTGCAACAGGCGCTCTTCCGACACTTTACGCTCGCCGATGTCCTGAATCTGAAAGATGAAGTGCGGCTCCTCGTTGGACGCGGCGACGAAGCGACCGACGCTCCAGTGCGCCCAGACGTGACGGCCGTCGGCGCCGCACAGGTGGCGCACCTCGGTGTCCATCCCCGTGTCTTTGCCCTTCAAAAGTTTTTTCAGCGCGGCGAGCGCAGGCCCCAAGTCGTCCGGGTGTGTCACGCCCTGCAAGTCCGTGCTCAGAAGCTCCTGCTCGGAGCGCCCGAGCAGCTCGCACAGCGCGCGGTTGACTCTGACCCACTCGCCGCGCGCCGAGACCACGGCCATCCCGATCTGCGCGTGCTCGAACGCGTTGAGCAAAACTTCCCTGCCCGCCGACGGCAACGCGACGTGCGACGCCTCCGCCGCGGCGCCCGCGACCTTCGCGCCGCGCGCAGCGGCGGTCGCCCTGTTGCGGAGGGTGAAGTGTAGGACGCCGCCGGTTGCGAGCGCGACGAGGACGGCGTCGAGGCCCGTCCACGCGGCCAGTGTCACCAGCAGGCCCGCCGCCGACGCCGCCGCGAAGTAAGCGACGAACGACCACGTGAGCGTCTTCAGGTAAGCCCGCGGAGCGCCCGTCCCCGTCTCTTGCGCTTCGCCGAGCGCCGTGGGCACGGAGTCGGCGGCCGCGCGCGTGAAGGCGAGGAGGAAGACGGAGAGGAGCATGAGTTCCGCCGTCGGCTGAAGGCCGGCGGTCTGTGCGGGGAGCGACCCGATGGCCCAGGAGGCGGCGTAGGTCGCGGCGGCGCCGAGCATCGCGCCCGAGAGGTGGCCGCCGGCTGTGCGGCTGAAGCGCAGCGACACGGCCAGCGCGCACAGCGCGGCGAGCGGGACGGCGAGACGTGCGTCGTAGGCCAGCGCCGCCACGAACACGAGCAGGTCGGACGCGGCCACGTAAGCCCTGACACGCGGCACCTTGACGAAGACCGTGTTGCCGACGCTCAGCGCGAGGAAGCTCAGCAGCAGGAATCTCGTGTCCAACTGCCCCGATGGCAGCCCCGCGAGCGAGACGACAAGCGCCGCCGCGCCGGCGGCGATGATTAAACCTGCGAGCGGTCTGGCCGCGCGATACCTGTGCAAAGCAATCATGTGGATGATTCTGGTAGTGAATCTTTCAACGTGGCTGAAGCTTTGGGGCGGCAGGGAGGGCGGCAGGGAAGGCGAAGGATGTAAACGTACTTTCTTTCAAACTTATTGCCGCACGCCTGGCATTGTTCGCACGGTTCGGTGACTTCCACGCCCGCGCAAGCGCGACGTGACTCCAGCAATATGTGTGCCGACAATCGTTTAGCCTGTCTCCCGCGGTTTCCTCCACCTGCCGCTCGCGCTCGGCCTCAAACTGCCGGTCAGCCTGCTTGCCCGTCGTTCAAATAGCAAAAAAAGTCAGGTGAAGATGACAAACTTTGTCACGCGCCCGGCCGTTCGTCGTCCCCACCTCACGCGAGACGTTCAACGCGAGAGAGGGAAACCCGCCCCACGGCGGGCGATTTGGCGTCGCCCCTGCGGGCCGGGGAAAGTCTCAACGAGAGTTGAATTTGGAACACGCGCTGGCATGTGATTTGTTTATTCCAGATGCGGGAAACTTCATGCCTCGCCGACGCCAGACAGGCGAGGGGCCGCGCGACGTGCGGCCGGTCGATGAACAGACAAGCTTTCCCCGCCGCGCCCGGCGGACTTGGGACAACCAACGCGGTCGCGGAATCTGTGTAGCCCCCGGAGGAAAATTCGATGGAGATCAAGTGCCCCACCTGCGGCCTCGAAAGGACGGTTGACGCCGTCTCGGGCGAGCACGCCGAGGAACAGACATGCGACTCCTGCGCCGCTTCCTACAAGGCGCTCCTCGCGGAGATCGAAGTCAGGGCCGCGCAGCGCACGACCGACGCCGACATGGCCGCGCACTCCGAAGCGCCCGCGCCACTCTCGCTCACGGCGCCGGCAACCGAGGGCGAATCCGATGTCAAATCACTCAGTCTTGAGACGAGCGCGCGCGACGAGCAGGAAGAATCGGACTCGGACGGCTATGCGCTGGGCGTGAGCCTCTATCGCTTGCCGGCTACGGGGCTGGCCGTGGGCGCCGTCTGCCTCTTCGCCGCGCTCTTCTTCGCCGGCTTGCTCAGGCCGGCGGACGCGGCGCAGTCAACGTCCGTGATAAAGCCTATCGCCGCAGCAGAGTCCGCCGTTAAAGTCGGCGACGAGTCAGCTTCGTCGCCGGCCGTCGCAGAGTTGCCGCCGGCTGCCGAGATGAAGGCCGACGAGCCGGTGGCGGCCGAGGAAGCGTCGGCGGAAGAGATCGACGAGGCGCAGTTCGAGAAGGAAGAGTTGGCGGCCGAGGCAGGCGACGAGCCGGAGGCCGCGCCTGCGCCGGAACCCGCGAAGAGTACGGGCGCGGATGGCAGGTTCACCGTGCAGGTCAGCTCGCACAACCAGCCGGGCGAGGCCCAAGCGCGGGCGTCCGTACTGCGCGCCTCCGGTTTCGACGCGCGCGTGGCCGCGGTCGAAATCCCCAAAAAAGGGATGTGGTATCGCGTGCAGTCGGGCCGCTTCCAGACGCGCGAACAGGCCGCGCTCTACGAGAAGAGCCTGCGCGCGTCGGGCGCCGCCGAGACCACCTTCGTCGCCGAGTCAGCGAATTGATGTGAGCAGTTTTGCCGGCGCTTGAAGTCGCGCCGTCGCGGAAGACGCCACTCGCTGTAGATCAAGCGGAAGCCGTTCATGAGTCCCAGTCTTTCAATCGAGCAGACGCTGCACAGTTCACGGATCGTGGGCCGGTACGCGAAGTTTTTCGAGCGCCCCGAGGCCCGTCTGCGCTTTCTCAACAAGACCCTCTCGCAGGAGACGGCGACGCGCGCCAAGCTCGACGCGGCGCTCACCAACTTCGAGTACGTTAAAAAGACCCGCCTCTACGAACAGTTGCTAAAGCTCTGGCTTTATCAACTCGTCTTCCGCGAACTTTATAAACAGCTCCCGCCCGGAAAACGCCGCGTCCAGCTTATCGATCTGAGGACGCGCGCGCCCCTCTCCGCCCGCGTCTTCTTCACCTGCTACCAGTTCCGCCACCCGCTCTACGTCCTCGGCACCGTGGCGCTGATGGCCGCCCTGTTCGGCGTCTATACCGGCTTCGCCTGGTCAGCGCGCCGCGTCAGCTCGCTCCTCGCGCAGCGCGGCACGAACGGCAAGGCGGTGGCCGCCGATTCCACGTCAAACCCCGTGTTCGCGCAGGTCGCCGCCAGCAGCCTGCCCGACTACCAGCCCGAGCGTGTCTGGCTCGTCGAAGAGGACGAAGGCTACGAGCGATTCAGCAACGGCGCGCGCATCCTTCGGGAGTACGAGACGGCGAACCACCCGCGCGGCTATCAGGTCTACGCTCCTGACGGCGCCCCTTCCGGCGAGACCGGCCGCCAGCCCGTCGGCATCGTCTACCACACGTCGGAGAGCGACCTGATGCCGTTCAACGCCGACCACAGCGAGTCCATCGAGGCCCACACGCGCGGCCTGCTCGAATACGTCAGGAAGAACAGCTCTTACAACTACGTCATCGACCGCTTCGGGCAGATTTATCGCGTCGTGCGCGACGAGGACGCGGCCAACCACGCCGGCAACTCCGTCTGGGCCGGCGCGCAAGGACTGTTCGTCGGCTTGAACGAAAGCTTCCTCGGCGTCTGCTTCGAGACGAAGACGGCGGCCGGCGTCGAGGAGCGTCTGACGGAGGCGCAGCTCGTCTCGGGGCGACTGCTGACGCAGGTTCTTCGCAGCCGCCACCAGATCGAGGACGCCAACTGCGTCACTCACGGGCTGGTTTCCGTCAACCCCACGAGCATGCTCATCTGCTTCCACCACGACTGGGCGCGCGGCTTCCCCTTCGAGGCCATGGGTCTCTCGGACAAGTACGCCGTGCCGCCCGCCAGCGTGACAGAATTTGGCTTTACCTATGACGCAGAACTGCTCTCCAAGCTCGGCGGCGCCCTGTGGCCCGGCGTGGCCGCGGCCGAGAAGACGTTCAACGAAAGGGCCGCGCGTGAGAACTTGAGGCCCGACGAGTTGCGCCGACGGATGCGCGAAGTCTATCGCCAGCGCATGGATACGCAGCGCGGGCTGCGTCTGGAGGCTGCTCAGGCAGCCGCGGCAGACTAAAACATCCGGCCCCCGCGCCGCCGACGGCCCGCCATCCCCTCACACGCCGGCGGTGCTACCGGGGCCGCCGCGTAGTGCGGCACGCTGCTTGCTAATTTTCTGGAACAGGTGATGGGTTAATTCCAGAAACCCCTTGACCCGCCCCGCGAACGAATATTCGCCACACACATATTTAAGGAGACAACATGGAAGAGAAGAACCAGGCCCCCGCCGCCCCCAAGTCTGAAGCACCCGCCGCCAAGTCCGGCCCCATCGGCCTCGATGTCGGCACCAGCCGCATCGTCGCCGCGGACGGCTCGGGTGACTTTAAGGCGCGCACGCAACTCAACGCCTTCGTCGCCGTCCCCAGCTCGGAGATGGCCGAAAACGTCTTGAAGCACAGGGGCATGGTTTACGAGCGCAACTGCAAGAACCTCTACGTCTACGGCAACGACTCCGACTTCTTCGCCAGCTTCCTCGACACGGACGCGCGCCGCCCGATGCACTCGGGGCTTTTGAATCCGCAGGAGGAGATGAGCGTCCAGATGATGCAGCGCATCATCCAGCTCATCGTCCCGCGCGCCCGCCGCAACGAAGTCCTCTGCTTCAGCGTTCCCGGCAAGGGCGACGGCGTCAACGGCAACCTCGTCTACCACGAGGCCATGCTCAAGAGCTTTCTCCAGTCGCTCGGCTATCAGGCCAAGGGCATCAACGAGGGGCAGGCCGTCGTCTTCTCCGAGTTGCAGGAGGAGAACTTCACCGGCATCGGCATCTCCTTCGGCGGCGGCATGTGCAACGTCTCCGTCTCCTTCATGTCGATCCCGATGATCACCTTCAGCGTGCCCAAGAGCGGCGACTACATCGACCGCAGCGTCTCCGAGGTCTTGGGCGAGCGCAACTCCACGCGCGTGCGTCTCCACAAGGAGGAGAACCTCGATCTGTCGCGCCCGCCGAAGGACGAGATGAACCGCGCCATGCACATCTTCTACGAGGACGTGCTCACGACGCTGATGGAGCGCATGCGCGCCGAGTTCCAGAAGTCGGGCCAACTGCCGAAGATCGACCGCCCGATGCCCATCGTGCTGGCCGGCGGCACGGCCCGGCCCACCGGCTTCCTCCAGAAGTTCGAGACCATCATGCGCTCCGGCGGCGAGTTCCCCGTCGAAATCTCCGAAGTCCGCATGGCCAAAGACCCGCTCACCGCGACGGCCAACGGCTGCTACGTCGCCGCCATGTCTGAGAGCAGGTAAGACGCCCAACGGTTCGGCAAATCGAAAATGGCTCGGACGACATCTTGCGTTGTCCGAGCCATTTCTACTTTGCGGCGCGCCGGCACAGAAGCATCACGCGCGCGCCTCGCATTTCTTTGGCGGCTTACTCGCTCTCCGCGATCAGGTACGTGCGGACGGCGCCCTTCGCCTTCAGTTGACCGCCAAAGCGCGCGGCGTCCCCACGGTTCTTAAAGCGACCGACCTGGACGCGGAAGACGACGCCCTGTCCCGCGGCGCTCCCGCGCTCGACGCGCGCGTCAACGCCCTTCGCCGCCAGCGTCGAGACCGCCGAGCGGGCCGAAGTCATGTCTCCAAACGCGCCCACCTGCACCGTTAATCTTCCCTCACCCTCATTCGACGACGCGCTCGCGACAGTCTTCACGGGCGCAGCCTTCCGCGACTCTTCCCGCGACTTGACGGCGCCGTTTGTAGCCGGCGCGGCGGCCTCCGACGGCTCGGCGTTGACCAACGCGGCGGCGTGTGTCGCCGGGGCGACGCGGCTCGCGACTCCGCCTTCCGCGCTCAGGCGCGAAGAGAACAAGAGGCCGCACGTCAGCAACACTGACGCGGCGGCCGCCCACGCGGCCGGCTTCAACACTGAGCGCGACAGGAATCTGTTTGCCGCCGGCGCCTTTGCGCGTGACGACGACCGGGCCGCCGCCGCCGCCGTGGCGGCCGACTGCTCCTTCAGCACGGAGCGCATCTGCACGTGCCCGAGCAGGGTTTCGAGGTAGGCCAGAAACTTCTTGGCGGCCGCCGTGAAATCCTTCGGCTCGCGCGTCGCCACGATCTCGTTGACGAAACCGTCGAAAGTCTCCCAGTCACGACGCATCAGTTGGCGCATGTGGTCGCGCCGGAAGGCCTCGACCTCCTCGATGACCGTGACGGCCGATTGCGGGTAACGCCCGCCGTCCGCCTTCTTAACGGAATCGACGAGCGTGACGAGCGCGCACCGCAGCCGCACCGATTGTTCGAGCCGCAGCCGGGCGTCGTCGAACAACTCGCGGTCGTCGAACTTCGGGTCGATGGAGCGGGCCAGCAAAACTACGCACTGCTGGAAACAGTTGTAGAGCAGGTTGTAGGCCTGCGCGACTCTGCCCTGATACTCGCCCGCCTGCGCGTCGCCGTCCTGCGCGGAGAGGTCGATTTCGATGGCGCGGCGCACTTCATGTCGGAGCGCGAAGCACACGCCGATTAAAGCCTCCTCCACATCCTGTTTGAGGCTTTCGCACTTCGCCGACGCTTCCTCGACGTGTTCGATCAGGACGAAAGCGCCGTCCCCGACCGACGTGATGACCTCCGGCGCGTGGTCGAGTTCTTCCGCCGCCTCGCTCGCGTTGATGTCCCGCAGTTCCGCCAGGAGATTGAGGAGCGCCGAGAAACAGTGGCGCACCAGCACCGCCGCCCGCTTGTCTTCGAGCCGCCCGACGGCTGCCATCAACGATATGGGCAGCTCCATCTCCGGCCCGCACCCGGCCGAATCGAGCAGAAGCGCGGAGGCATCGACGTTCATGTTTTGGATTTGTGTTGACATTTTTTTGCGATGGCGTAGGTGCCGACTTGGCTGAGAACAATTTTCATCGATGAGCGAAATCGGGCGTGCCTGACACGTAGCGGCCCCTGCCGGCAACAGTCGTGGCAAGGTTAATGCCAATCCAGCGAGATTGACGGTCATTGATGAGAAAGGACTTGGCGGCACAGGTCGCCCGCGCCGGCGAGTCAACTTGAAGTGTCGATTCAAAAGAATGACCGAAGCTGCCAAATTGAACTAACGCGCCCGTTTTGTTGGGAATCAGGAGCGACGCAGCCGCTTTTAAATGTCGGATAATCTCCTTGTGTTAAACAAAGTTCAAGAATTACTCAAGTCTCGTCTTTTATCCTGCAAAAGACGAGGGGGTGAAGACTTTTGGACGAGGTGATTTGAATGCAAGCTCAAGTAAATGAGTACGTTGTGGGTAGGACGCCGCTGATGTTGGCCGCTTTCGAGGGAAAGATCGCCACAGTTCAGGTGCTTCTGAGGCGGGGGGCTGACGTGAACGCCAGAGATGGGGATGGGAACACAGCGCTGATGTTCGCCGCCTTTGGCGGACACGCGGCCATAGTTCACCTGCTACTGGAGCGCGGGGCCGAGGTGGACGCCGAGGCCAGAGACGGTTGGACGGCCGTCGGGGCGGCTCGTTCGAGGTTCCATCACAACGTCGTAGACATGCTGCGGAAAGCCGGCGGGGGTCACGCTCGTATCAACGTCGTGCGTCAAATCTTCTAAGACCAGCGTCCCGCGAGCGGCGTCGGGGGTTGGGCGAGCGACTGGAAGCGAGCGAGTCTGACGTGGTCGGCGTTTTTGAACGACAACAGCGGCATGACGCCCCGCTCCAGCACTTCGGCGGCGGCGCGCTCGGTGAGCACGACCTCCGCGCAGGGCTTGTTGCGCGTCTCGCCCTGCACTTCGTGGACGTGGAGGGGCAGGCCCTCGATCTCTTTCACGTCGCCCGCGCGCATGCCCCAACCGGCGCGGCCGAACGCCTCCGCGAGAAGATGCGCGCAGGCGAAAGCGGGATTGCCCCACAGGTATTCTCCGTGGCGCGGCTCATCGCCGGCGCCCATCTCCTCGAAGTCGAACCGCTCGGCCGCGTCGGTCTCCGCGCCGTAGGGCAGGCGCAGCAGAAAGCGCGGCCCGGCCAGACCGAGATAACGTGCTTCGGGCAGCCGCCGCAGCGAGGCCCACTCCTCCGGCGCGACTTCTCCCACGTCGCCCTCCGGCAGCGACTCGTCCGACGGCTCGGCGAAGAAGGATTCGAGACCGGCGGCGCGTGTGCTCGCCGCCGCGACGAAGGGCGCCCGCGCACGGCGCGCGACGAAGGAGATGAGTTGAAGCAGCTCCGCGTCTTCCGGCGTGCGGTCGAAAGTGTAATTGCCGACGAGCAACGCCCACGGTTCGTCGGCGTGCGTGTGGCCCGAGTGCCCTGCGAGCAATTCGCCGAGACGGCCGCCGCGTGCGTCTTCGCCAGCGCGGAGACCCTCGGTCAACTCTTCGCGCGTGAAGTCGAGCAGGAAGAGCTTGAGATTCTCGTCGGTCTCCGTGCGCGAGACGAGGAAGTGGGTGGCGCGCCACGCCGCTTCGAGCGACTGGAAGTCCGGGTGATGCAGGATCGCGCGCATCAACTCCGCGGCGGCCTCGTCAACCGCCTCCGTCAAACGGGCCTTCTGCCCCTCGTCAACCGACGCCAGATGCGGCCTGACGATGTCGCCGAGGAAGCGGCCGAAGTCCGTCAACTCCGCCGGCCGCTCAGACGGACTGCGGGAGGGCGCGTCGGCACTTGCCGCGCGGCCGAGCATCTGTTCGAGGAGGTCGCGCCCCGGCGTGTCGGCCGCGGGCGCGCGTTGCGGGTCGGCCGCTTCCGTCGGTTCGCGGCGGGGACTCGCGGCGGCGGGGTCGGCCCAGCCTCGCACTTCGGCCGCGGCGGCGTCGAAGGTCGAAGGGTCGGCCAGTCGCCCTCGGGTCTCGCGCAGACTGCGGAAGATGTCGAGGCGTTCGTAGATGCGGTCGGGGTGAAAGTCTTCAAGCTCTGCGAAGCGGAGTGCGACGGGCGCGGCGGCGGCGGGGAAGCTCAAGGAGAGTTCGACGCCGAGATTGCGGAGCACCGTGTCGAAGTTGTCCCGGTCGATCTCGAAAAGGCGGCGGCCTGATGGGGTCGCGTTGGCGCGGCTCGCGCGCCCCGCGAAGTCGCCGAGCAGGGCGATGCGGAACGATGTGTCGGGCGTGGTCTCCGTTGCCGCGGCCGAGCTTTCGGTCTCTTCGGTCGAGGCGACGAGATTGAACTCGGGCTTTTCGAGTGAGATGGGTTCTGCCATTTCGCGCCCCCGCGGCGTGGAGGAAAGGCTGTAGTTGAAACTCGGCCCGCGCACACGCGACGACGGCGCGCGTGACGTGGCGGCGTGGTCATCGAGCGATTACGAGAGGCCGAGTTGAGACATGGCCTGATTCACGCTGGAGAGTGATTCGGCAGCCGTGTCGGCGACCGACTGCGCGGCCTGCCGGGTCGTGGCGGCCACCTGCTGTTGCGCGTCCTGCGCGGCCTGTGCGGCCATCGCGCCGGCCTGCTGCGCCTGTTGGACGGCCTGCTGTGCCTGCTGCTGCACCTGTTGCGCCGCCTGCTGCGCCGCCTGCTGAACTTGCTGAGCGGCCTCATCGACGGCGCTGCTCACCTGCTGCTGCGCCTGCTGAATCGCTTGCTGTGCTGCTTGCGCCCCCTCCTGCGCGGTTTGTTGGACTTGCTGGAGTGCTTGCTCCGTCGTCTGGCGTGCCTGATCGACGGCCTGCTCGGTCGCCTGCTGCACCTGTGCGACGGCCGCTTGCACGGAGTTTTGAATCTGGTCGGCCACCTGTCCGGCGTGTTGCTGCGCCTGCTCGAAGGCGCGTTGGGCCGTCTGCGTGATCGCGGCTTGCGCTTGTTGGAGTGACTGCTCGGCCCTGTTACGCGCGGCGTTCACCTGTTCCGTCAGACGCTCGGGGCTGACGGCGAAGGGACACGCGGCGGTGGGCGATGGCGGCGTCTGCGGGAAGTCGTTCGTCACGTCTGTGACGGCCCTTTGGAGTTGATTCAGAGCGTCGTCGGCGCTGGGCAGTTGCGACATCACGTCGTTGACGGCGTCGAAGGCGGCCTCGGCCGCGCCCGCGATTTGGTCGGCGGCCTGCGCGGCGGCCCGTTGTGCCTGTTGCTGAATCGCCTGCGCGGCCTGCGTCGCCAACTCCCCCGCGCGTTGCGCCGCCTGCGCCGCTTGATCTACGGCCTGTCCGACTTGCTGCGCCGCCTGTTGCGCGGCCTGCTGAACTTGCTGAGCGGCCTCATCGACGGCGCTGCTCACCTGCTGC
>DASVES010000434.1:0-2097 GCA_036380435.1 Pyrinomonadaceae bacterium | reverse complement strand
GAAGGAGCACGGCGTCGCCACGCCCCACGACTACGCCGACCTCGCCGCGCTCATCCGCGCCGGCGAGCTGGTCGAAGTCCCGACCGTGGGCGACAGCTACGTCCTCTTCGGCGTCGGCGGCAGCGCCGACAAGCAGCTCTTTACACATTACGACAAGACGGCCGGCGAATCGGTCGCGCTCCTCGACGACGCGGAACTCGCGCGCGAGTACGAGCGCACGGACGAGAGGGTTGAAGCCCTCCGCGCGGAGATCGGCGCGCTCAGGAAAGAACTGGACTCGCTCGGCAAAGGCGAGCGCTCGCGCCGCGCCGGCTTGCAGCGGCAGATCGCACAGCAGGAGAAGACGCTCAAGGCGGAGCGCGAAGGACGCGAGCTATTAAATGACCACTACGGCAAAGAGGGCCGACGCCGCGAACTCGCCGCCGAGCGCGACGCACTCGCCGCACTCGCCGCCGACTTCCGTGGCCGCGGCTACGACCTCGCGGATGCGCGCTCGCGTCTGGAGATGAAGGTGCGGATGCTCAGCCACCTGCGGCCCGAGGCGCTGGCGGTGCTCAGGGAGTTTGCCGATTCCTATCACGCGAAATTCGGACGGCCCCTGCCCGTCACCTCGCTCGTGCGTCCCGACGAGTACCAGCGCCGCCTGAGCGCGACGAACGCCAACGCCACGCGCATCGATACGCCGCCGCACTCCACGGGTCTCGCCTTCGACATCCTCTACCGGCACATGACGGCTGAAGAGCAGGCGCACGTGATGTCGGACATCGCGCGTCTGCGCGACGCCGGCCGCGTCGAGGCGCTCCGGGAGAATCGCGACCACTTCCACGTCTTCGCCTTCATCGACGGCAAACGTCCCGGCGAAGAACTCATCAGCGGTTCGCTCGGCCGGGCGGCGGCGGCGGCCCCGAAGGCGGAGCCGGCGCGTGTTCCTAAAAAAGAATTGAAGGCCGAGAAGAAGAAGGCCGTGAAGAAAGAAGTCGAAAAGAGGGGCGGCCGGACGGCGGGGAGAAAGCGGAGGTAGGATTCAGCCTGTCTTAGACTGTTCCGTTGCAATCATCAGTTGAGTGAATGGTAAGTCTGACTCACCGCGGAGTCGCAAAGGACGCGGAGTTTACGCGGAGAGTTGATTCAATCCTCCGCGCGAACTCCGCGTCCTCTGCGACTCCGCGGTGAATCTATGTCGCTTTCATTCCAGTAATCACCGCTCTAAACCCTACCCTGTAAATTCAAACGAAGACCTGCTCTAGTGCATCTTGAACGGCCCGCCCGGCTTCTCCGGCTCCAAGTCCGGACGTGCCGAATCCTGGACGACCTCGTGCATCTCCAACACGTTAGCTCTGGAGAATGCTTCTTTCGGCAAGGTGCCGGACTGCGCGTGCCCCTTCGTGAAGGCGTCGGAGCGCACCCAGTTGAGGAAGTCCTGCCGGCTCTCCCAGACGGTGAAGACCACGTAGGGGTCGCCGTCGTTGACGGGCCGTAGCACCTGATTGGAGACGAAGCCGGGCATCTGATCCACGAGTCCGGCCCGCTCTCGGAACCTCTGCTCGAAGGCTTCCCCATACTCCGCGTTGACGTAAATACGATTGGCGACAGTTATCATTCCCAAATCTCCCTTGACCTCATAGTAACACTACAGCAGCCGCTCCCGTTCCCGCTCACTCATCCGCCGACGGCTTCGAGCGCAGACGCTTGACGCGCGAGCGCCGCGCCTTCGCTTCGAGCGTGCGCGTCTTCGCGCCGCGTGGGACGCGCGTGGGGACGCGCTTGGCCGGCCGGTGATTAAGTTGACGGACTCGCTCGCGGAGCTTTTGCAAACACAGCGCCTTGTTGCGATGCTGGCTGCGCTCCTGTTGGGACGTGACGACGACGCCCGAAGGCAGGTGCCTGAGCCGGACGGCAGATTCCGTCTTGTTGACGTGCTGGCCGCCGGGGCCGCTCGAACGGAAGGTGTCAACCTCACATTCGCGCAACAAGTCCTCGTCTGATTCCGGCAGCATGATCATGTTCAAACCCCCGCGGCCGGGATGGCCGTCACGGTCGCAATCATACCCTACCAGAATCAGCCGCACTGATAGCGAGCCGGCCGGCGGACGTTAA
>DASVES010000433.1:0-15346 GCA_036380435.1 Pyrinomonadaceae bacterium | reverse complement strand
GGCGCGGCCCTCCAGGCTGTCGGGGTGCAGCGGCACGTCAACCGCGTGCTGGTGGTCGTAGCCGAAGCGGTCGTGCGTCGCCGATTGTCCCACGGCGCTCAAGGGGAGCTGACGCCCGAACGTGGACCAGAAGAAAGCCTGTACGCCCCCGAGGCCCGCGACCGCCGAGTGTGTCCTGCCGGTGTAGCGAATGACGACCGCCGTCGAGTTGAACTTAATTGACGGCCTAATCAGATTCGACGACGCGGGCCGCGATTTCGCGAGTTTTTCGGCCTGCTCGGTCTCGGCGATGAGACGGTCGGAGTCGGCCATCTGGCGGCGCAAATTCTCCTGTCTGGCGCGGGCGTCGGCGAGGCGGCGTTCGCTCTCCTCAAGCTCTTTTTTGGAGACGATGCCGTCGGCGTAGAGCTGCTTGAGCTGTTCGTGCGTGGCGGAGAGACGGTCGGCCTCCTCAGTGACGAGTCGGAGCAGTTCCTCCGCGCTGGACTTGTGCGCCTCGGCCGAATCGACGAGAGCGGAGCGCGCCTGTGAGAGTTTGCCGCCCGGCGTCTGCTGCTGCCCGAGCGCCGGCGCGAGGGCGCCGCACAAAAGCGCGAGCGCGGCGGCGGCTAAATGTATGCGTCTGAAAGCTCTCATCGGCGGCTCGGAAATCCTCCCCAAGTCGATAGACACCGTTTAAATGCGCGACGTTACAGCGGCGGTTTACTCATCAATTCGAGCGTCCGTATTAGATGCAGACGACGCCCATTTCTAACCGGCGCGTAAAGAATTAAGAACGCCTGTAACCCCGCGAGGGTTTCGGGTGTCTTACCTGTTCAGAAGGCTTCCGCGAGTTGTCCAAGCGAGAGGAAGTCATTAGGTCGGTCTCCCCGCAGTCATAAATCACAGGGTCTCCCCCCTGAACCAAGCAAGAGGAGAAGAAAATGAAGAAAAGGATTTTGGGGATTACACTCGCCGTCGCGGCCGTCATCGCGGGCCTGTCGGCGACCGCCTCGGCGCAGACCACGTACCGGACGCGCGACGGCCGCACCGTGACCGTCTACCCGAACGGACGCCGCGTCTACCGCAGCCCGAACACGGGGCGGCGCGTGGCTGTCCGCCCGAACGGGCGCACCATCGTCACTCTGCCGAACGGCCGGCGTGTCGTCCGCAGCTCGCGCAGCCGGCAGTACTACCCGCAGACTTCGCAGCGCGCGCGCACCTACCGTCTCTCCAACGGGAGACTCGTCACCGTTTACCCGAACGGGCGCCGCGTCTATCATCGCTAAAGCAATCACGCGAGGGCGCCGGGTCGGTAACCCGCGGGGGCGGCCCGGTGTCTTTTCCTTAAGAGGCTCTCCTCAGAAGACAAGAACACAGGTAAACTAAGGAGCACGAAACCAAAATGAAAAGACTCGGAAAGATTCAGACGTTCGCCATCGCCGCCGTGGCGGGCCTCGCACTGGCCACGCCTTTCGCCATCGCCCAGACCGGCGGCGGCGACGCTCAGGGTAAAGATCACGGCAAGCGTGGTGAGTGGGGCGGGCGTCGCGGCGGCGGCGGCGATCATCGCGGCGGCGGACGCTTCGGCGGCGGGATGTTCCGCGGCATCGACCTGACGGAGGAGCAGAAGACGCGCCTCCAGCAGATTCACCAGAGCTTCGGGGAGAGCACACGGGCGCTGCGCGAGCAGCTTCGCGCCAAGCACGACGAGGTGCGTCAGGCCGGTGAGGGCAACACCTTCAACGAGCAGCTCGCGGCCCAGAAGTTGACCGAGGCCGCCGCGCTTCAGGCTAAGCTGATGGGCGAAGAGTTCCGCATGCGGCAGGAGTCGCTGTCGGTGCTCACGGCGGAGCAGAAAGCGCAGATGGAGCAGAAGCGCGAGGAGCGCAGGAACCGTCGCGGCGAGCGTCGCGGCGAGCGTCGAGGGGGCGGTCAGATTCTCTGACGCTCACTTTTCAAGAAGTGATGAGTGATGAGTGATAAGTGATAAGAAGGACAAATTCGCTTTCTCTTTCTTATCACTCATCACTCATCACTCATCACCCAATCTATCGGGGTGCGCCTCTGCCGGATGGGCTTGAACGGGCAACGGACTTGGAGCTGGCGCGCCTCGCGCGTGACGGCGACGAGTCTGCCTTCGCCGAGATCATGAGGCGCTACAGCCCGCGCGTCTTCCGCACGGCGGGCCGCTTCTTCCGCCGGCGTGAGCAGGTCGAAGAGGCCGCGCAGGAAGTTTTTTTGAAAGCGTTCACGCAGCTCGACGCCTACGAGGGGCGCGGCTCCTTCGAGGGCTGGCTGACGCGCATCACCACGACGACGTGCCTCAACCTGCTGCGCGGCGCCGGGCGACGGCCCGAGTTGACCGTCTCGGATTTGACTGATGACGAGGGCGCGTGGCTGGAGGGCAAGATGGCGGGCGCGGCCGCCGAAAGGCATCGCGCCGACGAGCGCGGCGTCGTGGCCGCCGATTTGGCCGGGCGCGTGCTGGAGACCATGTCGGCAGACGACCGGCTGGTGCTGACGATGATCGACGGCGAAGACGCCCCCGTCAAAGAGGTGGCGGAGATGACGGGCTGGTCGGAATCGAAAGTTAAGGTGCGGGCGTTTCGGGCGCGGCGACGGATGCGCGAGGCGGTGGAGAAGCTGCTGGGGTTCAAGGGGGAGAGGCCGGACAAGACTTTGGAAAGCGCAGGTGGGAGATGAAAGACCAACACGTTATCGACATCCTTGAGAGCGCCCCGCTCGCGCAGTTGGGCGAGCGCGAGCTTTCGACGGTGCGCGCACACGTCGAAGCTTGCGCCGGGTGCCGACGCGCCTACGAGGCGACGCAAATCTCGTCGCTGCTCATCAGGGAGCGTGCGGCCGCGACGGCGTTCGAGCCGTCGCCCTTCTTTCAGACGCGCGTGCTGGCGGCGCTACGCGAGCGGCAGGCGGCCCTGCCGGAAGTCTTTTCGTTGGGCCGGCTGTGGCGCGCGGCCGGCGGGCTCGTCTCCTCGCTGGCGACGGCCGTCGTGCTCCTCGGGGGCCTGACGCTCTTCGGCCTGATGCCCACGACGGACCCGACGCAGCAGTCGGCCGCGTCGGCCGACCCCTACTCGGCCGAGGCCGTGCTCTTCGAGCAGGCCGAGCTGGGCGAAGAAGAGATTAACTACGGACAGGTCTACTCGACCATCTACGAATCGGATGACGACGCGGAGGGTGTCAATGGACAGGATCGCTAAGGGCAAGTGGCAGGTGCGCTTCGCGGCGCTCGCCGTCTTCGTGCTCGGGTTCGCGGCGGGCGCACTCGCCTTGAACGCCTACCGCGCGTGGTCTGCCGGGCCGGGGCGCGGCGGCGAACACCGACGCGACCGCTTCGAGCAGATGGCCGAGCGTCTGCAACTGAGCGAGGAGCAGCGCTCGCAGGTCAAACAGATTCTCTCCGAGACGCGTGGGCAACTGCGCGCGTTGCACAAGGAGTCGGAGCCACGCTTCGAGGAGATTCGCCGGCAGACCGACGAGCGCCTGCAACAGGTGCTCACGCCGGAGCAGTTTCAGCAATTTCAACAGATGAAGGACGAGCCGCGGCGAGGCCGTGGCCCGAGGGGACGCCGGGGCGGCGGCGACGGCCCTCCCCGCCCGCCGGGCGACGAGCGTTAGGCGGGAGCGAGTCGCGCGAGTAGAGATAAGGCATTAACCACGAAGCCTCGCTAAAAGACACGAAGCCGTAGTTACACCGGCTTTGCACAAATGTTCAAGGTTCACGAACATTTGTGCAAAGCCATTCGGTAGTGGGTCATTTACAACGTTGAACACCTAAAGAAGAGTATGCCCTAGCTTCTTCCCCAGTTCCATCCTCGTTCTTGTCCGGCGTTGAAAATGACCCGCCGCCTTTTATCTTGACACCCTTCCGCGATAAGAGTATATGCTGTCCTCATCCCCCTGTGTTCGTTCCGGCGAGTGCCTCGCACCCGCCAGATCGACACCTCACGTTGACGAGAGACACTCCCACTCCCGCCAGCTTTACATCAACGATCAGTCACATAAAGGGTGAATCGTGCGGCCCTCATCCACTGTGACACACTTGCTATCGAAAAGCAGGAATGCTGCTTTCTTGGGCGAAGTGTGTTCACAGCAGCGGAGGGCTTTATTGTTTACCGCCTCATCTCAAATGCGGACCTGCCCCTGAGCAGGCGAACGAGAGCATCAAGCAATTTAGGAGGTTAGTTATGTACTTCTCAGAACATTTTACCAAAACGTATCGTGAACGCCGGAGGGTTGTCAAATCCATCGTCGTGGCGTTTGTAACCTTTCTCGGCCTTGCCCTTAGCGGCACCGCTAGTGCTGATACTGTGCAATACAGGGTCGAGGGTACTTTCGACACCGGCAGTCTTATCGGCCTAAGCTACTTGGAAATATTCACATTTGATGACTCCACGAGGCCTGATGTGCTAAGTAGCGATCCGTGGACAACCGAGATCTTGAGCTATAGCCTCAATGTGGAAAATCACAGCAAACACTGGACCCTTGAGGATTGGCCATTGGAGCAATCGTTCTCTCAGTGGGTTGACGCCAACGGATTTTTGAACAGCCGTGCCTTTTTGGCTACGCCGGGACCGCCGGGAGATCCTCCAGGAAATCCTCCAGCCTTTTCAAGATTCTTCGATGATGGTTCACCAAATTCCAGATCAAAAACCGTGAAATGGTACGACTGGAGTATATGGGGCACTATTCAGACTGATTCCACCGACTTAGACCCAACTGTCACAGTCACTCCCGTCCCGGAGCCCGCCACAATGATTCTCCTGGGCACCGGACTGGCAGGAGTCGGCGCGTCTGTCCGCAGGCGGCGCAAAGGTGACAAGGGCCGGGGGACGTAGCGCATCGGGGCACGCGAAACCGAACACCTCATAGTGTTAAGAGGGCGGCGGCCACTCGCGCCGCCCTCTTACTTTTTGTTCAACATTGAAAATGACCCACTACCAGCCATTCGCATCTGTGAGGTTTTCGGGCGGCGTGGTTTATACTTCGGGGCGGACGCGTCGGCCCGTTCGCCGGCGATTGAGGAGTGACGATGTCCTTCCCGCCCCAGCTTCCGGCCTTCACGCAGGAAGAGTATTTGACACTCGAACGCACGTCCGAAATCCGCCACGAATATCTGGACGGTTTCGTCTGCGCGATGGCGGGCGAAAGCCCGACCCACAGCACCATCTGCTTCAATCTGGCCGGCGCCCTGCACGCGCAGTTGAGGGGCACGCCCTGCCGCGGCTTCTCCCCGAACATGAAAGTCCGCGCGGGCGAAAAGGGCCTCTACGCCTACCCTGATCTGGCCGTCGTCTGCGGAGAGCCTGCCCTCCACGACGAGCACGGCGACGTGTTGCTTAACCCGGCGGTCATCTTTGAAGTCCTCTCGCCCTCGACCGAAGCCTACGACCGCGGCGAAAAGTTCGCGCGCTACCGCACGATTGAGACGCTGCGCGACTACGTGCTCATCGCGCAGGATCGGCCCCACGCCGAACACTTCTCACGCCAGCCCGACGACACTTGGTCGCGCTCCGAAGTGAGCGGGGAGGGCGGCGTCCTCACGCTCGCGTCGATTGATTGCCGCGTCTCACTCGCGGACGTTTACGAGCGGGTTGAATTCCCGGCCGCCTGAAAGGCGCATTATTACTTCGAACAGTTCAAAGACTGCGGTGGCAGATATCAGGGTCAAACGGGGCTGATCTACTCGCGTCAGTGATGGGTCGGAGAATCTTCAATATCACCTGCTTCTGACGAAGATAAGCAAGAGCGAATCAAACACGTAGCCAAGCTGCTACCGGAACTCTCCGAAAGCCAACTGGGTTGGATTGAGGAGATAGTCAATCAGTTCAGGAGGCCGCATACATTCGAGCGTAATGAAAACTCAAGTGTCATATCTGAATGTATGCTCGGAGAAGTAGGTGACGCGCTTCGCCTGCATCACTGCTTCTCTCGCGAGCCATTTTCAAAGGATAAGTTTGAGTATCTCTTAGAGCGGGCGGCAAACATTTGCGGCACTCAGGCAGAACTTGCCCCTAAAGGAAATCCCGGCCACGACATTACAATAGGTGGGGAGAGGTATTCGCTGAAAACTCAAGCTAATAAAGGTCTCAACCCCAAGTCTGTGCATATTTCAAAATTCATGGAGTTGGGCAAAGGACAATGGGGAGCCGAGGAACGTGACCTGATAGGGCTTCGGGATCAATTTCTGTCTCACATGAGATCATATGATCGAATCCTTGTCCTGCGTAACCTGTCTAAGGCTCCTAAAGAATGGCAGTATGAATTGGTGGAATTACCGAAGGCTCTGTTACTCGAAGCAGAGCATGGTGTTTTTGAGATGATGCAGGGTAGTAAGCAATTCCCTAAGCCCGGGTATTGCCATGTGAGAGATTCAAAAGGTGAATTGAAATTCCAACTCTATTTCGATGGTGGGACTGAGCGCAAATTACAAATCAAAAGGGTAAGTAAAGATAGTTGTATCGTTCACGCAAACTGGCGCTTCCCGGCCGGTGACTTAGTAACTGAAAGCTAAATTATTAGCCCTCTGCGCTATTCTGTTCCGGGCGATTCTCGCGTATTCAAAATTTAGCTCTATCCCGACGCATAACCTGCCAGTTTCAAGACACACCTCGCCGACTGTCCCTGAGCCAAAGAAAGGGTCAAGCACTAAAGAATTTGTCTTGCTCCCTGCGAGAAGACAGGGCTTAACTAATGATGGTGGGAATACGGCAAAATGGGCGTCTTTAAAGGCCTCAGTATTAATTGACCATACCGTGCGCCTATTCCTCAGACCATTACTATCTTTAGTCGGTTCTTTGATAGCTTCATAGTCATAATAATACTTTTCCGACTTCGACATGAGGAAGAGGTATTCATGTGATTGCGTCGGTCTATCCTTCACAGATTCGGGTTGGCAGTTAGGTTTGTACCAGATTATATCTGAGCGAAGATGCCAACCCGCCGCTTGGAGGGCAAATGCAACGCGCCACGGAACGCCAACCAAGTCTTTCGGCTTTAATCCCTGTGGGGTGGGTGGTCGGTAATTCATCGCGCGCGCGCGATTCTTTTTATCGTTATCTCTCCACGTTCTGTTGCCACTCGTGTACGAATCTCCAATGTTCAGCCATAAGGTGCCATCTTCTGCTAATACTCTACGCACTTGACTGAAGATCAGTACAAGCTTTTCGATATAGTCATCGAGCGACATTTCCGCCCCTAGCTGACCTTCTATGCCATAGTCTCGTAGTCCCCAATAAGGCGGGCTTGTAACGCAACACTGAAAAAAGTTGTCGGGAAATTTGGCAAGCTCCGCCAACGCATCGCCGTTGATAATTGTGCAGGGCTCGGTTAGCAGTGTCGTATGGAGTCCGTTACCACTTCCGTTCTCGCCGCTCATACATCTCATAATAGCTCCAAAAGCTTCTAATACAAGTATTCAGGTGCAGGAATCACATATAGCCGCGTGCAAATTGCTCGACTACCAGATAGACCAACTCGTTTACGAACTCTACGACCTCACGCCCGAGGAGATTGCCATTGTCGAGGCGGGCGAGCAGCATTGATGCGGCGCGGACAATCCACGAAGACACGCGAAGCGACACGAAAAGGGGCTGAAGCTGCGCCGGGTTAAATCTGTTTCGTGCCGCTTCGTGTGACTTCGTGGATTACTGTTTCAACGTCGTGGTGTTTGCAGTCCGGTCATCGAAACTCTCCTCACATTAGCCCGAACTGTGTTCCGAACCTTCGTAACTAAACCCCAGTCTTGAGTTGAAAACGAATCGCCCAAACAAAGGACTTCTGGCACTGATTCGCAGTCTTGAGTTGGACTTGATGCCGTTAGTCCTTTGAAATCAACAAAGCCATTTTTCAACTCAAGACTGGGGTTAAGTAAGGAGTGGGCGGCCCACACGCGCGGGTCGCCCACTCCTTTTTTCTTCGGGGGCCGGCGAAAATAATTTTTCGGGGTGTGAGCGATTCGGCCTCCGGGGCGCGCATTACGGGGCGAGGAAGTTATTTTCCGGCGCGCGGCGGGCGCAGCCGAGATGGAAGAAGGAGGCGGTGATGAAGAGTCAAAAGAAATCCGAGGAGCGGGCGCTGGGCTACGTCGCCACGGCCTGTTACGTGTTCTCGCTGGCGTTGTGCGGCGTTGTCGCCTACGCCGTCGTGGCGTTCGCGCTGCCGGCGTTCGATCAGGCCGGGCAGACCTTATACCACACGGGCATGAGGTTCTAGCCAGAGGCGGCGGCGGGCACAAAGCCGGCGCAGCCGCAGTGGAGGTGTGTGTGAATCAGAGACTCAGAATCGCGGGGGTGCTTCTGCACGTGGCGGCGCTCATCTTCGCCGTGTGGTTCGGCGGGCAGGTGTTCAACGCGCTGATGGTCGTGCCTGTCTGGAGCGCGAGCCTGCCCGAGTCGGCCGTCGCCTACAACGGTGCGCTCAGGCAGTTCGGTGGAGGCCGAGCGAACTTCTTCGTGCTGTTCAGTCCGTTGTGGGTCACACTGCTGCTCGTCGCCGCGCTGTGTCTGAGCCGCAGGACGGGGCCGCCGCGGCGTCGGCGTTGGACGCTCGCCTTCGCGGCCTGCGCCGCCGTCTCCGCGCTGGTCGTCCTCGGCTGGATGGCCCCGACCGTGGGACGCGGCCAGCAGGCCATCGTCGAAGGGCGCTTCAGCCCCGAGGTCGCCGACGCGCTCAACCTGTGGGTGCGTGCCAACTGGGCGCGGCTCGGCGTGGAACTGTGCGGCGCGTTGTGCGCGTTGCGCGCGCTCGGCGCGCCGGCCGTCGTGAGCCGCGCGCGGGAAGAGAATGCGGACGAAGCGCCGGGGGCGGCGGTCGCGGCGGTCGCGGTCGTCAGTTAAAGCCGGCGACGTGCGACGAATCTGTTGACGGCCCCCGCCGCAATCAATAAGCTCTCGTCGCCCTCCGCCCCGCGCGGCCCGGCGCGGAGGCGAGGCGCGGACACGGCCGTTCGGATGACCACGACCCAGACACACGAAGTGACGCGCCTGCTCCTCGACTGGCGCAACGGCGACGAGGGCGCGCTTGAGCGTCTGACGCCGCTCGTCTACGCGGAGCTGCGCCGCCTCGCGCGCCGCTACATGCGCGGCGAGCGCGAGGGCCACACGCTCGACGGCACGGCGCTCGTCCACGAGGCATACATCCGGCTCGCCGGCGGCGGCGGCCCCGAGTGGCAGAACCGCGCGCACTTCTTCGGCGTGGCCGCGCGGCTGATGCGGCAGATACTCGTCGAGCACGCGCGCCGGCACAACGCGGACAAGCGCGGCGGCGGCGAGCGCGCCGTGTCGCTCGAAGAGTCGGCCATCTTCACGCCCGCGCGCGCCGCCGGTCTCGTCGCGCTCGACGAGGCGCTGCAAGCACTCGCCCGGCTCGACCCGCGCAAGAGCCGCATCGTCGAGCTGCGCTACTTCGGCGGCCTCCAGATCGAAGAGATCGGCGAGGTCGAGCGCTTGTCGGTCGCCACCGTCCGCCGGCAGATGAGGATGGCCGAAGCGTGGCTGCATCGGGAAATGTCGAGAGAGTGATAAGTGATAAGTGATAAATGAGAAGAAGCTGTTAGCTCTTAGCGCTTAGCTAACAGCCAACAGCTAAAAGCTAATGGCTTCTTTTCTTTCTTATCACTTATCACTCATCACTTATCACGCGAAGCTTATGGACAGCGAACGCTGGAAGAAAGTTGAGGAGGTGTTCGAGGCGGCGGCGGATCGCCCCGAAGGGGAGCGCGCGGCGTATCTCGACGCGGCGTGCTCGGGCGACGCGGGGCTGCGGCGCGAGGTCGAAGAACTGCTCGCGCACCGGCAGCCCACGGGCGCGCTCATCTCCACACTCTTCCTCGACGGGGCCAAACTGCTGCGCCGCGAGGCGCGCGTGGGCGCGGAAGACGACGACGCGCGCTTCCTTCCCGGCGACGTGCTGGCCGAACGCTATCGCGTCGTCGGAGCGCTCGGCCGTGGCGGGATGGGCGAGGTCTGGCGGGCCGACGACCTCAAGCTCAAGCAGGCGGTGGCGCTCAAGTTCCTGCCCGAGAAGCTGTCGAAGGACGCCGAGATGCTGGGTCGCTTCCACCGCGAGGTGCGTACCGCCCGCAGGGTGTCGCACCCGAACGTCTGCCGCGTCTTCGACATCGGCGAGACGGGCGGCTCCCACTTCCTCTCGATGGAGTACATCGACGGCGAAGACCTCTCCAGCCTGCTGCGGCGCATCGGCCGGCTGCCCGAGGACAAGGCCGTCGAGGTGGCGCGACAAATCTGCGCGGGGCTAGCGGCGGCGCACGACGAGGGCGTGCTTCATCGTGACCTCAAGCCCGCCAACGTGATGATTGACGGCCGGGGCCGCGCGCGTATCACCGACTTCGGGCTGGCCGGACTCGCCGACGAAATCACGGGCCGCGATATCAGCTCGGGGACGCCCGCCTACATGGCCCCCGAGCAACTGACCGGCAAAGAGGTCTCGGCCCGAAGCGACATCTATAGCCTCGGCCTCCTGCTCTACGAAGTCTTCACGGGCCGCAAGGCGTTCGACGCGCCGTCGCTCGACGAACTCATCCGCCAGCGCGAGACGAGCGCGCCGCCGAGCATTTCATCTTTCATCAAGGACGTTGACCCCGTCGTCGAGCGCGTCATCCAGCGATGTCTCGAATCTGACCCGTCGAAGCGTCCCGCGTCGGCGCTGCAAGTAGCGGCGGCGCTGCCGGGTGGCGACCCACTGGCGGCGGCGCTGGCGGCCGGGGAGACGCCTTCGCCCGAGATGGTCGCCGCCACGCCGAGGGAGGGCGTGCTCAGGCCGGCGGTGGCCGTCGCGCTGCTGGCATCCGTCCTCGTCATGTTCGCCGCGACCGTCATGCTCGCGGACAGGATTGAGCTGTACAGGTTCGTGCCGCTGGAGAAGTCGCCCGACGTGCTGCGCGAGCGCGCGCGGGAGGTGGCCGGGCGGTTCGGGTACGCGTCGCCCGCCGCGGACGAGGCTGACGGCTTCGGATTGGACCCGAAGGCCCTCGACTACATCGAAGCGAACGACCCATCGCCCGACCGTTGGGAGAAGTTGAAGACGGGCCGCCCGCCGGCCATCGGCTTCTGGCACCGCGGGAGCCCGCGACAACTCGTCCCGTCGAGCCTCGGGGCCGTGTGGTGGGACGACCCCGCCCCGATAATCGCGGGGATGACGACCGTCTACCTCGACACGCGGGGCCGCCTGCTGCACTTCTACGGCGTGCCGCCGCAGGTCGAGGAGCCGCGTGGCGAGGCCGAGGAGGCGCGCGGGGCCGACTGGGCGGCGATGCTGCGCGAGGCTGGTCTCGAACCGTCGGCGCTCAAGGCCGTGGAGTCGCAGTGGGCGCCGCTGTATCTGAGCGACGCGCGCGCGGCGTGGGAGGGCGTCTACCCGGAGAACCCGGCGATTCCCATTCGCGTCGAGGCGGCCGCCTACCGCGGCCGTCCCGTCTACTTCGAGATCGTCCACCCGTGGGACACGCCGGCGCGACAAGAGGAGGAGCGTCCGACGGCGGGCCGCCAGACACTCGGCATCCTGATCTTCGGCTTGCTCGCGCTGGGGATGGTCGGCAGCGCTCTGCTCGCGCGCCGGAACCTGCGCCTCGGACGCGGCGACCGCAAGGGCGCGGCGCGAATCGCGGCCTGCGGGTTCGCCGTCGGCATGCTGCTCAACCTCTCGCGCTCCCACCACACGCCGACGCCCGACGAGTTCTTCGTCATCATCAACTGCCTTGCGTGGAGCATCTTCACCGCACTCTTCTGGTGGCTCCTGTATCTCTCCGTCGAGCCGTTCGTCCGGCGGCGCTGGCCGCACCGCATCATCTCTTGGACGCGTCTCGTCGGGGGCGACTGGCGCGACCCGCTCGTCGGGCGCGACGTGCTGGTCGGCGCGCTCGCCGGCCTCACCGTCCTCGTGTTCTCCACGCTGCTGGCGCGCACCGACTGGCTCGGCGGCGGCGGCCCCTTCAGGCCCGTCTGGCAGGACTCGTCCAGTTGGCTCGGGCTGAGCTATTTCGGCGTCGCCTTCGCGCACCAGTTTCGCACCCCGCTGGTCGTCTCGCTCTTCTTCATCTTCATCATGCTCGTGCTCTCGTTCCCGTTCCGCCGGGGCCGCGCCGGGGCCTTCGCCGTCTGGCTCATCATCACCGTGGTCTGGGGACTCATCGGCGGCGCCACGCTCAACGCGTGGGTCGGCGCGACGCTCGCCGCGGCCATCCTCACCTTCGTCGTCCACCGCTACGGCCTGCTCGCCATGTTCGCCGCGCAGGTCTTCATCCACCATCTCATCTTCTTCCCCACGACGAGCGACCTCACGGCGTGGTGGGCCGCCGGCTTCGCCCTCGACCTCTTCATCCTCCTCGCCGTCATTGCCCTCGCCTTCCGCCAGAGCCTCGGCGGCCAGCCGCTCCTCGGCCGCGCGTTCCCCGACGACTGAGCACGATTCGCACATCAGTAACACGGATTAAACGGATAAGCGCGGATAAGCACGAATCCGCGTCCATCCGTCCCATCCGTCCTATCCGTGTTCCCCGGCCGCGCGACGGCACTCAACCACACAGGCAGTCAAAAGCCGCCTCAGTCTTCGAGGAAGCTGCCGCGCAGGACGCGCTGCCCGGTGAGTGAGGTGTGTTTATTAAGCCCCGAAGGGGTGAAATACCCAGCGTGGATATTTCACCCCTTCGGGGCTTACGAATTACTCCCGCCGATTATTCAGGGGCGCTGCCCCTGGCTATCTCATTTCGCCCCTTTGGGGCTTTGCAAACCGCTGCTTGCCACGGTACTGCGCCGCTCACGGCGTTTGAAGTTTCTTCAACGTCTCGGCGCCGGCCGTGTTGTTGGGGTCAAGCTCGACGGAGCGTTGGTAGTTTTTGATGGCCTGTTCCTTGTCGCCGGCCTTCATGTAGGCTTCGCCCAGACTGTCGTAGACGTTCGACGACTGCGGGTAGTCTTCGACGTTCTGTTTGAAGACCTCGATGGCCTCGGCCACCTTCTTCATGTTGAGCAAGTCGTAGCCGAGACGGTTCATCGCGCGCTCGTCGAGCGCCTCAGCGGCGTGCCCCTTGCGCCACTCGCGGTAATCGCGCAGGGCCGCGACGGCGCCCTTGCTCATGATGCTCTTGAAGAGTGTGCGGCCCGGCGAGTTGTACGACTCGTAGTTGATCCAGTCGAGGGCGGGCTGCCGGCCGCCGATTGTCTCGCCGACCAGCTCGCGCGCGATGGAGAGGCCGTTGGCGCTGTTGGTGAAGAAGACGACGCCGGTCTTCTGTTCGGGGTAGGCGACGACGAACGCCTTGGTGTTGCCGTTGTCGCCCCAGTGCCAGACGGCGACTCCGTCGTCCGTTGTTTGCAAGCCCCAGCCCAATCCCCATGAGACGTTCGGCGAAAGCTCGCCCAAGGGGCGCGTGATGCTGTTGGAGCCGGCGCCGACTTTGACCTGCGGCGCGACCATCAGCCGGGCCGTTGCGCGCTTGAGGCCCGTTCCCTTGAGGACGGCCGCGACGAAGCGCCCGTAGTCGGCCGCCGTGGTCTGGAGACTCGCGGCGGCGTTCGCCCGCTCGGGCTTGTTCTGGCCCGCGGGCAGGCCGGCCGCGTTGTGTGTGAAAATTTTCAGCGCGTCGAACCTGTCCTGCCAGACGTAGCTGCTGCTCGTCATCCCCAGCGGATCGAAGACCGTCCGCTTCATAAACGAGTCGAACTTCTCCCCCGTCAATTGCTCGACCGCCTTCGCCAGATAAACGAAGCCCTCGCCCGAATAGCTGAAGCGCTCGCCGGGCGTGAAGAAAATCTTGAGCGCGGTGTCGGCGCCGCTGCGCGGCCTCCAGTTGGGGAAGCCCGTGGTGTGGCTGAGCACGCGGCGGGCGGTGATTTGCGCGAGGCGGGCGTCTTCGCCCACGTCGTAGTTGCCGGGCAGGTATTTGTTAAGCGGCGCGTCGAGGTCGAGCTTGCCGGCGTCAACTAACTTGAGGACGGCGTAGGCGAAGACCGGCTTGCTGAGCGAGGCGGCCTCGAAGACGGTGTCGGGGCCGACAGGCTCTTTCGTCGCACTGTTGCGCACGCCGAAGCCGCGGTGCCAGACGAGTTCGCCGCCGCGCACGAGCGCGACCGAAAGACCCGGCACGTCTCCCTCGGCCATCAACTGCGGGATGAGTCGTTCGAGCCGCGCGATTGTCTGCTCTTTCTTCTCTCGCGCGCGCAAGGGCGCCGGCGTGCGCGCGGCCGGCGTCTGCGGCGCGCTCGTCTGAGCGGCGACGCTCCCCGAAAGAAGCGACACGTTCAGCACTCCGGCCGCGAGCGTCAAACTCAAAAGCGGTTTCCAGGCTCGTTTCATCTCCGTCTCTCCTTCGTCTCTGGATTAATCGGCGCGCGGCTGTCCGCGACTTCCTTTGGTCGTTACACACGTCGCCTGTCATTAAAACACCGCGCGGGGCGATTTTGTGGCGGCGCGGAGCGGAACACGGATTAAACGGATGAGACGGATTAACACGAATCCGTGCTCATCCGTCTCATCCATTTAATCCGTGTTCCCTGCCGCGCCGCCCCTCTCTCAGCGCCCGCCCGCGAAGCTCGGGCCGAGGAGGACGGCGTTGAAGAAGAGACGCATGGTCGAGAGTTGCGCGGCGCGGAAGTTGGGGTCGTCGGCGAAGAGGATGACTTGGCCGCGGCCGGCGCGCTCCTGCCACAGGTAGAGCGTGCGGGCCAGCGCCCGGCGCGACTCGGGCCAGACGAAGCCGGCCAGACGAAGCGAATCCTCTTCGGGGTAGGCCGCGACGTTCTTGCCCTGCCGGCTGATGTTGAAAGCGTAGTTCGACGAGACGGTCGCGCCCACGTCCGCTTCGTAACCATAGCCGAGGAAGTGCTGCGGATCGACTTTGACCCTGAGCAGCGCCCCCGACGTGCGGATGAGTTCGACATCTCGGACGGGCGCGGCCGACGCCGACTCCTCGGACGCACGCCCCTCCCCTGCGGCCCTCGGCTCCGCGGCGGGCCTCTGCGCCTCCCCTCTCGCCTCCGTTGCCGCTTGCGGCGGCGCCGTCCGCGGCCCCGTGCCCGGCGCGGGCTGCGAGTCCTCACGCGCGGCGCGCGCCTCGCCCGGCGCGCTCTGTTCGGGGCGCTGTGTGTCTGTCGCATCAGCGCCTTCCTCGAAGAAGAGGCGGACGGGGAGCTTCTGGCGCTTGAGCGTCGCGGTCGTCCACTTCACGCCATCGCGCGTGGCAAAGGCCGCCGCGCCTTTGATGAGCACGAGCGTGCCGCCGTCCTCGGCCCAGCGGCGCAGGCGCGCCACGCCCGACTCGCCGAGCATCTCCTGATAGTCGCCCGGCGCGCCGTGCGGCAGCACGATCACGTCGTAGCGGCGCAAA
>DASVES010000432.1:0-9766 GCA_036380435.1 Pyrinomonadaceae bacterium | reverse complement strand
CGCTTCATCTGCGGCGAGTTGGTCAGGCGCGGGCCGATGACATCGGTCAGATACGACAAGGTCTGCATCACCTGCGAGCGGTTCAGTCCTTCGTCCTTGATGCGTTCGACCGGGTCGTTCGGGTCGGCCTTCGCCTGCGGCGGCGCGTTCACGACGACCACTTGCTGCGCCTGCGCGGGCAGACCCGTCAGGAACAGCGTACAGAGCAGCAGGGCTGCGATCCGTTTTCTCAACATCTCGTTAACACCTTTCTCGAAATATATGTCTGTGAAGGCGGCCGCTCACCGAGGCGGTCGTTCGCCGCGTGTGTGAACGGCCGGCGGTCGGCAGTCCGTTATTACTCCACGCCGCGGTAAAAGTTTTCCTGCTTTCGTGCGAAAAGAAAAGCGGGGGATGGATAAATTATCCTATCCTCCGCGGTTAAATCAAATGCCGGCCGACCGTGCGCTCGCTTCAGCTCGCGGCGTGCGGCGGCGTCACGCCCTCGCCCGCGCGCGTCTCGGGCGGCGCCTGCGGCAGACGCTCCTCACGATAGCCGCACTCCTCGCCGCGCGCGCAGATGCGGAACGTGCCCTTCTTCGTCGTTTTCTCCAAAACGAACGGCGCGTTGCACTGCGGGCACGGGGAGGCTACGGGCTTGTCCCAGTAGACGGCGTCGCACTTCGGATACTCCGAGCAGCCGTAGAAGTATTTCCCGCGCTTCGACTTCTTCACCAGCAGCTCGCCCCGACAACCGGGACGCAGGCAGGCCACGCCCGTCGTCTCGCGCTTGATGTACTTGCAGGTGGGGTAATTCGCGCACGAGACGAACTCGCCATAGGGGCCGTGGCGTCGGACGAGCTGCGCGCCATCGACCGGACACGTCTCGCCCTCAATCGGCACCGGCGGCGGAGCGACGACGCCCTTCCTGCTTATCTTGCGGATGTTGCGGCACTCGGGGTAGCCCGTGCAGCCGAGGAACTGTCCGAAGCGCCCGCGCTTGAGAGCCATCGGCTTGCCGCACAGCTCGCAGCTTTCGTCCTCGGCGGCGGGGACACTTCCCTCGGCCGCGCCTTCAGCGCCGGCTTCGCCCGCGGCCGCCTGCGGCTTCGCCACCTCGCGCGTCGTGCGGCACTCCGGGTAGTTGGAGCACGCGAGAAACTGTCCGAAGCGGCCGAACTTGATGACCATCGGCGCGCTATCGACGGGACACACTTCGTCGGTCGGGAGCGACATCCCCTTCTTCGTCTTCGTATATTTCTCGAACTCCTTGAGGTCGCGCGCGAACTTTTCGTAGAACTCGGCGAGCGCCTCCGTCCACTTCATCTTCCCTTCCTCGACCTCGTCGAGTTCCTCCTCCATCCGCGCCGTGTACGTCTCGTTGAAAAGGTCGGCGAACCCGCCCTCAATCAACAGGTCGTTCACGGTCATCCCCAGCGCCGTCGGATGGAAGCGTCCTTCAAGTTTCTCGACGTACTCGCGGTCGATGATCGTGGACATGATCTGCGCGTAGGTCGAGGGCCGCCCGATGCCCTTCTCTTCGAGCGCCTTCACCAGCGTGGCCTCGGTGTAACGCGGCGGCGGCTCCGTGAAGTGCTGCTCGGGCGTGACGGCGTTGAGCCGCAAACGCTCGCCCTGCTCGACGGGCGGAAGCTTGCGGCCCGCCTCGTCGTCCTCTTCGGTCTTCTCGTCGTGCCCTTCTTCGTAGACGCGGAGGAAGCCGTCGAACTTCAAGACCGACCCGGTCGCGCGGAAGAGCAGGCGGCCGGCGCTGATGTCGATGGTCGTCTGGTCGAAGACGGCCGGCATCATCTGCGAGGCGACGAAGCGCTGCCAGATGAGCCGGTAGAGCCGCAGCTCGTCGCGGCCCAGATAGCTCGCCACGGAATCGGGCGTGCGCGCCACTTCCGTCGGCCGGATGGCCTCGTGCGCGTCCTGCGCGTCCTTCTTCGAGCGATAGTGGATGGCCTTCTCGGGCAGGTACTGTGTGCCGTACTGCGTGCCGACGAAATCGCGCGCCTCACCGAGCGCCGTTTCGGAGACGCGCGTCGAGTCCGTTCTCATGTAGGTGATGAGACCGACCGAACCTTCGGAGCCGATTTCGACGCCCTCGTAGAGTTTCTGCGCGAGCATCATCGTCTTCTTGACGGCGAAGCCGAGCTTGCGCGAAGCCTCCTGCTGGAGCTTCGACGTGATGAAGGGCGGGACGGGGTTGCGCTTGCGCTCTTTGGTCGCCACCTCCGCGACGACGAACTGCTCCCCTCCGGCTTCCGCGACGAGCGCACTCGCCGTCGCCTCATCCTTAATGTGAATCTCGCCCTTCTTCGCGTCCTGATCGAACGCGCCGGTCTTTACCGTCTGCTCGCCGACCTTGTAGAGCCGGGCGTCGAAGGCGGGCGGCAAGTTGGCCGACACGTTCGCGGCAATCGTCCAGTACTCGGTCTTGATGAACTTCTCGATGTCGCGCTCGCGCTCGACGACCATGCGCAGCGCCACCGACTGCACGCGCCCCGCCGACAGCTTCCCGCCGATGGTGCGGCACAAAAGCGGCGAGACCTTGTAGCCGACCAGTCGGTCGAGCACGCGCCGGGCCTGTTGGGCATCGACGAGGTGCTGATCGATCTGCATGGGGTGGTCGAAGGCCGCCTGCACGGCGCGCTTCGTAATCTCGTTGAACATCACGCGGAAGTGCGGCTTGGCCGGGCGCTTCGGCACGATCTCTTCGGCGAGGTGCTGGCAGATGGCCTCGCCTTCGCGGTCAGGGTCAGCCGCGAGATAGATGGCCTCGGCCTCTTTGGCCGCCTTCTTGAGTTCGGCGAGCGTCTTCTTGTTGTTGCGCTTTCTCGTCTCGGGGATGACCTCGTAGGTGGGCTGAAAGTTGTTCTCCACGTCCACGCCCAGACCCTTCGTCGGCAAGTCCTTGACGTGGCCGTAGGAGGCCATCACCTTGTAGTCGGAACCGAGATACTTGTTGATGGTTTTCGCCTTCGCCGGCGACTCGACAATAACCAGATTTTTAGCCATTACTCTCTTCCCGATACCCCTCTGAAATATGTTTGAACGTCCACTTCCGACGCTTCGGCGCACGGCCTCCTACTATTCTCCATTTTCTTCTTAGATGCAAACGCGGGCCTTTCGGCTCGCCGCCGTCTGCCCGCTAAACCCTTGTATATGCAAGCAATTATACCACGCGGCCGCCGCAAGCACCCGCGCGCGAAGGCCCTCGGCTGGATGGCGCTCATGCCCTTCCGCAGCCGGCGCGGGCGCAGACCGACGCGTCGCAAATCTTCCGACCTGCGCCGCTGACGAGACGATTTGCGGGGGGCGCCAACTCACTTGATATGGGGAGCGCTTCGGTCTCTAAAGCGCGTTACGGCCGGTTAAAACAGTACCGCGAGCGGTAGCGAGCGGGTCTGCGCTGATGAGGCGACTCACTGCCCCCAGTCGCACCCACTCGCTACCGCTCGCGGTACTGTTTAAAGGCGGGCCGTGCCCGCCAGCCCAAGACGCGAAACGTCCCGCGCGCACGCGCCTTCAGACGTTGAGCGAGTCGAGGGCGCGGCGAGCAGCCTCGGCCTGAAGCACGTCGAAGGAGGGGTTGATGTCGAGGGCGAGTTTGAGGTGACGGGCGGCCCGGCGCGACTCGCCGAGGGCCTGATAGATCATGCCGGCGTGGTAGTTGATCTTCGCGTCGCGCGTGCCCAGACGCAACGCCTCGTCAATCGCCTGCCGCGCCGCGGCGAGGTCGCCCTTCTTGTAGAGCACCCACGCCAGCGTGTCGCAGGTGTAGATGTCTCCGCGCCGCACGCGTTCGCGGCGCATGATGTCGGCCGCCTCGTCGAGGTTCTTACCCTGATCGGCCCAGAAGCGCGTGAGGTGGCTCATGTCGTTCTCCTCGGCGGCGGCCTCGTGCTCGGCCCGCTCGAACGACTCGTACTCGCGCGCCGCATCTTCCGTGCGGCCGAGCCGCGCGTAGAGGTCGCCGAGGGCGAGGTGTGCGTCGTGTGAATCGAACTGTTTATAAATCTCTACCGCGGCGTCGAAGTCGCCGGCCGCGGCGCGTGCGTCGGCCTTCGAGGTGAGCGCCGCGCCGTAGCCGGGCAGCACGCGAAGCGCGTGGTCATATTCGCGCTCGGCCTCGGCCCGCTTGCCGACGCTTGCGAGGGCGTGGCCGAGTTGGACACGCGCCCAGGCGACCGCCTCGGGGTCGCGCGGGTCGGTGGCCTTGAGGGCGACCGACATGGCCTCGACGGCTCCTTCAGTGTCGCCGTGAAGCTCGCGCATGTAGGCGATGCGCGAATAGGCGGCGGCATCCGGCCGGAGGTCAACCATCCGCTGCGCGGCATCGACCGCCGCGTCGTAACGGCCCAGCTCGACGTTGGCATCGACGAGCGCGCCGTACACGTCGTGGTCTTCGGGGTTCTGTTTCCGCGCGCGCTCGGCTTCGGCCAGCCCTTCCTCGAAGCGGTGGTAGGTGAGGAGGACTTTGGCGTTGAGCTTGATCGCGTCGTAGTTGTCGGGCGCGACGCGGAATGATTGCTCAAGCGCCTCCACGGCTTTGGCGTTGACGCCGTAGTCGCCGGTCTCACGCGCCTTCTGCATGTAGGCCGAGGCGAGCAGGTTGTAGCCGTCCGGCTTGTCGGGCGCGATCTTAATCTTGCCTTCGCCCGCGCGGATTCTCACGTCGGCCGGCGTCTGCTTTTCGGAACTCGCCGGCTGTGCCGACGACTCACCCGACGCCGACGCCGCCGCGCGTCCCGCCGAGTTCTGCGAGTACTGTCGAAAGCCCAGCGCGCCCGCCGCCAGGACAACCGCCCCCAGCGACACGAGCATGACCAGCTTAGAAGTTTTCACGGCTTACTCTCCTCCGACGCGAAACGCGGCTCTCGATAGATGACAAGTGATAGATGAAGGCGGGCGGCGCTGTTTCAAAGCACCGCCCGCCCGTCCCCCCTGGCTCGATTATTCGGACGAAGGGATGACGTTGTGGTGCTCGTGCGGCTTGCCCATCTTGGTGTTGCCGCTGTGCGGCGTGCCGAGATAGGGGAAGCGCATCAGGTAAGGCACGTCGTTGCGGTCAACGCCGTCGCCGAGCGTGCTGTTGGGCGGTGAGTTGGTCTCCGGCGTGAAGGGCGTGCCGCCGGCGACGGCGCGCAGGGCGATGTCCACCACGTCGTCGCCGACCCGGCGTCCGTTGGGGAAGCCGGCCACGTCGTTGCCAAGAAGCCCCAGGCGGTTCGGGCTGGCCGCGGGCGCGATGGCGACGTTGAGACGCATCATCTCGTGCGGCGTGCCGTCTGAGAGGAAGGTCGTGTAGGTCGGCCCCGTGATGGCGTTGACGGGGATGCCCGTGGCGAAGATGGACACCAGATCGTTACGCGGCGCCGCGGGGACGTTGATGCCAAAGACGGCCTTGAGCAGTTGCGCGAGCTGCGGGTCGAGCACGAAGGGCGCGGCCACGGCGTCGCCCGAAGGGTTCAGCGAGTTGAAGGCGTCCTTGAGCTTGAGCGGGATGATGACTTCGTTGACGAGCGGGTTGCCGAGGCGCGAGACCTGACGGAACGGCCCCGTCACCACGCGCTTGCCGGGCCGGAGCACGGTCGTCGAGCGGCGGCTGGCCGTCGCCCACACGCCGACCACGGCGCCGTCGGCGGTCGAGCTGGCCGGGACTGTGCCCGTGCGCGTCAGCTCCTGAATCGGCACTTCGATGGCGATGGTGTTGACGTTGAAGCCCGAGGTGGAATCGACGCCGCCCGTGTCGGTAATCGAGCGCAGGTTGAGCGTGTCGAAGATGGCGCCCACGTCGATGTAGAAGCCCTCGTCGCGCTGGCCGGCGAAGGCGCGACCGCCGTTCGAGAGATTGCGGACGGCCGGCGCGCCCAGCGCCGTCTCGTAGTTGGGCGTCGTGCGCTCGCCGACGTTGGCGGGCGGGGTCGGCAGATTTGTGCCGAGCACGGTCGAGGTGCGGCTCGCGCGGTTGACGCGGGTGATGGTGTAGAACTGCGGCTCGTTGTAATCGGGGTCGTCGAGCGAGGTGATGAGCGGCTCGATGCCGCCGGTGCCCGCAAGCGCCTGATTGGGCGCGGCCTGACCGAGGACGATGTCCGGGTTCCTGACTTCCGTGCGGAAGCGTATCTGGTAGGTCACGTCGGCGTTGCCGTCGCCCGTGTTGTCGATCTTGATCTCGTAGAGGACGTTGTCGTCGAACGGGTAGAAGTGCGGCCCGCCCGAAGGCTCCTGGAACGGGACGTAGTTCGCGATCAAGGTGACGAACCCTTCGCGCCCCGCCTCGGTGCTGCGGAAGGCGTAAACGTCCGTGTTGTCGGCCAGCGGGTCGGCCACGATGAGCGGCGCTTCGCGGTGGCTCGAAGCCTGTGTCGGGCGGATGGGGCCGCCCGAGAGCATGGCCAGCGCGAGCGCGCCGGCGGCTACTGCTGTCAATATTTTTCGCATCCCTGTGTTCCCTTTCATACTTTCGTTGAACCAACCCGTCTGGTTTGAAAGGCGCCTCGGCGGCGCGCGTAGTCGTGCGCGAGAGGCGCCGAAGGGCCGCGGCCGTCGGTGTCGGCCGGAGCGGCGCCTCGGAAAATAATTTTCACCCCTGAAGAGTCTGTCTAAATCCGTTCAGACTCCGTGTCGCGTAGTTAGGACAGTTTTTCTGAAATCTGCACAATCTACGAGGGCGGCGGTTTTTTGGATTTATGGTCGGCCCGGCAGGCCCGATTTTTTTTCGGCGGCGCAAAGTGGCGCGGCCGAAAGAAGGGGTCGGCGGTCAACTCCAGCGGCGGCGGAAGCGTCTTGGGCTGCCCGTCTTTGCTCAGTTATTTCCCTGCCTGTCGATTGACGGCTCCTTAATGTTGAGTCGTCCGGCGTGGCTCCAGATTGGATTGATAAACCCGGAGAGCGAGCTCGGGTCGAAACAAGGAATGAGGTCTATATGAACGGGAGAATGCGTGTCAGTCGTCTGGCCGCCGGGGCGTTGGCGCTCGCGGGGCTGGTCGGCGCTCTGGTGCCGCCGGGCGCCTCCGTCGCCTCTGCCCAGGGGCAGAATCAGGAAAAATCCGCGTCGCAGGAGCAGGAGCAGGAGCGGCGGGGCCGCATCGCCTTTGCCAGCGACCGCGAGGACAATTTTGAAATCTACACGGTGGAAGAAGACGGCGGCGGCTTGCTGCGTCTGACCACCGACCCGGCCGAGGACACCGACCCCAGTTGGTCGCCCGACGGGAAGCGGATCGCCTTCACGAGCGACCGCGACGGCAACCAGAACATCTATGTCATCGACGCGACGACGATGGCCGAGACGCGTCTGACCGACAACGCGGCGAACGACCTTGACCCCGCGTGGTCGCCCGACGGCTCGAAGATCGCTTTCACCAGCGAGCGCAACGGCCATCAGGACGTGTACGTGATGAATGCCGACGGCACGGCCCAGACGCGTCTGACCGACAGCACGGCCGACGACTTCCGCCCCTCGTGGGCGCCCAGCGGCGCCCTGCTCGCCTTCACCTCCAATCGCGACGGCAACGATGAGATTTACCGCATGGACGCCAATGGCGCCAATCAGGTGAACCTCACGAACAACCCGGCCGAGGATTTGAACCCGTCGTGGCCGCCGGGCCGCATCGTCTTCCAGAGCACGCGCGATGGCAACGACGAGATTTACATCATGAACGCCAACGGGACGAACCCGCAGCGTCTCACCAACAACCCCGCCTTCGACGGACGGCCCGGAGCCTCGCCCGACGGCGAGCGCATCGCGTTTACGAGCGACCGCGACGGCAACAATTTTGAAATCTACGTGATGACCGCGAGCGGCGCTTCCCAGACGCGGTTCACGGGCGACGAGGCGAACGACCTCGACCCGGACATCCAGCCGAAAGCGACGACCTCGCCGGGCAGCTCCTTCCAGTTCGGCGCGACGGCGCTCGCCGTTTCCGAAGGGTCGGGCCGGGTCACGCTGACCATCACGCGCACCGGGAGCACGGCCGGCTCGGCCACGGTCGAGTTCGCCACCGTGAGCGGCTCGGCCTCCGAGCGTTCCGACTTCAACCCCGCTTTCGGCCGCTTACGCTTCGCCGCCGGCGAAACGAGCAAGACCATCGACGTGCTCATCGTGGACGACGCGCTCGTCGAGTCGGATGAGACGTTCAGCGTCACGCTCCGCAACCCTACGGGGTCGCTCCTCACCTCGGCCTTCACGGCGACGGTGACGATTCAGGACAACGACGCTTCCGCCCCGACGATCCTTTATGCGGTTGACTCGGCGAACAACCTGTTGCAGCTCGATGCTGCTGCTCCCGGCGCCGTCGTCTCGACGAACGCCATCACCGGCCTCCAGGCGGGCGAGAGCGTCGTCGGCAT
This sequence comes from Pyrinomonadaceae bacterium, assembly GCA_036380435.1. Classification (GTDB taxonomy): domain Bacteria; phylum Acidobacteriota; class Blastocatellia; order Pyrinomonadales; family Pyrinomonadaceae; genus DASQDT01. Next base: position 1,426 of record DASVES010000432.1, on the reverse strand, counting down.
CGACGTGCGACCGGCCACCACGCAGCTCTACGCGCTCGGCAGTTCGGGCCGCCTCTACACTGTCAACCCGTCGAACGGTCAGGCGCAACTGGCCTCCACCGTCTCGTCGGCGCTGTCGGGGACGAGCTTCGGCGTTGACTTCAACCCCGTGCCCGACCGCCTGCGCGTGACGAGCGAAGCGGATCAGAACCTTCGCATCAACGTGGACAACGGCGCGGCCACCGTAGACGGCACGCTCGCCTACGCGGCCGGCGACACGAACGCCGGGCAGGACCCGAACGTTGTCGGCTCGGCTTACACCAACAGCTTCGCCGGCGCGACCGTCACCACGCTCTACGGCATCGACTCGACGCGCGACACGCTGGTCACGCAGAACCCGCCCAACGCGGGGACGCTCAACACCGTCGGCCCGCTCGGCGTGGACACCGGAAACCTCGTCGGCTTCGACATCGCCACGGTCGGCAACGCGGCCTTCGCCGCGCTAAACACGGGCGCGGCCTCGCGTCTCTACCGCATCAACCTCTCGACGGGCGCGGCCACGCTCGTCGGCGACATCGGCGGCGGCTCCGTAATCCGCGCCCTCGCCGTCGCTAACCAGCCGGCCAACCCAATAGACGAGACGGGCTTCTTCGTCCGCCAGCAGTATCTCGACTTCCTCAACCGCGAGCCGGACGCCGAAGGCTTCGCCTTCTGGACCGGGATCATCAACTCGTGCGGCGGGGATCAGTTGTGCCGTCAGGCGCGCAGGGCCGACGTGTCCGGCGCTTTCTTCCTCTCCATCGAGTTTCAGGGGACGGGCTACTTCGTCTATCGCGCCTATCAAGCCGCCTACGGCCGGCAGCCGCGCTTCGCGGAGTTTCTGCCTGACACGCAGCGCATCAGTCAGGGCGTCGTCATCGGCCAACCCGGCGCGCTGGAGCGCATGGAGGCGAACCGGCGTGAGTACGCCGACGAGTTCGTCATCGAGCAGGAGGCGTTCCGCACGCTCTACGACGGGCTGACCAACGAGCAGTACGTTGACGCCTTAAACGTCAACACGGGCGGCTCACTCTCCGCCGCTGAGCGCAACGCGTTAGTCGCCGGTCTGGGCTCCGGCACGGAGACGCGCGCGACCGTGCTCATCAAGGTGGCCGACGACGCGGACTTCCGCGCGCGGGAGTTCAACCGCGCGTTCGTGCTGATGCAGTACTTCGGCTATCTCCGGCGCAACCCGGACGATCCGCCGGACACGGACTTCTCCGGCTATAACTTCTGGCTCGCGAAGCTCAACCAGTTTGGCGGCGACTTCCGCGCGGCCGAGATGGTCAAGGCCTTCATCACCAGCGGCGAATACCGCCGCCGCTTCGGGCCTGCTTAAGGCTCCGGGCGGTGAACCAAACAATCGGTCAAACGCGAGCCGGCCGGCGGACAGATTAACGTCCGCCGG
>DASVES010000431.1:0-11524 GCA_036380435.1 Pyrinomonadaceae bacterium | reverse complement strand
GCGAGACCGATATCTTTGGTCGCCTCGCGCGCCGCCTCCGCGGGGTGCATCTTCTTCTCCTCGATGAAGCGGAAGATATTTTCGAGCACAACGATGGCGTCGTCGATGACCACGCCGACCATGAGGACGAGCGCGAGCATCGTCACGGAGTTGAGGGTGAAGTCGAGCGCCCGCATCATGCCGAAAGTGGAGATGACCGAGGCCGGGATGGCGACGGCGGCAATCAGCGTCGAGCGCCATGAGCGCATGAAGAGCAGAACGACGAGCGAGGCGAGGATGCTGCCCAGAATGAGGTGCGTCTGAATCTCGTGCTGCGCCGCCTCGATGTAGCGCGACTGGTCGCGAATGATTTCCAGCTTCACGTCCGTCGGCAGTTGCGCCTGCGCCCGCACCAGCTCGCGCTTGACGCCGTTGATTACGTCGAGCGTGTTGGCGCCCGACTGGCGGCGGATTTCAAGTGTGACGGTGGGCGTGCCGTTGAGGCGCGCGAGGCTGCGCTGCTCGCGCGTGCCGTCCTCGACGCGGCCCACGTCGCGCAGGCGGATGGGCGCGCCGTCCACGGTAGCGACGACGAGGTCGTTCATCGCGCGCGCATCGGTGTAGCGCCCCATCGTCCTGAGCGTCAATTCCTCGCGGCCGGATGAGACGTTGCCGCCCGGCACGTCCGCGTTCTGCCGCGAGATGGCCTGCCGGACGGCGGTAATCGGAATCTGGTAAGCGGCGAGGCGCTCGGCGTCGATCCAGACGCTGATGGCGCGGTCGATGCCGCCGACAACGGCCGCCTCGCCCACCCCGCCGACGCGCTCGAGCTGCGGGCGCACGGTCTTGTCGCCCAGCTCGGTGAGCTCGCGCAGGGGCCGGTCGGCCGTGAGCGCGACGGTCAAAATCGGCGCGCTGTCGTTATTGAACTTGAAGACGGTGGGGGGCGTGGCGTCCTCGGGGAGTTGGCGGACGACCGTGGCGACGCGGTCGCGCACGTCCTGCGCGGCGGTCTCGATGTCGCGGTCGAGCTTGAAGGTGGCGATGACGAACGAGGAGCCTTGCCCGGAAATCGAGCGCAGCTCGTCGATGCCGTCCACCGTGTTGATGACCTCCTCGATGGGCCGCGTGAGGAGGTTCTCGACTTCCTCGGGCGAGCCGCCGGGCAGACCCGTGCGGACGCTCACCGTCGGCAGATCGACCGACGGGAAGCGGTCAACGCCGAGGCCCATGTACCCGGCCGCGCCGACCACGACCAGCGCGAGGATGATCATCGACGCGAAGACCGGACGCCTGATACAAATTTCCGCGAGCTTTTGCATTTCTCAAGTTCCGAGTTCAAAGTTCAAAGTTCAAAGTCAAAAGCTGTTCGGCCTTTGAACTTTGAACTCGGAACTTTGAACTTTACTCGACCACGCTGACGGGCTGCCCCGTCTGCAAGTTGCCGGGTTCGAGGACGACCGCGTCGCCGACGTTGACGCCGCTGACGACCTCCGTCCATTCGGAGACGCGGCGGCCCGTCGTGATCGGCTTCTCCAGAGCCTTGCCGTTGTCCACGATGATGACCTTCTCGATGCCGGCGAAGGTGACGACGGCGCTCGTCGGGACGGTGACGGCCATGTCGGCATCGCTCGTGACGATCTCGGCGCGGGCGAAGGAGCCGGGGCGCAGCAGGCCATCGTTGGAGATGTCGGCCTCGACGACGAGGATGCGGTTCTGTTCCTTGATGGTCGGGCTGAGGCGGACGACCCGGCCCGCGTAGGCGCGCGGCGAGCCTTCGACCGTGACGCGCAAATTCTGCCCGGCGTGGACGCTTGCCGCCTCGCGTTCGGGAATCTCGGCGCGGAACCTGAGCGGGTTCATCTTCACCAGACGGATGAGCGGCGCGCCGGCCGCGACGAACTCGCCCACGCTCCCCAGCTTCTCCTCGACCGTCCCGTCGAAAGGCGCGTAGACAGCCGTGTCGGTAAGTTGTTGCCGGGCGAGCGCCAGCTCCGAGCGCCGTTGCGAGAGCAGCCCTTCGCGGTTGCGTATCTCTTCGATGGCGTCCTGATAGCGACTCTCGGCCACGCGCAGAGAGGCGCTGGCCGAGTCGTACTCGGCGCGGGCGATAATTCCCTGCTGGACGAGCGTGGCGGCGCGGTCGCGCGTCACCTTCGCCTCTTCGAGCAGGGCGCGCGCCGACTTGACCGTGCCCGTCTGCTCGGGATCGACGCGGTCGGTATTGCCTTCGAGCGGCAACCCCAGACGGGCGCGCGTCTGCTGAAGCGCGGCCACGGACTGCTGGACGCGCAACTCGTAGTCGCGCGGGTCGAGCCGCGCGACGAGCTGACCGCGGCGGACGACGCTCCCGAGATCGACCGTGACGATTTGCAACCGGCCGGCAACCTTCGCGCCGATTTCCGCCTGATCGTATGCGGCGAGTGTGCCGTTGACCGTGACGGTCTGTCCGACGGGCATCTCGGCGACGCGCGCCGTCTTCACCTGCCGCGCCTCGCGCGCCCCACCGCCACCGCCGCCCGGCCGCTCTTGTTGCGCGCCCGCCGGATAATCGCTCTTGCAACCGCTCACCGCAGCGAGCACGAGCGCGCACAATGCGGCCAAAGTCCGTTGGCCGTTCCGGGAAAATGAATAAGCCCTTGATGACTGCATACAAATGTTCGACTGAATTGACGGTCGCGGCGGCGCTTCGGCTCGGGGGTACTAAAGTCTAACACGCTTAGATTTGAAACCTGAGCGGGGTTTTGCCTGCGGGCGTGATGAAGTGTCAAAAGAATGTAAAAAAGAGGTGTCGTAGCCATGCGTATGAAGTGTCGTGGCCATGCGTCTAAACAGTACCGCGAGCGGAAGCCTCGCGGGTGACGCTGTGGCTGGAGGCTCGCCTCACGTGTGCCGCACCCGCTCGCTACCGCTCGCGGTACTGTTGTCGCTCAATGCGCCCGCCGCGCGCGCTCGGGGGCGACGCGCGCGCACTTAAAAACTGCGCCGGAACAGGTAGGACATCTTGATGAAGAAGAGTCGGCCGTTGCGGCGGAAGCCGGGTTCGAGGTCGCTCGTGAAGGGGTTCAGGCCGTTGCGATTGAGGTCGTCGTTGTAGCCGACGTAGAAGTTCGTGCCGGGGTTCGGCGCCCAGCCCACAAGGTATTGCATCCGCATGCGCGAGCCGAGCGTCGTGTAGTCGGCGCGCGCGCGGGCGAACCAGAAGCGGGTGAACTGATAGGTGCCGCGCAGGGAAAAGATGTTGTCGTCGAAGGCGACGAGGCCGGTGTCGTTGCGCGTGAGCCGGTTTTTCGTGTAGTTGAGCGAGACCCGCAGCGCATCGGTCGGCTGGTAGGCTCCGCCCATTTCGAGGAACCACTCGTTGCCACGGCCGGGATCGAGCGGCGCGTCGCCGCCGAGGGTGAGCGCCGCGGGACTGACGCGCGGGTAGCTCGGATTGGAGGTTCCGAAGTCGAGGTCGATGACGCCCCAGTTGTAGGAGGTGAAGAGGTTGAAGGAATACTTCTTCGACGGCGCCGATTCGGCGTAGGCGTAAAGCGACTTGCGATTGACGGAGCGCTCCGTGTCTGCGCCGTAGAAGGTGCAGAAGGGGACGCGTAGCTCCTCGTTCTCCGGGGTCTCGGGGTCGTCGGCGACGGGCGGCGGGAGCGTGCCGAACTGGTCGCACGCGGGGAGACCGGCCGCCAGTACGGAGCTGAACCGGCGCTCGACGACGAGGCGTTGCGCCGCGCGCGTGGGGCCGAACTCCTCCTCGAAGACGCGCTCGTAGCCCTCCTCGACGCCGACGCCCAGCCACGTCTGCCGCTGAAGGCGGAGCTGGAGCTGCGTCTCGTTGTTGTAACGCTGGTGGCGTCCCTTCCAGTCGAAGTTCGAGTTGAAGCCGTTGAAGACGCGCCAACTGACGAGCCAGTTCTTCGGGCGCTCGCTCGCCTGATAGCGGACGAAGACGACGGGGTTGTTGGTGTCGAAGCGGCGGTTGAAGCCCACGTCGGCGCGGAAGAACTTCGAGCGCCCCGTTATGCCGGCCTCGTAGCCCCAGTTGCGGCCGTTCATGTTGATGAAGGCGCTGTAGGCCATTCCCTTCTCTTTGCGGTCGAAGACGCCCCCCTCCTCCGCGTAGAAGAAGGGGCGGTGCGTGACGCTGCCCAAGACCTGCGTGGTGAAGGTCGTCGTCTTGTTGAGACGGAAGCGGGCGTCGGCGCCGGCGACGTGATTGTACTGGTCGATGAAGTTGTAGGTCGTCGCCAGCAGCCCGATGTGGTTCTCCTGCCCGAAGTCGCGCTTGAAGCGAAGGATGCCGACGGTCGCGTTCTTGTCGAGAATCTTGGCGAACGCCTCGCGCTCCTCAAATGGGTTGCGGGTGTCGCGGACGAAGTCGCGCTGTTCTTCGTTGAGGTTGCCGGGCGCTTTGTCGGAGGCGTAGAGCACGCCGAAGGTGTTGCGTCCCTGCCGGCCCGTGAGCTTGACGGCGTAGTCGGGATCGACGATGGCGCGCGTGTGGACGGCGCTGATGAGCGTCTCGAAAATCTCCTTGCCTTCGAGGAAGAAGGGGCGCTTCTCCTGAAAGAAGATGGGGAAGCGCTGATTGGCCGTGACCACCGTGGCGTCGGCCTCGACCTGCGCGAAGTCGGGATTGTAAGTGAAGTCGAGCGTGACCTGCGGCGTGATGGTGTACTTCGCCGACAGACCGGGATCGAAGCCGGCGGGGCGGTTGAGGAAGCGGCCCGTGTCGGAGCCGCCGGCGAGGCGGCCGGCGTCGAGCGGGCTGACGGTGCGGACGCGCTGCCCCTCCTGCGAGACGGTCAGCGACGGGATGAGTTCGAGGGTGCGCTCGGTGGAGACGCCTTCGAGGCCGGTGAGGTGTCCTCTCTGGCCGAGGATGCTGGAGTTGTCTTTCGAGATCGGCATCCACGAACTCTGCTCGTTGTTGAAACGCTTGATGGTGCGCAGCAGGTGCAAGCCCCACTTCTTGTCCTTGCCGGCGACGTAGCGCAAAGACTTGAACGGGATGGCGACCTCGACGACGTAGCCGTCGTCGCTGAGCGCGCCCTTCGACTCCATGACGATGTCCGTGCTGAAGTCTTCGCTCACGCCCTCGACGAACGTGGCGTCGGCCTGCACGCCCAACGGGTTGAAGAACAGCTCGTAGGCGCGCCGGCCGTCGTCGAAGGTGTCGAGGAAGATGCCGACCGTATCGTCGTCGAAGATGGCGTCGCGTTTGGCGATGGTGGCGCGCACCTTGCCCGGCTCGTCGAAGGCGTGGAAGGCGACGTAGATAAACTTCGAGTCGTAGCCGATGAAGGCCTCGGTCGGCTTCGAGGGCGCGACCAGATCGACGGGCCGGTACTGGATGAAGTCCTTGAAGATTGTCGCCCGCTTCCACACTTCGTCGTCGAGCTTGCCGTCGATGACGGGCGGCTTGTCGAAGCGCCTGATGGCGACGGCGACGGCCTTCTCCGGCGGGAGGTTGACGCGCCCCGCGTTCGGGGTCTTAACATCAGTGGCGAGCGCCGTCGCCGACTTGCCTTCGGTGGCCTTGACCTCCTCGGAGGTGGTGGTGGGGATGCTGTCGGCGGGCTGCGTCTGACCCGAAGCCGGGGCCGGGTTGCCGCCCGCGGGCGCGGGGGTCGGGGCGGGCTGCGCGGCCGAGCCTTGCTGCTGCCCCTGCGCCGCCGCCTGCCGGACGAAGTTCACTTCGAGGCGGTTGAAGCTCTGGCGGACGCTCGCGCCCGTCGCCGGCTCCAAAGTGAACGTGAAGAGCAGATCGTCCCGTTGCCGCTCGACCGAGACCTCGGTGAAGCCGCTGCCGACGAGCGCGGTCGGGACGAACGACGCCGCGGCGCGCGGGACGCGCAGCAGAAACCGCCCGCCGTCGCGCGCGGCCGTGTAGTCGGTGATGGGCGTGTCGAACGTGATGGTCACGCGCGAGCCAACGAGCGTCTCGGCGGCGCGCAGAGAGGCGATGCGCCTGACGGGAAGCGCCGACGCGGCGGCCGTGCCCGACGGCGCATAGTCGTCGGCGACAATGCGCGAGGCGGCGAGGGCGCGCGCGGCGGGCGTCTGGGCCGCGGCCGGGTTACCTAAAACACAAATGGCCGCGCCCACGCAGAGGGCGGCGGCCAGACTAAAGCCATTCTTCATTTCGAGGATTCCATTTGTGATGCGGCGCTTCGTCGCGGGTGTACGAAGCGCCCGGCTCGTCAAACGCTCACGAGCTTGTGTCCGATGTTCGAGAAATAAATCCGATTGATTAGCCGGGCGACCTGTCGAGTTCGCGCTTCGCCACACTTAGACGTTCGCGAAGCGGAGAATGTTCCTTTCCTCCGACTTCCGACATGGCCGCCCGCCTCTGGCGCTTGGAGGCGCGCAGAGGCGGCGCAGGTTGTCAGCGCCGCCGCAGAATTATCTGGCCGTCGCCCGTGCGGAGCGTGTAGACGCGCCCGCCCGCGCCCACTTTCCAGCGGCGCAGGCTTCCGCCGCCCGCGCCCGCTCCTTCCTCCACGGCCATCCCGTCGCTGACGACCGTCTCGGCGTTGGTCTCGATGATGGCGCTCGCGCCTTCGGGCACGACGAGCGAGATGGAGCCGTCGCCGGTGCGCGCCGAGAGCGCGCCGAAGTCGCCTTCGAGGAGGATGCGGCCGTCGCCGGTCTGCGCGGTCACATCGCCGTTGAAGTTGACGATGTTGATGCGGCCGTCGTTGGTGTCGGCACGCAGGCGACCACGGGCCTCGCTCACGTCGATGCCGCCGTCGCCGGTGTGCATGGTGATCTCACCGTTGACGCCGTCAACGCGCAGCCGCCCGTCGGCCGAGGAGATGCTGAGGACGGACTTGCGCGGCACGTAGACCTCAAGCTCCACGGAGGCGTCGGAGCTGTACCAGTCGATCTTCGCCCCCTTGGCCTCGATCTGGTGCGCCTTCGACTTGTCGAAGCTGGTGGAGATGGTGACCGTGGAGTCGGCGCGCGCGGTGGTTCCCTGATTGACGTTCGTGGTGTTGTCGGTCTGGGTCTTGATGGAGATGCCCTGCAACTCGCGCTGGTCGTGGGCGCGCTTGACGGCCGTGTACATCACCTCCGGCTTGTCCCACGCGATGACGGTGATGGGGCCGTCGAAATTCTCGACCCTCACGCGCGGCACGCCGACGGCCGCCAGCGTGTTCGACACGCGCTCGATCTGTCGCTGGTCGCCGCTGTTATCACGGTCGCGACCCCCCATGGCGCGCGCGACCTCGCGCGACACCTCTCGGGAGACGCGCGCGGCTTCGCGGGCGACCTGCGTGGCCTCGGTGCGCAGGCGGCGGCGCTCCTCCTCGGCCTCGCGCAACGCCTCGCGGCGCTCCTGCTCCGTCTCGCGCAAAGCTTCCTGCCGCTCCCTCTGCACTTCCAGCTTCTCGCGTTCCCGCTCGCGCTGCTCTTCCAGACGCTCGCGCTCACGTTCGCTCTGTTCCTGCACACGCTCGCGCTGCCGCTCCAACTCCTCCTGCTTCCTCTCGCGCTCCTCCTGGAGATGGTCGCGCTGCGCGCCGAGTTTCTCGCGCTCGCGCTCGCGCTGCTCCTGCTGTTTCTCTCGCTCGCGCTCACGCCGCTCCTGATCGCGCTCGCGCTTCGACTCCCGCAGAGCCTCGCGCACCTCGCGCTGCGCCTCGCGCGCGGCCTCGCTCACGCCCTCATCGATCTCCCGGTCAACGCCGTCCCACTCGCCTTCGCCCCCGACCGTCTCCGAGAGGAGATTGGTCACGGGGCCGAGGGGGCGATTGTCCTGCGCGCGGCGGAGGCGGATGGGGCCGTTGACGTTGTCCAACTTGACGCGCATGGTCCCGGCGCCGAAACGTCCGGCGAGGTTGTGGCCGACGTAGCGGCCGCGCTTCACGGGTAGATTGAATTCGTTGGTGATCGCGCCGTGGACGGTGCCGGCGCGCACTTCGGCGTCGGCGTCGGAGGGGAGGAAGATGCTGACCGGCCCGTTGACGGAGCCGAGCGAGATCGGATTGGTGAAGCTCGCGAAGGTCGCCTCCAGTGGGCCGTTGATGGTCGAGAGGCGGACGGGGCCGGTCAGGTCGCGCGCCGTGACCTTGCCGTTGATCGAAGAGGCCCGAACGTCGCCGGTCAGACCCTCCATGTCGAGCGCCCCGTTGATGAGTTCGATCTGGCTGATGAGCGCCCCGCGCGGAACCGTGAGCACATACTCGACCGTGGCCGGGTTGTTGCGTCGGCCCTCGTGGTCGCTCGTCCAGTTCGTTGAGCGATACGGGTAGCGCGTCTCGATGTGGACGGACTGCGGGGTAACGTCCACCTCGATGCGGGCCTCCTCCAGACGCTCGCGCGTGTGGGCGTACTTGACGGCATCGACCTTGACCTCGGGGCGATCCCACCCGCGGACGCGCACGTCGCCATTGATGTTCTCCAGATGGACGCGCCCGCCCGGCGCGAGCTGATAGGTCTGGTGGAACTCTTCCGTCAGGTCGCCGCGCGTATGCTGCTGCTGCGAGCGCACGCCGCCCGCCGTCAGACACAGCGCCAGGGCCGCCGCGGTCATGCTCATCATTCGACGCTTACTCATCATCTCGGATCACCTTCCAGTATTAGTTAGCTATTAGCGATTAGCTGTTAGCTGTTTGCCGGCAGCGCACGGCCCGTTGCCGCCTAATCCGCTGCCGCCGATGAAATAAAATCCTTCGCCCGCCTGCCTCTTGCTGATAGCTAATAGCTAACAGCTAATAGCTTGCTCACGACGCGCGGCGAATCTCGACGTTGCCGTTAACCGTCTTGAGGCGCAGCTCGCGCCCGCCGCCGTTGATGACGCCTTCGAGTCGGCGCTTGCTTAAACGGCCCTGCGCGGTGATGGGGAAGTCGGTCTCGATGTGGCCGTTGAGCGTCTCGGCTTCCACCTCGGTGCTGAGCGTCGAGGGGAAGATGAGATCGATGCCGCCGTTGACGGTGGCGAACTGAAGCTCGCCCTGCCAGTCGGCGCGCCCCATCGTGGCCCTGATGGAGCCGTTGACGGTCATGGCCTTAACAAGTCCCGTGGTCGAGACGCTGATGCCGCCGTTGACCGTGTAGGCTTCCACGTCGGCCGCGATGTTGTCGGCTTCGACGCCGCCGTTGACGGTCTTGCCGTGGAAGCGCACGCCCGCCGGCACGCGCACCGTGAAATCGACCTGCACGTCGTTATTCTGGACGCTCATGTTCCCGCCCTCGCCGGGGACGCAGCGGTTCTGCTTATTCCGGTCGCCGTTCGGGTAGACGGCGCAGATGGTCACGCCGTCGGCGTGCTCCACCACCTCGACGCGCACGCTCGCCGGGTCGCTCTGGCGCGCGCGCTTCGTGGCCACCACTTCCACCTCGCCGCCGGCCGCCGTCCCCTCGGCGTTGACGCGCCCGTTCACGCCCTTCACTTCAATCACACGCCCCGAAGCGAGCCGGCCCGTCCAGCGAAACTCGTTGCCCTGATCCTGCGGCGCGGGCCGGGCGGCGACCACGGCGACGGCCGGCGCGACCGACGCGGAAGCGACTGACCCGCCGTCGCTCGACGCGGCCCCGGAAATGGACGCGGCCGCGAGCTGCGTCGTCAAAGCTGTTGCCAGAAGAAGGCCGGCGATCCTGTTCATGTGCATTCTCTTTCTCCTCGATTCCCGACGCCCGACGCCGGTCATAGAATTCTTCGACCGCAGCCCCACCGCACGTTTCGGCTACCCGGTAGCTGCCTATCTACTGTTTGAACACCGCGCGCGCGGCACTTGTGGCAGAAAAATCAGTACCGCGAGCGGGGGAGGCAAGGGATGAGGGCGGAGGCATGCGGGATGAATCAGACAGGACTGGTCTCCCCTTCATCCTTCATCCCTCCGCCCTCATCCCTCGTCGTGCTCCTGGACGGGCGCGCGCGAAAACCGCGCGTTGCGGAGCGTCAATTCTTTCTGAGATGGACGGTGCCGCTGAAGGCCGAGAGATTGATATCAGCGTCGCCTGTGCCGACGACGCCGTCGAGCCGGTTGAGCGGGCCGGGCTTGTCCTTCGGGGCCGCGGTCTTGACGACGAAGTCGGTGATGATCTCGCCGCTGAGGATGATACGGGCGTTAACGCGGAAGGAAGCGGCGGCGGGCAGAGACATCGTCAGGTCGCCGCTCGTCGTCTGAAGCTTGTAGCCGCCGCCCGTGGCGAGCGCGCCGTCGAAGCGCACGTTCCCGCTCGTGGTCTCGCCCTCGATCTTCGCGTGTGTGACGTTCTCCAGAAGGATGTCGCCGCTCATCGACTTGACGGTGAACTCGTCCTTTTCGTCGTTCGGCTTCAGGTTCGTCGCCTCGACCGAGCCGCTCAGCGAGCGGAGACGAATCGAACCGCGCGAGTCGGCGACCGAGATGTCGCCGCTGAACGCGTCGATATCGACGCCCTTCGAGATGCCCGTGAGGTCGATGTCGCCGGAGGCGCTCTCGATGCGGGCCTCGGCCACGTTGGAGACTTCGATGTCGCCGCTCTGCACCTTGAGGAAGACGGTCGCGCCGCGCGGGACGTTCAGCTCGACGTTGCCCGAACCGCTCGACTCGCCCGGCCGCACAGGGTCGTCCTTCGAGTGAAGAACGAAGACCTCTACGCGACGCGCCGGCGCGTCTTTGGCCGCACCCGACATGTCCTTCGCCTCGCCGGGGGCGGGCGACGCATATTTACGCAGCTCGATGCGCGGGGCCTCGTCGGAGCGCGCGCGCACCTCGTCGCGATCCCAGCCGCGCACGACCACGTCGCCGGATTCGAGCGACAGCTCGACCAGTACGTCTCGCGCGGCGGCGACCGTGCGCTCGGCCTGCGACACGGCCGGCGGGGCCGGCGGGGCGGGCGCCTGCTGCGCCTGCCCGTGCGCGACAGCGGGCGCCGAGAGGACGAGTAGAGCGAGAATGGATGAAAGCAGTTTCATGTCAGGATAAGTCCGTCTCAAATTTAATCACGTCCGAGGGTCGCGACCTGCGCCTGATCGGCGACGGTCGAGAGCAGGTCGATCTTGTTCTGGTAGGCCGAGAACAGGAACGAGGTGGTGTCGGCGTCTTTCGGGTTGCGGAGCGCCGCGCGGCGCGTCTCCACGATGGCCTTGTCGATGACGACGATGTTGCGCTCATAGGAGGCGCGCACCTGCGGCCGGAGCACGTCGGGGCCGCCGAGTTCGACCACCTTCGAGAGTGACGCGATGGTCCTCAGATAGTTCTCTTCGCCGGGCACTGACTGCTGCACAACAGCGACCTCACCGGCGGGCGCGACATCTTCCCTCGCATCTTTCGGCACACGAACAATGTTGTTCACAGCGGCCGTCCTGTTGCGCTTTGACGGCTTTACATCGTTCGTGGCCACCGTCATCGTCTTATCATTCGTGACAACCGGCGCCGGAGGATTTTCGACGACTGACGGAGTCACACTTGGGGCCACAGAGGACGGCGCGGAGGCCGCGGGAGTGTTTTGGGCCACGCCCACGGGCTGCCGGCTCTCGCCGCCGCCGAAGTAGATGCTCCCGAAGATTGCCGCGAGGGCGACGAGGGCGACGATGCTCGCAAACGCGCCGGCC
>DASVES010000430.1:0-7161 GCA_036380435.1 Pyrinomonadaceae bacterium | reverse complement strand
CCGCCGCTGAGCGGCACGATCCTCGTCAGGCCCACCGAGCGGACGCCCGCGAGCGACGAGACGCGTTCCTGCAATTCCCTGTAGAAGAGTTGTCCACGCTCGGCCTTCGCCTCGTCGCCGCGGAGTTCGAGCCGCGCGATGAGCACGCCCGAGGCGTCGAATCCGGGGTCGGCGCTCGCGGCGTTACGCAGGCTGCGCAGGAAGAGGCCCGCGCCGATGAGCAGCACGAGTGAGAGGGCGACTTGCGCGACGACGAGCGCGTTGCGCAGGTTGACGGTGCGGGGCCCCGCGCCGCCCGCGCCCGCGTCGTCCTTGAGAGCCACGACCACGTCGGGCCGTGTCGCCTGAAGGGCGGGCGCGAGTCCGAAGAGGACGCCGCTCACAAGCGAGACGGCGGCGGCGAAGCCGAGCACGCGCCAGTCGAGGCTGAAGTCGAGGGCGGCGGCGTCCTCGCTCGGAAAGAAGGTCGGCAGGAGGTCGGCCGTCCAGAGGGCGATGAGCAGGCCGGCAACCCCGCCGACGAGCGCGAGGAGCACGCTCTCGGTCAGGAGTTGCTGCATGATGCGCAGACGCCCGGCCCCGAGCGCGAGACGGATGGCGATTTCGCGCCGGCGCGAAGAGGCCCGCGCCAGCATCATGTTGGCGACGTTAGCGCACGCGATGAGCAGCACGAAGCCGACGACCGCGAGCAGGAGCGCCGAGGCCGTCCACACGGCCCGCTGCTGCCCGGGGCCGATGCGGCCCTCCTGCGCCACGCTCATGGGCCGCGGCTCTTCGGGCCGCGCGAGCGTGCCGAGGTTGGTCTTGGGATAGCTCTGGGCGAGCCGCGCGGCGAGGGTCGCAACTTCGGCTTCGGCCTGTTCGAGCGTCGCCCCGACTTTGAGACGCCCGACGATGCCTATCCCACGACTGCCGCGGCTCCGGGCCGCCACGTCTGGCTGGTTGAACGGCGCCCAGAAGGCCGGCCCCGTCGAGCCGAGGCGCGTCCCTCTGAATTCTTTCGCGGCGACGCCGACGACCGTGTGCGGGTGTCCGTCGAGCAGGACACTGCGGCCGACGAGGGCCGCGTCGGAGCCGAAGCGACGCCGCCAGAGGTCGTGGCTGATGACGACGACGCGCTCGGCGGCCGACGCCTCGTCGTCCGCGGGTGTCAACAGGCGGCCGGCCGCCGCGCCCACGCCGAGGACGTTGAAATAGTTGCCGGTGACGGACTGCCCGCGCAGCCGCTCCGCCTCGTCATCCGCATTGAGATTCGCCACCGAGTCGTCGAAGGCGGCCAAGCCAGCGAAGGATTCGCACTGATCGCGCAGGTCGAGGTAGTCGGGGTAAGAGGAGCCGCCGTAGAGGCCGCTGCTGAAATCGCTCGTGAAGACGGCCACGAGGCGCGACGGGTCTTCGACGCCGCCCAACGGCCTGAGCAGCAGCGCGTTGACGAGGCTGAAGATCGTCGTGTTGGCGCCGATGCCGAGCGCCAGCGCCATGACCGCCACCAGCGTGAAGCCCGGTCTCTTCCACATCATCCGCACGGCGTATCGCACGTCACGGCCAAGTGTTCCCATAACAATCTCCAGAGAGGTCAGAGGTTAGAGGTCAGAGGTTAGTGAAGACAGTTTTTACTGACCTCTAACCTCTGACCTCTGACCTCTTATTATTCGTATCTCAGCGCCACCATCGGATCGACCTTCGTTGCGCGCCGCGCGGGCAGGTAACACGAGAGGAAGGCGACGATGACGAGGAGCGCCGTGACGAGCGCGAAGGTCGCGGGGTCGTGGGCGCTCACGCCGTAGAGCAGGCCGGACATGAGCCGCGTCAGGGCGAAGGCCCCGACGAGACCGACGCCGACGCCGGCGAGCGTGAGGGCCATCCCGCGCCCGATGATGAGCCTCATCACGTCGCGCGTCTGCGCGCCGAGCGCCATGCGGATGCCAATCTCGTGCGTGCGCTGGGCGACCGTGTAGCTCATCACGCCGAAGAGGCCGACGGCGGCGAGCAGGAGCGCCGTGCCGGCGAAGATGCTGAGCAGGAGCATCTGGAAGCGTTCGCGCGCCAGCGAGTTCGCCAGCATCGCGCTCATCGTGCGGACCTCGGCGAGCGGCTGATCCTTGTCGGCCTCAAGCACGGCGGCGCGCAGCGTGGGGGCGAGGGCCGCGGCGTCCGTGCCGGCGCGGGCGCGCACCACGACGGAGAGGCCGTTGCTCGGCGTCTGGAGATACGAAACGTAGTAGGCCGGCGGGGTCTCCGCATCGAGACCTTCGTACTTCACGTCGGTCACGATGCCGACGATCTCGCCCGTCGAGATGCCGCCGAGGTCGCGCATCGACATCTGGCGGCCGAGCGCGTCGCCGTCGGGGAAGCACTTGCGGGCCAGCTCTTCGCTGACGAGGAAGACGCGCGGCGCGCCCTCGCCGTCGCGCTCCGTGAAGGCGCGGCCGCGCACGACGGGTATGCCGAGCGTGCGCAGGGCGTCGGCGCTGACGGCCTTGCGCTCGCCGCGGTAGACGTTCTCCGGCGCGTCGAAGGTGTTGTTGTTGACGGTGAAGTTGGTGCCGATGCTGTTGCCGCTCATCGGCAGCGGGGAGATGAGTCCGGCCGAGTCAATGCCCGGCATCGCCGCCACGCGCTCTAACGCGCGCCGGTAGGCTTCGCGCTGCTGGTCGTCCTCCTCATACTTGTTGTCGGAGAGAGTCATCGTCGCCGTCAGCACGCCCTCGGGGTTAAAGCCGGGGTTGACGGCCGTCAACTTCCAGAAGCTCTTGACGAGCAGGCCCGCGCCCGCGAGGAGCACGAGCGAGAGCGCGACCTCGGCGACGATGAGGCCGCCGCGCAGGCGGTTGCGCGAGGCGGTCGAGCCGCGCTCGCCCTCCTTGAGCGATTCGTTCAAGCTCGTCTTCGAGGCTTGCAGCGCGGGCGCAAGTCCGAAGACGAGGCCGGTGGCGAGCGTGGCCCCGAGCGTGAAGACGAGGACGCGCGCGTCCGTACTGATGCCGCCCATGCGCGGGATGTCGGCGGGTACGACGGCGAGCAGGAGGTCAACACCCCACAGCGCGAAGAGCAGCCCCGCCACCCCGCCCGCGAGCGAGAGCAGAAAACTCTCAGTCAGCAGTTGCCGCATGATGCGCCAGCGCGACGCGCCGAGCGCCGTGCGGACGGCGAACTCCTTCTGTCGCGAGGCCGCGCGCACGAGCAGGAGGTTGGCGACGTTAGCGCACGCGATGAGGAGCACGCACCCGACTGCGCCGAGCAGCACGAGGAGCGCGGGGCGGATGTCGCCGACCAGACGCTCGTGGAGCGACTGCGTCTCGGCCCGCCGGGTGCGGTTCGTGTTTGGATAGTCGGCCGCCAGCCGCTCGGAGACGGCGGCGAGTTCGGCCGACGCCTGCTCCTGGCTCACGCCGGACTTAAGCCGCGCGACCACGTCGAGGAACGACGCGCCGCGGTGTCGCATGAATTCATTCGAGGTGTCGAGCGGCGCCCAGAACTCCACCTCGTCGTAGTCGAGCGGGTAGCGGAAGCCCTCGGGCATCACGCCGACCACGGTCGAGGGCGCGTTGTCGAGCATCACGTCGCGGCCGACGATTGATGGATCACCGCCGAAGCGACGCTGCCACAGGCCGTGGCCGATGACGACCACCTGCGGCGCTGCCGCCGCGCCGCTGCCCTGCCCTTCGGCCCCTTCCTTCTTCTCGCCGCGCGCCGCGATGCGCGCCGCTTCCTCGGCCGTGAAGGTGCGGCCGAGCGCGGGAGAGACGCCCATCACCTTGAACATATCCGGCGTGGTGACGACGCCGTTCAACTGCTCCGGCGCACTACCGTCGCCCGTCAGCGACGCGCTCCCAGAGCTGTATGCGGCCAGCGCCTCGAAGGAGTTCGTCTGCTGCTGCCAGTCGGCGAAGTCCAGATACGCGGCCGGATTGTCGCGCGTCCCCCGCTGGACGTTCGCGACAGTCACGCGCACCAGACGCTCCGGCTGCGGGTACGGCAACGGCCGCAGCAGCACCGAGTTGACCACCGAGAAGATGGCCGTGTTCGCCCCTATCCCCAAAGCGAGCGCGAGCACCGCCACGGCCGTAAAACCGGGCCGCTTCCACAACACCCGCGCCCCATAGCGCACGTCCTGCCACAAGTTTTTCATCACGAAATCTCTTTCAGAAGTGATGAGTGATAAGTGATGAGTGATGAGAAAAGACAGATTGCTCTTTCTTATCACTTATCACTCATCACTTATCACTCATCACTTATCACTCGTATCTCAAAGCCGTCATCGGATCGACGCGCGTGGCGCGGCGCGCGGGGACGAGACAGGCCGCCAGCGCCACGGCGACGAGCAGCGCCGCGACGACCGCGAAGGTTTGCGGGTCGGTCGGGCTGACGCCGAAAAGAAGACTCGACATGAGCCGCGTCAGGGCGAAGGCTCCGACGAGGCCGACGCCGACGCCGACGAGCGCCAGCGCCATCCCGCGCCCGACGATGAGCCGGAGCACGTCGCGCGTCTGCGCGCCCAGCGCCATGCGGACGCCGATCTCGTGCGTCTGCTGGCTGACCGTGTAGGAGACGACGCCGTAGATGCCGACCGAGGCGAGCAGGAAGGCCACGGCGGCGAAGACGCCGATCAAAAGCGTCGGGTAGCGACGCATGAAGGTGGCCGGCGAGTCGGCGATGATCCCCTCCATCGTCCGCGCCCCGAAGAAGAGCGCCCCCGGCTCCAGCGCGCGCGTCTCCCCGCGGACGACTTCCGCCATCGCGGACGCGTCGCCACTGGTACGCACCAGCACGACCGTCCCGGTCGAGGGCGGCGTGTCTTGCAGGTACGGGTAATAGACGACCGGCGTCACCGCCGCATCCAGCCCGTTGATGCGCTCGTCGCCGACGACGCCGACGATCTCCACCGGCGGGCCGCCGTCGCCTGTAAAGACCAGACGCTGCCCGACCGCCTCCTCGCCGGGGAAGACGCGCGCGGCGAGCGTCTGGTTAACGACGATGGCCGGCGGCGAGTCCTTCGTGTCGCGCTCGGAGAACTCGCGGCCAGAGACGAGGGGCATGCCCACCACGCGGAAGTAGCCGGCGCTGATGTTGCGCAGGTTGGCCTCCGTCTCCGTGCCCGGCGCGGGGACGCTCTGCCCGGCGGCGTAGAAGCGCGTGGTGTTACCGCCGAGTATCGGCATCGAGCCGACCGTGGCGACGCCCCGCACGCCGGGCAGGGCTTCGAGGCGCGAGAGCAGTTGCCGGTGGAAGTTGGTGACACGGTCGTAATCTCCGTACTCCGTGGCGGGCAGGGCGAGACGGAACGTGAGCAGGTTCTTCGTGTCGAAGCCGGGGTCAACTTCGAGCAGCCGCGACAGGCTCTTCAACATCAGCCCCGCGCCAACTAAAAGGACGAGCGAGAGCGCCACCTCAGTGACGACGAGCGCGCTGCGCAGGCGACTGCGTGAGGCGCCCGCCGCGCCCTTGCCGCCGCCCTCCTTGAGCGTCGCGTTGAGGTCGAGCTTCGACGCCTGGAAGGCCGGGGCGAGGCCGAAGAGGAGGCTGACGCCGACGGAGAGTGCGGCCGTGAACACGAGCGTGCCGGTGT
The DNA here is from genome assembly GCA_036380435.1 of Pyrinomonadaceae bacterium. GTDB lineage: Bacteria > Acidobacteriota > Blastocatellia > Pyrinomonadales > Pyrinomonadaceae > DASQDT01. The sequence continues at coordinate 1,592 of DASVES010000430.1, read as the reverse complement.
CGAGACCGAGACCGCGCAGGTAGGGCATGGAGTTCAGGCGCTGCTGCGGGATGGCGGCGACGAGCGCGTCCACGCCCCACTGCGCCAGCACAAGCCCGAGCGCCCCACCGACGAGCGCCAGCAGCAGACTCTCGGCCAACATCTGTCGCACCAGCCGACGACGGCCCGCCCCGAGCGCCGCGCGCACGGCGAACTCCTTCTGCCGCGCCGCGCCGCGCACGAGCAAAAGATTCGCCACGTTCGTACACGCGATCAGGAGCACGAAGCCGACGGCCCCGAGCAGCACGAGCAGCAGCGGCTTGAGCTGCCCGACGAACTGCTCCTGCAACGGAACGAGCACGATGTTCGTGCCCGCGTGCGACTCGTGATGCTCCGTCTCGATGCGCCGCGCGATGTTCGCCAACTCGGCGCGCGCCTGCTCCTGGCTGACGCCCGTCTTGATTCTGCCGACGACGTTGACCCAGTGCATGAAGCGGCGCGTGCGTTGCCCCTCGCCCGGCCGCCACGGCGCCCACATCTCGGCCGAGCCGCGCGCCGCAAACTGAAACTGCGGTGGCAAGACGCCGACGACCGTGTACGACTCGCCGCTCAACGTGAGCGTGCGGCCGACCACCTCCGCGTCGCCGCCGAAGCGACGCTGCCACGCGCCGTGGCTGAGCACGACGACGCGCTCGGCCCCCGCCTCGTCTTCGCCCTCGCGGAAGGTGCGGCCCAGAGCGGGGCGCACGCCGAGCACGTCGAAGAAGTTAGCGGTGACGCGGCCCGACTCGACGAGTTCGGAGCCGTCGGCCCCGGCGAGCGCGAACCCGCCGCCGCCGGAGTAGGCCGCCAGTCCCTCGAACGTCTGGTTCTGCCGCCAGTCGAGGAAGTCAGGATACGAAGCCTCGCGCCGCCCGAAGTTCTTCTGCGGCGTGGTCTCGAACAGATGCACCAGCCGCTCCGGCTCCTCGTAGGGCAAGCCCCGCAGGAGCGCCGCGTTGACCACCGTGAAGATGGCCGTGTTCGCGCCAATGCCCAGCCCCAGCGTCAGCACCACGATGGCCGTGAAGCCGGGTCGCTTCCACATCATCCGAAAGCCGTAGCGAATGTCTTGCAGCAGTGTTCCCATGACTCAATCCCTTCGGGAAGTGATGAGTGATGAGAAAAGACAGATTGCTCTTTCTTATCACTCATCACTCATCACTTATCACTCGTATCTAAGTGCCACCATCGGATCGACTTTCGTCGCGCGCCGCGCCGGCAGGTAGCAGGCGAGGAGGGCGACCAACCCGAGCAGCACGGCGACGCCCGCGAAGGTCGCCGGGTCGGTGGCCGACACGCCGTAGAGCATGGCCGAGATGAAGCGCGTCAGGGCGAAGGCCCCGGCGAGGCCGAGCGCGACGCCGACGCCGACGAGCACCATCCCCTGCCGCACGACCATCCGCAGGATGTCGCCGGCGCGCGCGCCGAGCGCCATGCGGATGCCGATCTCGTGCGTGCGCTGCGTCACCGTGTACGACATCACGCCGAAGAGGCCCACGCCGGCGAGCGCCAGCGCGACGGCCGCGAAGATGGTGAGCAGGAGCATCTGGAAGCGGCTGCGCGCGACCGAG
>DASVES010000429.1:0-12777 GCA_036380435.1 Pyrinomonadaceae bacterium | reverse complement strand
ATGCGCCGGGACAACGGCGAGGACGTTGTCGCCGGGAATGAACTCGATGTACTGCTTCAGCGACAAGACGCCGGCGGCCACGGCCCCGTGCTCGATGACCACCCCTTTGGGCTTCCCCGTGGTGCCGGACGTGTAGAAGATTGTGGCCACGTCCTCCGGCGAGACGGGAGGCACTGCGGGGTCGGCCTCGCTCTCCTCGAACAACTCCTCCACCTGAGCAGTAGCGGCGTCCGCCTCGCCGACTCCGTTTAAAGAGACGACGGTCATCTCCGCTGGACGCCCTTCCGTCGCGCTCCGCAGCAGCGGGAGTTTTTCGCGAGTCGTGAAGATGAGGCGGGAGTCGAGTTCGGCGAGGACGAACGCCAGTTCATCGCTTCCGTACTCCACGTCCAGAGGCACAACGACGCAACCGCTGTAGAGAACTCCCAGATAAGCGATGACCCAGTGAGGGCTGAGCGGCGCCCAGAACACGACCTTATCGCCCTTGCCGAATCCTCTTCCCTTAAGCGCCCGACTTAAATTCTTTGCCAGCCTCAGGGTCTGCCGGAAGGTGTAGCGGACTTCCCCCTCGCCGTCGAGCAACTGCAACAACGCCGTGTGCTCCGGGTAGAGGCTGACCGCTTTTTCAATCTCTTCAAAGATGAGGGGTGTTGACTGCATGCGCCTCTTCCAGACTCCGTTTGCATGGCGACCCGCCCGGCCCGGTACAATGTCTCCGCCGCCTGCCACAGGGTAACTATAGCCGCTTTCAGTTGAGTGAGAGCGAAGTAGATTCACCGCGGAGGCGCGGAGGACGCAAAGTTCACGCAGAGACTGGAGCCTTAGACTCGACGTTGAGTGAGAGCGTCAAGCCTCCGCGCTTCCTCTGCGTCCTCCGCGCCTCCGCGGTGAATCTATTCCCTGTTCACTCAAGTGAACGTCGCTCTAAGACTTCAAGGAACGCGCCTCTTCCTCCATTCGTCGCAGCCATGATTCCACGTCCGACCACAGGGCGCGCGGCGCGCGGGGGTGAAAGAAGCCGAAGTGGCCGACGGGCTTGGGGCCGTACTTCTGAGGCTCGATGGTCTCGCGCCGCGTCGGCGAGCTTGCGTACAGAGCCGTTAAGGCTTCGACGGCGGGCGCGGGCGCGTAGTCGTCGTCGGCGACGCGGACGGCCGTGAGCGGCCCACGATATTCGGCGTAGCCCGGCTCCACGTTGACGCCACTGGCGTCCGTAAAGACGCCCGTCCGCCCCCACCTGATCCACTGAAGTAACGCCTGAGCGGAACACCGCTCCGGCAACGTGAGTTTGGAGACCGGCAGATAACCTAAAGACCGAATCAGGATCGTGAAGACCGCATACGCGTAAGAGACGCGCAGCCGCCCGCGTCCCTTAAAGAGCTTGGGGATGCCGCGCTGCGCCGCGATGAGCAGGGCGGCGTCAATCTCCCTGCGGGCCGGACTCTGCCCCAACAGTTGGCCGCCGATGCTGTGCGCGAACACGGCGAGAAACTGTGCCCCGCTTCGGCGTCGCGCCTCGGAGACGGCGGCCGGGATGTCGAGCCGCGCCCAATCGTCCAGAGTGGCCGTCTCGTCCGACGCGGAATCCTTCGACGCGCCGACGCTGCGATAGTCGAACGTCAGCACCCCCCACCCTTGCCTGGCGAGGAAGGCGGCGAAGAATCGGCAGTACTCCTGCGGGGCGGCCAGCGCCGGGATGAAGACCACACACCGCTCCGCGGCCCGCGCCCCCGCCCACCAACGCGCCGACAAGACACGGCCGTCTCCCGCGACGATTTGAATGATCTCTCTTTGAACCGGCTGCTGCGAAATATATCACCTCTCACCCGGCCGCCTCGCGCGCGCGCGAAGCTTGCCGAAGGAGTGTTAGTGAAGTTGCTTCAGGGCGAGGGCCGTGAGGGAGAAGCAGGCGAGGCCGGGCGTGTCGAAGGTGGACGACGACGGCCGCTCAGGCGTCGGGCGCACCGAACAATGATAGCCATGCGAGCCGGGGCGGAACGGCCGCGTCTTCCCTTCCGGCCGTCACCTCGACTTTCACTTCGACGCCATCGCCGGTTCGGCTTCCGCGAGGGGAACAGCCGGAGGCATCTCCTCGCCCTTCTTTCTTTCAGCTTCTCTGGCCTTCTGCTGGCCGAGTATTTTTATCAGCTCGCTCCGGCTGGTTCCAATCGCTTTGAGGAGCGGGAAGATTCCGCGCTGTAAGAAGTGCTGAGATGTGATTCCGACGCCGTTGACGAGCAGGCGTTTCTGGAATTCGGGAATCAGCGGCACCCCCGGCATCTCGAAGTGTGAGATGACGTGTGCGAGGTCGGCCAGCGTGCCGGGGCGGTCTTCCTCCAGCTCGTAGACGAGCACCTTCTGATAAAAGCCCCGGTGCGCCGCCTCGTCGCGGCTGATGAAGAAGAAGAGCTTCTCCAGCAACTCGTTTTCTTCCTGCTGCGCCCGCTTCTTCTGCGCCTCGTAAATCAGGTAAGTCGCCGACTCCTGAAGAACGCCGTAACAGGTCATCTGCCGCCGCGTCGTGAACGGCAGCCGCCAGACCTTGCTGAAAATCTCCTCTTCATACTGCGCGTACTGCTCGGGCGTGCGCAGGCCCGACTGGACGAGGTATTCGCGGAAGCTCAGGCCGTGCTTCGATTCCTCGTAGCCCCAGTTGGCCTCGAACCACGCCTGACCGAAGATCGTGCGCGTCATGTTGAAGGCGTTGGCCGTGTAGTCGGGGACGTACAACTCGACGCCGCAAAATGTTTCCAGACAGATGGCCAGCTCTTCCGTGTTCTTCGACTTGTCCATCTTCTCCCACGGCAGGTCGCGGAACGGGTGCCACCGCCGCTTCGTCTCGGCCACGTCGAAGAACTCGTGGTAGATGCGGTACATCTGCTCGTGGTATGCGCGGGATACGCTCATCGCCTGCTCCTTTTACGACTCATTCCTGCGTTGCCAGTGTGTGACGGCGGATCAACTGGTCGAAATCGCGAAGGGTGTTGACCTGAGACAATTCGTCGTCCGGGAACACGATGGATAATTTTTCCTCGATGTACCCGGCCATCTCCAGCGCGGTGATGGAGCTGATGCCCATCTCACCGAGCGTGCTGTCGGGGGAGAACTCCTGCGGCATCTCTTCCGGCGCGGTGAACGCCAGCGCCTCTTTGATCAAGTCCCCGTGGTCGAGGTTCGTCACTTATTTTCCCTCCATCTTGGCGAGTGTGTCAAAATCGGCGCGCTCATCCGTGCGGCGCAGGAGTATTTGTACAAGTGATTGGTAGCCTTTATCAAACACCATCACGCACCCGCCCAGATACTTCACGTAGTCGGCAAACAACTCGTCGCCCCAGCGGGCGCGAATCGCCGCCTCGTTGCCCTTGAGCCGCCGCAGCCATTCGGCGCTCGTCCGGGCGTAATGCTCCCGCCGCGTCTTCACCTCCATGACCTCCCAGTAAGGATTGACCGAAGCCATGATGGCCTCCAGACGCGGGGTGATCGCGCCGGGGAAAATCGTGGAGGTGCCCCAGCCGAGCCGGTGCAGGTCGCGCCGGTCGCGCGGGATGCGCAGGCTGATGACGCTCTGGAGACCGAACCACGAGCCGGGATTCGTCCATTCCCAGACGCGTCGGAAGTAGTCGCGGTAGACGGCGATTTGTTCGCCCGAGCGCGCCTGCTCCGGCGTGGCGACGTGCTCGAACATGCCGATGCTGATCGCGGCGTCGAACTTCTGCTCCGGCCGGTAATCCTTGTAAGAGACACACTCGACCGACACGCCGGGGACGGCCTTCGCCCTGACTTCTTCAAACTGCGCTTCCGAAAGCGTGATGCCGACGGCGTCCCTCACGCCCATGTCGCGCGCGAGAAACTCCAGATTGCCTCCCCACCCGCAGCCGATGTCGAGCACGCGCTTGTCGGGAGTGACCCGCACGCCGTCGTGGAAGTAACGGAGTTTATTGAGTTGAGCCGTTTCGAGATCGTCCGTGCCCTCGAAGAGCGCGCAGGAGTACATCATGCGCTCGTCGAGCCACAGGCGAAAGAAATCGTTCGCCACGTCGTAAGTAACCGCTATGTCTTCTCGCGTTGACAAGGACAGTGCCCCTCTACTTTCCCTGATGTCTATGTAATTGTAATTCGCTCATCCCGCCTGCTCTTCTAAGTCTCCCGCGAACTGCCGGACGCCGAGGAGCGGCGGCGCGCCCCCGGCGGAAATCTCTTGCGACTGCCCCGTAGCGCCGGGCGCTGCTCTTCTGGCCTGAGCGTCGGCGGCGGTAAGTTGTCCCCTCTCGAAGAGTTCTTTAACTTTGTGCCGCTGCAATTTGCCGCTGGAAGTTTTGGGCAGAGTCCCTGAAGGCACAAACACCAGACGGTGGACTTCAAGCCCGACGGCCTCGCGGACGCGCTCGGCGATCAACTTGCCCAACTCCGAATCATCGCGCCCGTTCGTTTCGGCAATCACGGTCAACTTCTCCTGACCCCCGTCCATCACGCCGAAGGCCGCGACGTTGCCGTGCCGGATGCCCGGCAGATCGCGCACGGCCGACTCGATGTCGTGCGGATAGAAATTGGCCCCGCGAATGATGATGAGGTCTTTAATGCGCCCGCAGACAAAAAGCTCTCCGTCGGCGATGTAGCCGCGGTCTCCCGTGTGCAGCCACCCGTCCTGCCACGTCGCACGGGTCGCCTCCGGGGTGTTGTAGTAACCACGCGCGATGCTCGGCCCCCGCGCAAGGATTTCGCCCACCCGCCGCTCGTCCAAAACAGCACCGTCCTCATCAACGATCACGACTTGATGGTCGGGGAAACAGTCGCCGCAGGAGACGACCTCCGACACCTGTTTCGTCTGCTCGTCGGCCGGCGCGGCGCGGCCCCACTTGAGCGCGTCGGCGTCTATCTTATCGGTTCGCAGCGGCGCGCCCGCGCGATGAAGGGTGACGGCCAAAGTCGATTCGGCCAGTCCATAGCTGGGCAGCAGAGCGTCGGAGTTAAATCCGACCGGGGCCAGCCGCTCGGCAAAGCTGCGAAGTGTCGGGGCGTGAATCGGCTCCGCGCCGCAGCCGGCGACGCGGACGCAAGAGAGGTCCAGCTCCTCCAAATCCTGATCGCGCACGCGTTTCGCCGTGAGGGCGTAGGCGAAGTTCGGGGCGTAGGTGACGCTCCCACGGTATTTATGCAGCGTCCTCAGCCAGATGCGCGGGTCGCGCGCAAAGGCGGTGGTCGAAATAATCACCGCCTGTCGATTAGTGGCCAGCGGCGCGAGAATAAATCCGATCAGCCCCATGTCGTGAAAAAGCGGCAGCCAACTGACGCCGACATCTCCGGGCCGGCTGTCGATGCCGAACGGCCCCATGAAGGCCGTGACGTTGGCCATCAGGTTGGCGTGCGAGATCATCACCCCTCTGGGTGAGGAAGTGCTGCCCGAGGTGAACTGAAAAAAACAAAGGTCTTCAGGTCGCACGCGGGGCGGCTCGAACGCGGGAGTCTCCCCGGCAAACGCTTCCTCTACCGTGACCAAGCGTTCGAGCGCACCTGCCAGTTCCGAGACGCCCTGCACCGTGGGCCTGATCTTGTCCGTCGTCAGAAGCATTCTCGCGCCCGCCGCCCGGACGATGCGCGCCACGTTCTCGACGTAGCTGGCCGGCGCCTTCTGCGTGAACGGCGAAGAGATGGGCACGGCCACCACGCCGGCCATCACCGCGCCGAAAAAACTCATGACGAACTCGCCCCCGTCAGACACAACCAACGCCAGCCGATCACCTTTCCGCAGGCCGAGCGCGGAGAGGTGCGCCGCACGCCGCAGCGCCTCCGCGTGGACATGCTGATAAGAGAAGAACTGCTCGCGCGAGTCGAACCCCACGAAGTGGAAGCCGCGCTCGTGCTCGTGCGCGACGTGATTCAGCGCCTCCACTAACGTCTCGGGTGGGGGCGTCACTCGCGGCGAGTTTTCAGGAGTGGGTGGTTGCATCTACATTCGGCTCTTGCGGGCTGCCGGGTCTAACGATCAGGCGGTAGAGCGCATGGTAGCAGGTAGCAGAGTCAGGAGCTATCACTTCCCTTCGGAAGCGTTGAGAAAATAAGTTGGTGTGAAGAGTCCCGCCGTGCGTCTGTGTTGCGCGCCGGGTGGGGAACACGGATTAAACGGATCGGGCGGATGAGCACGGATGCGATTCGTCTTCATCCGTTTTAATCCGTCTCATCCGTGTCCCCCTCGCAGCCCGCCCCGGACTGAAGTCGCACACAGATCTATAAAAGCCAAAGAGAGGCACGGCCTCACGGCGGCAGGCAGCGCGGCGCTCGACGCGGCTCGACGTGGTAGAGCCACCACAGGTGCAGGTTCATGCTCCAGTAATAGAGCGGGTGCGCGCGGTTGCGCCAGGCGCGTTTGAGAATCGACGACCACGAGTAGAACTGCTGGCGGAAGCGGTCGTAGCGCGCCTCGACTTCCGCCCGGCTCATGTTGGGGTGCCGCCACACGAGGTTAGAGCCGGTGTACTGGCCCCAGCGAAAATCGACGATCTTCTTGTCGCGCCGGGCCTTGTCATAAGTGACCGAGCCGGGGAAGGGCGTCATGATGCCGCAGTTGACCATGGAGAGGCGGTTCTGGACGGCGAAGTCGTAGACCTTGCTGAAGCACTCGGCCGTGTCCTCCTCGAAGGCGAAGATGAAGGAGCCGATGACGTTGATGCCGGCGCGGTGCATCTTGCGGATGTTCTCCTCGTACTTCTGCACCTTGTTGAACTGCTTGTGGTTCTTGTTCAGGGTCTCCTGATCCACGGTCTCGATGCCGACGAACAGGCTGATGCAGCCCGAACGCTTGGCCAGCTTCAGCAGCTCTTCGTCGCGGCAGATCAGCTCCATCGAACCCTGGCTGCCCCAGTCGATCTTGAGCGGGATGAGCGCCTCGCACAACTCGTAGGCGTAGTTGCGCGACAGGAAGATGTTGTCATCGACGAAGAAGAGGCGCTTGGACTTGAAGCGTTTGATCTCCTCGACGATGTGCTCGACGGGCCGGGTGCGGAACGTCTTGCCGTACATATTCGTGACCGTGCAGAACTCGCAGCCGAGCGGGCAGCCGCGGCCGGCCTGGATCACGTCGGCGAACTTGCCCTTCCAGTTGTCGCGGAAAAGCTCCTTGCGCGGCATGGGCAGCAGGCTGAGGTCGAGGAGCTGGTCGGTGTGGTAGACGCTCTTGAGCCGGTCGGCCATGAAGTCAGCCATGATCTCTTCCCAGATCATCTCGACCTCGTTGACCACGACGGCGTCGAAGTGCTCGCCGCATTCCTCGGCCATGAAGGTCGCGTGGCTGCCGCCGCAGATGGTGCGGACGCCCCGCTTGCGAAAGTGGTCGGCCAGTTGGTAGCCGCGCTCGGCCTGGCAGGTCATCATGGTGATGCCCACGAGGTCGGCCGGCTCGTCCAAGTCGAGCGTCTCAAACTCCTCCTCGACGATCTTGATATCCTCGAAGTAGGGTGTGGCGAGTGCGGCAATCAAAGCCAGGTTGAGGTGGTGGGCGTGCTTGGAACCTTTGAAGCCCTGAACCTCCAGACCTTCCGGCGCGATGAGCAACAACTTCATGTCGGACACCTCCCTGACGGAACGTGTTAAGTCCCATCCATCTCTGACGCGTTAGGATTCGCCCTTTGGTCGCCTCCCCTTTTGCCACCTGTTTGTAATTTAGAACGTGAGGCTGACCAGATTACTCCTGCCGGCTGTCAAACGGCCCTTGACGCGGGCAAGATATGCTTCCGCGAAATAGATGTCAATAGCGACTATTTCGTTATTGGAGATTACCTTACGACAACTCCTGACGACTCAAACGCCGGCCCTGTTCCGCCGGCCCTACCCTCACGGGCGACGGCCCCGGCGTACAGCCAAGTTCACGATAAGAGGCCCGCTGATTCGCGGTCGGGTGCATGCCGTTGTCAGGCAGCGCCTGCGCTGAGACGCAGATGATTGCCCGGCCAGCCCCCTGTGTGCCGCGCCGTCGCGCCCGGGGCGCGCGCCGACCCGGTGTGGAAGCTTAACTGACGCTGGCGTGGGCGCCGCCTTAATCAATTAAGGCGGCGCCCTTTGTCTTACTGCGGCGGCCAAGTGAAGCCGGCGAGCGGGTGGCCGTAGAAGGCTTCGGTCTTCCAGGCGTTCTTGTCCCACGTTCCGTCCTGCTCGCCGATAATAGTAACGGGCACTAAGATGTGGTTGTCCCACGCCCCCATCCCACTGTTGGCGGCGATGCGGTTATCAACGATCTTGCCGTCGGGTCCGATGGAGAACTTGATCGAGCGCGCCAGCCTCTTGTTGCGTAGCACCTTGATCTCGTACTCCCCGGGATTCGCGCCGAGCACGTGCCATTGCGGGACGTTCTTAGCCGGCTTGGTGACTACGCTCCCGAATTTGCAGTTGACGCGCGCCCACTTCGCCTCCTGCGGCGCCCCCGCACCCGCGCTCTGTGTTGGGAAGTACTCGATGTCGGGCGAGCAGCTGGCCCCGCCGTACTGGTAGCCGTGCTCTTGGTACCGTCCCACCTCCTCGCCCCGGTACATCGGATGTGCTTCAAGGCCCCCTGCGCCCTCGCCGCGGATCCAGAACCTGACGTTGAGATGGTCATCGGAGTCGATGTAGACCTGCCCGATGGGCAAATTCCAGTCCTGGTTGGCGTAGTAAACGAACTTCTTAACGGCTTGAGGGCCGTGCTCGTTCGAGAGCACCTTTTCGACCTTCGCCCTGCCGGTGAAGAGCGTCTTCCCCTCGGTGCCCTCAAGCGGGTTGCGCATCTTGATGACGAAGGGGAAGACGCCGGTCGCGAGCGTGCCGCTCTGCTCCAGATCGTTACGGTCGCCGCACTCGAAGGTCGGGCCGCCAATCGTGGTGTTAACGCATTTGAGCTTCACCCACGCGCCGCCGCCGGGCTGTGCGACCTCGACGTAATATTGCCCGCCGCTGGGCAGCGGCCCCCCCTCGGTATTGAATCTGACCGTGGGGAACCAGCTCCAGACATTGTTATAGTTCCCCTGGTAGGAGGTGACCGTATAGGGCCAGAACCGGATCAGGGTCTTGGTTAGCGTGATGCCTCCCGCCTGCGGACGTGGGGCCGCCGCGGGCGGGGCGGGATTCGTCGCGGCGGGCGCGTCCGGCTGCGGCTGCGCGGCGGGCCGTGTCTCGCCCGACGGCGCGGGCTGCGCGGTCGGGGCCGGGGTCGGCGTGGCCTTCGGCCTGCCGGGTCGCGGGATGCGGGGGAGGCCGCCGGGCAACTGTGCCACGGCCGTGTGTAGGCCGAAACCGACGCAGCTCGATAACGCGAGCGCGAGGAAGATACGCTTTCCCATCTGGATGCTCCTTCTATCTTGAAAATGGATGAGCGGCGCCCCTTGTGTCTCTGGGGCGTGTCTCTCAATTTACAAAGGCACCTTCGACAAGCCCGCCCACGAGCTGGCCTGTGGGAATGTTGAGGAATTCAACTCCCTGTGCCCCCTTTGCGATCTCTGTGTCTCTGTGGTGAGTCTGCCTCCCCAACACTCAACCGGGCTACTGCGGCGGCGAGAAGCCCGTCGGCGGGTTGCCGTAGAAGGCGCCGGTCCGCCAGGCGTTTTTGTCCCACGGGCCGTCCTGTGCGTCGAGGATCGCGACGGGCACGATGACGCCGGGTTGCCGTTCCCCGTCTAAGTCCCGCACCCTGTAGAGTAGGGGGGGGCCGCCGGCGAGCTGGCCGTCGCGGCCGACCGTGAACTTGATCGAGCGCGACAGCTCGTCGTTCCACAGCACCTTGATCTCGTACTCGCCGGGGTTCGACATCAGGCTGAACTCATCCCTTTCGTCCTTGATTTTAACGGAGAGCAGTTCGCACTCGACGTACTTCCAGAAGGGGGCGGGCTTGACCGAGCGTATGTACGCATCCCCGACCTCGACGTTGGAATCGCAGTCCCCCACCAATCCTATCTCCTTACCCTGATAGAACACGTGCGGGGCTACCTTGTAGGTGCTCCCGCGCACCCAGAACCCGGTGTAGAGGTGGTTGTCCGCGGGGCTGTAATAAACGTAGCCGACGGGCAGCGCCCAATCCATGTTGGGGTAGAAGAAGGATTTTTTGGCGCGCTCCGCGGGCGTGCCGTTGTCGCCCGGCGCTTTTTCGATCTTGACCTTGCCGGTAAAGAGCGTCTCATCGGTGCCCTTCAGTTCGTTCCGCAGCTTGATGGCGAAGGGAAAGAGGCCCGTCGCCGTCGTGCCCTTATCCTCGGGGACTTTCGGGCCGCCGCACAGGAAATATGATTTGTTCCGCCCCCCCCCCGCCCAATCGCACTCTAACTCCAGCCAGGGGGCGCCGGTGGGGAGTGAGACCACAGCGTAGTAGCTGGCGCCGCTCGGCGTACCCCCGCTGGTGTCGAACGTGATGTCGGGCGTCCAGCTATAGGTGTTGGCATCCCCCTTATAGGACGTGACCGCTCTGGTATCCACCCGGACAAGATGTTTCAGGACGGCGAGACCGCCTGCCGGGGCGGCGGCCGGCGGCTGTGCGGGCGCGGGGCTGGCTGCCGCCGGCTGCGGCTGCGCGGCGGGCCGATTTTCATTAGCCGGCGCGGGCTGCGCGGTCGGGGCCGGGGTAGGCGTGGCCTTCGGCTTGCCGGGCCTCGGGATGCGGGGGAGGCCGCCCGGCAACTGCGCCGAGACCGCCTGCGGGCCGAGGCAGGCCAGGGTTAATAATGCTGCGAAGACGAGTAGCTGCTTTCTCATGCTGGTGCTCCTTGTGTCTTGAATAGGCGTGCGGGGGATGAGACCTCGTCTCTAGGAGTGCGCCGCCTACTGCGGCGGCCCCGCGAAGCCCTTGAGCGGGTGACCGAAGAAGGCTTCGGTCTTCCAGGCGTTGCGATCCCACTGGCCGTCCTGTGGGCCGACGACCTGGACGGGCACGATGACGCGCTCGGCGTTGATCCCGTTGGCACGGGCGATGCCGTTATCGGCGAGCCTGCCGTCGGGGCCGACGGTGAACTTGAATGTCCTCGACAGCTTCTTATTCCACAGCACCTTGACCTCGTACTCCCCCGGGTTCCTGACGAGGGTGTGATAGCCCTCAACTTCCTCACCATCCCATCTCAAGCCCTTGAGGCTACACGACACGCGTTCCCACGTCCCCCCCTGCGGCACCGCCTCGGCCGTCGAGCGCGTGGGCGTCCCGTTCAGCTCCGTGGAAGAGCAGGAGAAGGGGCCCTGCTGCGCGCCCACCTCCTGCCCCTTATAAAACACGTGGAGTTGCAGGCCCGACGAATTTGTCCCGCGGACCGTGAACGCGACAGCGGGCCAGTAGTCGTCCTTGAAGACGTAGCCGATGGGCAAGGCCCAGTCGGAATTCACGAAGTAGGAGAACTTGTTGGGCCACCTCGTGCTGTGATCGCCGGAAGGGGCTTTCTCGACCTTCGCCTTCCCGGTGAAGAGCGTCTGGTCGGTGCCGGCCAGCGGGTTCTTCATCTTGATGGTGAAGGAGATGACCCCGACGGCGTTAATGCCCTGCTCGTCTGGCGTGTGCGGGCTCCCGCACTCGTGGCCTATGCCATTCGTGTCCGAGTCGCATTTGAGCTCTATCCAGGGGGCGCCGTTCGGCTGGGTGACCACGACGTAGTAGCGGGCGCCGCTCGGCCGCTCGATGTTGGAGCGGAATGTGACGAGCGGCAGCCAGCTCCAGACGTCGAAGTTGCCTTTGTAGGACGTGCGCGTGTCGGCCCTGACTAAGACCCAGTCTTTGGCGATGGGCGGCAGTTCCTGCCCGGCAGCCGGGGCCGCCGCGGCGCCCGTGTCCGGCTGGGACTGCGCGGCCGGCTGTGTCTCACTCTTCGGCGCGGGCCGCGCGCTCTCGGCCGGGGCCGGGGTCGGGGTCGCCTTCGGCTTGCCGGGCCTCGGGATGCGGGGGAGGCCGCCCGGCAACTGCGCCGAAGCCGTTTGAAAGCCGAAACCCGCGAGGGTCAGAAATGCTAAGGCGACGAACAGACGCTTTCTCATCTAGATTCTCCTTTGCCTTGGGAAATGGGTGAGCGCCATTTGTGGCTCCAAACTCGTCGCCCACCAAAGTCTCCGGTAGCGAGGCCCACCACGTGCCACGCCCCGCTGGGGGATTAACTCGGCAGGTCAACCCCCGTGCGGGGGCGCACTCTATACCGAATAAGGGAAAGGGGCAAGGGTTCAACTTTCTAGCCCCTTAAGAACTGTCTAATGCCGGAATTGAGCGCCGCGGCGAGCATTGACGAGCAGCAAATCTCGCGGATGAAAGCAACGTTGAGTCGCGGTCGGCTCGAATGACTTGTTGGGCGGCGCGGGGGCGTTGTTGCATAAAAGGTCGCGGAGGCGGTACGTCTGCTAGTCTCGATGCGTGACCAACAAGCCTAAGCGCCAGTACCGCATCCGCAACTGGCATGAATATAACTCAGCCCTCGTGCGGCGCGGAAGCCTCACCCTCTGGGTCGAGCAGCGCGTCGTGGGCAGGTGGCACGACACGGCCGCGCCCGTGCGCCGCGGCCGCCGTCGCGTCTACTCCGACCTCGCCATCACCTGCGCGCTCACGCTCAGGGAGGTCTACCAACTGCCGCTGCGAGCCACGCAGGGGCTGGTGCGCTCGGTGTTGCGCTTGCTCGGTGCGGACTCGCCCGCCCCGCACTACTCGACTTTGTCGCGCCGGGCGGCGACTCTCGCAGTGAAGCTGCCGCGCCTGAGTCAAGGCCCACTGCACCTGGCGGTGGACTCGACGGGGGTGAAGCTCTACGGCGAGGGCGAGTGGAAGGTCAGGCTCCACGGCACGGAGAAGCGCCGGACGTG
>DASVES010000428.1:0-16514 GCA_036380435.1 Pyrinomonadaceae bacterium | reverse complement strand
CCGACGACGAGGAGCACCGAGGCGGCCGCGACGGCCGCGCCCTGCGCCCAGCGCGGGAGCCGCCAGGGGGAAGCGCCCCGCCTATGGGAAGAGAGCGGCACGACCACCGACGCCGGCGCGTTCGTTTGCGGAGCGTTGTCGAGTTGCGCCGCCGCGGCGTGGCGCTGGCGGAAGGCTGCGAGCAGTGCTGACTCGACGCGCGCGGGGGCTTCCTGTCCGACGGACTGCGCCGCCAGCGTGCGGAGGCCGGCCGTGAGCGCGCGGCCGTCGGCGAGACGTGCGGCGCAAGGCGCGCAAGTGTCGGCGTGACCGAGCGCGTCTTCGCGTTGCGCGGCGTCCATCAGACGGCCGCGGCCCAACTCGTCCGCGATGCTCTGGAAGTTGTGACAGTTCATGCGAAGCACCTCACGGTGTTGAGTGCCTGCGGGGCGGCGTTGGTGCGTCCGTCGTGGCGCAGGCGCTCGACTAAAAGCGCGCGCCCGCGGTGGAGCCGGGAGCGGACGGTGCCCACGGCGCATTCGAGCGCCTCGGCCGCCTCGACGTAACTCATCTCGTGCAGCTCGCAGAGCACGACGACCTCCCGGTAGTGCTCGGGCAGCGCGAGCACCGCCTGACGGACACGCGCGACCGTCTCGCCGCGCGTCAGATCGCCGAGCGGGTCGTGGTGCGCGACGAGTTCGCCGTGCGCGCCGCCCTCGTCCTCGTCCTCTTCGGAGAGCGCGACCAGCGGGCGCTCCTTCTGGAAGGAGCGGAGCACGAGGTTGCGCGCGATGCCGTAGAGGTAGGCGGCGAGGGAGCCGCGCGTGGGGTCGAATTTGTCTGCGTCGCGCATCAGCACCATGAAGACCTCCTGCGTCACGTCCTCGGCCACGGCCTCCGACCCGCTCATCTGCAAGGCGAAGCGGTAGACTCCGGCCTGCCTCCGCCGGTAGATGTTGGTGAAGGCGTCCTCGTCTCCGGCCGACATGAGCCGGAGCAGTTCCGCGTCGCTTGGGGGTGTGGAGAGATTCATTCGCGCCTAAATTCGTCGGCCCGCAACTGCTTGCCACTGGTGATTCGCGGGCCGGGGCGGGAAAGTTCCAGAAAAAAGTTTGGGGCGGATTGGCTTTGTGTTCGACCAACGAGAGTTTAGAGCAACTTTTACTTGAGTGTAAGGCAGACTGGATTCACCGCGGAGGCGCGGAGGGCGCGGAGTTCACGCGAGAGGGTTGAGCCGATTCAACCCTGCGGCGCCATCTCCGCGCCCTCCGCGGTGAATCAATGCAGGGCATATTCAAGCATTGAGTTCAGCGGCACAGCTTCGCCGCGTCGGGCGGGGCTTTGGCGAGGCGGACGGCGCCCTCGAAGGAGTCGAGCGTGAGTTGTGCGCGGCCGTCGCCGTGGCGGCCGACGAGGCGGCGGTTGACAGGGTCGCGGGAGGTGTCCTCGCGCAGCTTGAGTTCAAAGTCGGTGGAGACTGAGCCGCGGTAGGAAGAGAGCGAGGCGTTGAAGCCCGCGCCGCCTGCCGCCGCGATAGCTGCCTCGACGCGGCCCGTGATCGACCTCAGCTCGTAGCGGCCCTCGGCGCGCAGCGCGCCCGCAAACGCAATGTCGCCGCTCGTCGTGTTGGCCTCCACGTCGCCGCCGATGCCGGCGAGCGAGGTGAAGCCGTCCGTGTTGGTCACGTCCACGCGCCCGCCGACGCAGGCCAGTTCGATGCGGCCGTCGATGGTGCGCG
This sequence comes from Pyrinomonadaceae bacterium, assembly GCA_036380435.1. Classification (GTDB taxonomy): domain Bacteria; phylum Acidobacteriota; class Blastocatellia; order Pyrinomonadales; family Pyrinomonadaceae; genus DASQDT01. The sequence continues at coordinate 14,797 of DASVES010000428.1, read as the reverse complement.
CCAGCACGTCGCCCGGCGTGCGGCGCACGGCGATGGGGCCGCCGACGGTGAAGATGTCGGCCACGCCGCGCACGTCCTCGACCTCGACGCGCCCGCTGCGTGTGCGTACCTCGGCCGCCCCCACGCCCTTCAGACGAACTTCTCCGCGCTCGCCGACGATGACGACGGTAGTGTCTATGTCGGACACCTCGACGGGGCTGCGAAAAACTCTGATCAGTTCCAGCTCGGCGTAGCGCGGAACCCTGACCTCGATGTGAATCTCGCGGGGCCGCCTGATGAACGCGCCCTCATCGTCCGGAGGCTTGACGACCTCGGGGGCAGGCGTCGGTTTAGGCTTCACGGCGTCGGCCTGAGATGTGGGGTCGGCCTCGCCCTTACGAGGTTCAGCCCCGGCTTTATCGCTCACGGTGGGGCGCGGCGCGCGTGCCTTGGCGCTCGGGGCCGACAGCTCGTCGGCGAGGTCGGGACGCACAACGCGCTGGAGGAGACGGTCGTCCACGGTCTTGCCGATCTTCTTCTCAAGGTTTAAGTCACCGGCCGGCTTGTACCTGTCGTCGTCCGCGTAGGACGTGTCGAGGACGACGCGGCGACCGCCGGCCGTGTCGTCGATGCGGATTGTGACGGCCTCGTCGCCGCGCTCGCTCGTCGCCGTCGCCTCGACCGTGTCTTTGTCCCAGCCCGTCACGCGGATGCGGCCCGTGGTGAAGTTATCGACGGCGACGCGGCCCCCGCGCTCAAGCTTCGCGCTGACACGGCTCGCCCGCTCCGCGCCCGCCGCGCCGGCGGGCGGCACGGCGACAACTCCCGTCTGCGATTGTTGCGGCGGGGGTTGCTGCTGCTGCGCCGCTCTCACGCGCGACACGCAGAGGGGCGCGAAGGCCGCGGCGGCGACGAGGAGTGTGGCGATAGTTTTAATTGCTCTTGGGCGCATCGTCGGTCAGTGGCTCGCCATGTCGCGCAGCAGGTCAACTTTCTTCGAGTAGGCGGCGAGCATGTATTGCGCGGCGACGGGGTCTGCGGGGCGGCTGCGGGCGGCGCGACGCGTCTCGGCGATGGCGCGGTCAACGGCGGCCAGCGTGCGCTCGAAGCGCGCGGCCTCTTCCGAGTCGAGCGCGGAACGCCGGCGACGCACGTCGCGCGCGAGCAGCGCGATGGCGGCGACGTACTTGTGCTCGGCCTCGCGCACGAGTTCGTCGGCCGTGTCGTCGCGTCGCTGGACTTCAGGGTGCGGCCGCGCGCGTCTGCCGCCCTCCGCGACCACCGACGCAACAGCGCGCCGTTGTTCGCCGACGCCCGACGCGGAAGACTTCATGGCCGCGTCGCCCTCCGCGCGCCGGGCGGGCACGGGCCTTGCGCTGTCGCCGCGTTCGTTGTCATTACCTGTGCGCGGCGCGATATCCGACTCCGCGGCGCCCTGTCGCGCGACGGACGCCGTCTCCGGTTGCGGCTGCCGCCCCGCGTTGAGGTACGTCATCACGCCGGCCGTCAGAACGACGGCCGTGAGCACGGCGGCGGCCGTGAGCGCCGGGCTGAATCGCGGCGCGCCGAAAGCGGCGAACGCGGCACGACCGCGAACCGTTCGCCACAGACGCGCCGCCCGCCCTCCGCCGCGCTCGCCTTCAAGACGCGCGCTCACGCCCGCCCAGAGGTTCGCCGCCGTCGCGGCCTCCGGCTCGGCCACGCGGTAGAACTCCTGCTCGCGCCCGAGCGACTCGTAGAGGGCCGCGCACGACCCGCAGGACGCGAGGTGCGCGGCGACGCGCGCGGCGGCGGCGCCCGCGAGTTCGCCGTCGAAATACTCTTCGAGGAGCGGTCGGCTCTCTTCGCAGTTCATCTCGCAGTGACTCCCATGTAAGGCGCGAGCCGGCGGCGCATCTCGGCGCGCGCGCGGTGCAAATCGTTGCGGACTTTAGCCGGCGTGAAGCCGGTGATCTCGGCGATCTCCTCGTAGCTGCGCTGCTGGTAGACCTTGAGCGCGAAGACGGTGCGCTTGTCCTCGTCGAGCGCGGCGAGCGCGTCGCCGACCATGCGCCCCAGTTCCTTGTCGAGCAGCAGAGCGGCGGGCGAGTCGGCCTCCCCTTCAGCCGCGCGTGCGTGGCGGCGCGCGTCGCCGACAGGCTCCGCGGGGGAAGTCTCGCGGCGGCGTGCTCTGAGGTGTTCGAGCGCGACCCGGCGCGCGATGCCGAAGAGCCACGTCGAGAGCTTCGAGTCGTCGCGCAAGCGGCCGAGGTTGCGGTAGGCGCGCAGGAAGGTCTCCTGCGCGAGTTCGTCGGCCGCGTCGCGCCCGTGAACCATGCAGAGGATGAAGCCGGCGACGGGGCGCGCCCAGCGCTCGAAGATCAGGCGGAAGGCCTCCTCGTCGCCGCGCCGCGCCCGCGCGATGAGGTCGCCGGAAACGTCCATCGAAGCTCCCGCCGCAGTGTACGCGCCCGCTCCCGTCATGAGACCAGCAACGTCCATCGACAGCTGCGCCCACCCCCGTCTCGGAATTTGAAGAACTACTCGGGAGCGCGCCCGCTCACGTCGAGCAGCATGCCCCCGAAGAGACCGTTGTGGAGCTTCGCGGCCAGCCCCGCGTCGAGCGCCCGGAGCGCCCTGTACTGCTCGACGGCCGTGTCGCGCGCCTCGCGCGCCAGACTCGCCGCGCCCAGATTGTAGCGCGCCTCGGCGTAGTCGGGTTTGATTTCGACGGCGCGCCGGAAGGCGTCCGTTGCCTCGCTGTGTCGGCCGTCGCCGAAGTATGCCACGCCGAGCGAGTTGTGCGCCTCCGCGAAACGGGGCCGCAGACGCACGGCTTCTAACAAAGACTCGACGGCCTGCGCGCGCCGCCCCGCCTGTTCGTGGCATAGCGCGAGCAGGTAGTGCGTCTCGGCCCGGCGCGGTTGCAGTTCAGCGGCGCGTCCGAACTCCCGCGCCGCCTCTTCGTAGCGGCCCAAGTCGTAGAGCGACACGCCGAGGTTGCCGTGCGCCCACGGATGAGCGGGCTGCAAGCGGACAGCCTCCCGCAATGCCGCGACCGACTCTTCAAAACGACCCGCGCGGTAGTAGGCCGTGCCGAGGTTGTATTGCATCTCGGCCCTACGCGGCTGCAAACGAACCGCGCGCTCCAGCAGCTCGACGACCGCGCCGAACTCGCCGAGCGACGTGCGGGCCATCGCCAGATCGTTGTAGCCCTCGGCGTAGTCGGGCAACGCTTGTGTCGCCCGCTCGAACTCACGGGCCGCCTCCGCAAAGCGGCCCGCGCGGTAAGCCTCCAGACCGCGCGCGCGGTGCGCCCGGGCCTCGGCTTTCGCCGCCTCTGTGGTCAACGTCACGGCGGCCGGCTGCTCCTGCGCCGCGCCGCGCTCTTGCGCCGTCGCCTCCGCCATACAGAATTGGACGACGAGCGTGACGACGGCGGCCGCCCGAAGAATGTGCGCGCGTCTCATACCGAAACTCCCTTCACTTCCGGGGCTACAGAACTCCCGGAGACCGTGGCCGGCGAGGGCGGCGGTAAATACCGAAAGGGCGGCCGAGCGGCGACACTTTAGCGCCGGCCGCGGCTGTCCCCTGTCATCAACTACCGCCCCCCGGCCGAAGGGCGTTGACCGACTTTCCCGAACGCACGCGCGCGCTACTGCCGAAAGGCGTCCGGCTGGTCACGCATAGTTAGTGTCGGCCGCGCGCCAAAGCTCTCAACTTTTTTTGACGAACGCCGGTTGCCGTTTTCTTCGATTTAAATCCGAAATTTCGGGCGGGATTCAGTGTGGAGAAGGGAATGGTGTGAGAGGCAAAAACAAAAAGGCGCTCATGCGAGCGCCCCGAGGATTGATTCACTTCCTTTATAGCCCGTACGAGATTTGAACTCGTGTTTCGGCCTTGAGAGGGCCACGTCCTAACCCCTAGACGAACGGGCCGCGACCTGCTTCCAATGCCACGGTCGATGCCGCTTTGAAGCAGGCTGAAATTATATGTAGCGCGCCAGTGATTAGCAAGCATTGCGGCCGGACGCGCGGCGCGGCGAAGGGCGGTAGCGCCCGAAAACTTTTGGAGCGCGACGCGCGGCCGGTGATATACTCCGGCGCATGCACATCAGTGGCCTGCCTGAAGCTCAGTCGAAGCCCAAGCGTTGAGGTAGAGGGTTCAGATGAACATCGCGGTGTTGCGGGAGACACAGCCGGGGGAGGCGCGCGTCGCGCTCGTGCCCGAGTCGGTGAAGAAGCTCATCGCCGTAAAGGCCGGGGTGACGGTCGAGAGCGGCGCGGGGGCGCGCTCCGGCGCGTCGGACGACGACTACCGGAGTGCCGGCGCCGAGGTCTCTGACGAGCGCGACGCCGTGCTCTCGTCGGCCGACGTGCTCGCTGCCGTCAACCGACCCGCCGAAGAGGACATGCGGCGTCTGAAACGGGACGCCGTCCTCATCGGCTTCCTGCGTCCGCTCGACGAGCCGGCGTCGCTGCGTCCGCTCGCCGAGCTGCACATCACTTCGTTCGCCATGGAACTCGTCCCGCGCATCACGCGCGCGCAGGCGATGGATGCGCTCTCTTCGATGGCCACCGTTGCGGGCTACAAGGCCGTACTCACGGCCGCCGACCGACTGCCGCGCATGTTCCCGCTGCTGATGACGGCCGCCGGCACGGTGCCGCCGGCGCGCGTGCTCGTCCTAGGCGCGGGCGTCGCGGGTCTTCAGGCGATTGCCACGGCGCGCAGGCTCGGCGCGGTCGTCGATGCTTACGACGTGCGCGCCGCGGCCGGCGAACAGGTGCGCTCGCTCGGCGCAAACTTCCTCGAAGTAGACCTCGGCGGCATCGAGACGGAGGACAAGGGCGGCTACGCGAAGGAGTTGACGCCGGAGGCGCTGGAACGCGGACGCCAGCTCATCGCCAAACACGCGCGCACCTCGGACGTGATCATCACGACGGCGCAGGTGCCCGGCCGTCCCGCGCCTCTGCTCGTCACAGAGGACGCGGTAGCGGGGATGCGCCGCGGCTCGATCATCGTCGATCTGGCCGGCCCCTCGGGCGGCAACTGCGCGCTCTCGCGGCCGGGCGAGGACACGGACGCGAACGGCGTTTCGATTATGTGCCCGCTGAACTTGCCGGCGACCGTCCCCGTCCACGCCAGCCAACTCTATTCGCGCAACGTGACGGCTTTCTTAAGCCCGCTCATCAAAGACGGACAGCTCGTCATCGACATGAAGGACGACGTGGTCGGCCCCTCCTGCGTCACGCACGGGGGCGCGTTCGTCAACGAGCGCGTGGCCTCCGCATTGGGGGCGACGGCGAGTCGTTAAATTGCGCCTTTGCGAGAGACCTCTTCACAGCGTCAGCAAGTTTCACGCAAAGGCGCAAAGGCGCAAGGCGAAGCGCTGTGAGGATGAACGAACAGGAGTCATAAGTGAAATGAAACCGGAAGCACTCATCGCCGCGTTCTACGTGTTCGCGCTGGCGGCGTTTCTCGGCTATCAGGTGATCTCGCGCGTGCCGCCGCTGTTGCACACGCCTCTGATGTCGGCGACGAACGCCATCTCGGGTATCTCGCTCGTCGGCTCCATCGTCATCGCCGGCTCCGAGGGGCACGACGCGTATCGACTGTTAGGCTACCCCCTGAGCACCTTGCTGGGTTTTGTGGCCGTCACCTGCGCGACGATCAACGTCGTCGGCGGCTTTATGATTACCGACCGCATGCTGCGCATGTTCAAGCGCAAAGAGCTGCCGGCGGCGAAGGGCGCGAAGGGTAAAAAGTAAGGGGAGGCGTGGCCGTTGAGATTCTACTTTATCGAGTTCACCTATCTGCTCGCCGGCATCCTCTTCATCCTGGGGCTGAAGGGCCTGAGCCACCCCGAGACGGCGAAGCGCGGGATGCACCTCGCGGAGTTCGGCATGCTGATGGCCATCGTCGGCACGCTGCTGCACTTCAGCATCGTCAGCTACGAGCTGATCATCACGGGCCTCGTTATCGGCGGCCTCATCGGCGGGGCGATGGCCTACTGGGTGCCGATGACGGCGATGCCGCAGCGCACCGCCCTGTCGCACGCCTTCGGCGCGTTTGCCGCCGCGCTCGTCGGCATCGCCGAATACATGCGCCACGGCGCGGAACTCGGCGGCGTCAAGATGGCGGCGATTAACTTCGAGGTGATGCTCGGCTCTTTGACGACGACGGGGAGCCTGATGGCTTTCGCCAAGTTGCAGGGGATGACGCGCGGCACGCCGATGACGTTTCGGGGGCAGAACGTCTTCAACATGGCGCTGCTGGCGGCCGTCGTCGGACTCTTCTTCTACACGCTCGTCGAGCCGGGCGCGGCCGCGGCCTTCTACGTGATGATCGGGCTGGCGTTTTTGTTCGGCGTGATGCTGGTGCTCCCCATCGGCTCGGCCGACATGCCGGTGGTGATGTCGCTTCTGAATTCCTACGCGGGCCTCGCGGCGGCCGCCACCGGGTTTGTGCTCGACAACAAGGTGCTCATCATCGCCGGCACGCTCGACGGCTTCTCCGGCCTCATCCTCTCCATCCTCATGTGCCGCGCGATGAACCGCTCGCTCACCAACGTCCTGTTCGGCGCCTTCGGCAGCGAGTCGGCCGCGGCGGGCGCGGGCACGGGCGAAGAAGGGCACATGCGCGAGGTCGGCCCAGAGGACGTGGCGATTCAACTCGCCTACGCCAAGCAGGTCGTCTTCGTCCCCGGCTACGGCATGGCCACGGCGCAGGCGCAGCACGCAGTCCGCGAGTTGGCCGGCGTGCTCGAAGAGCGCGGCGTGAGCGTGAAGTACGCCATCCACCCCGTCGCCGGCCGGATGCCCGGCCACATGAACGTGCTGCTCGCCGAAGCCAACGTGCCCTACTCTTCGCTCTACGAGCTGGAGCAGATCAACCCGGAGTTCCCGCAGACGGACGTGGCCGTCGTCATCGGCGCCAACGACGTGGTCAATCCCGACGCGCGCGACAACCCGCAAAGCCCGATTGCCGGAATGCCGATTCTCGAAGTTGACCGCGCGCACTCCGTCATCGTCCTCAAGCGCGGTAAGGGGAAGGGCTTCTCCGGTCTGGAAAACCCCCTCTTCTTCAAGCCTGTCACCGGCATGCTCTACGGCGACGCCAAAGACTCGCTCATCAAGCTCACGCAGGCGGTGCAGCAAGCCTGAACGACTTATGGGCCGGCCGGGCGATTCGTCTTTTAAAAGTCCTCACCCAGGGCGCGCCGGCCGCATACGCCTTTCAACGTTCACGTCTTTACCCGTTCACATCTTTTCGCGCGCGCGCTCGGAGACGAGGCGGCGGTAGGCTTCGTCGCGGGTGAGACCGAGTTCGCGGGCGGCGCGCTTGAGGGCGGCGCGCTGGTCGAGACCTTCGCGTTCGAGTTCGGCGACGCGCGCGGCGAGTCCCGCCGGGGCGGCGGCAGTCGCGCCTTGAGTGGCGACCGCGTCGCCTGTGGCCGCGCGGTCGATGACGAGCACCATCTCGCCGCGCGCCGCGCCTTCGGCGGAGAAGTGTTCACAGAGTTCGCCGAGCGCGCCGCGCACCACCTCCTCGTGCAGCTTCGTCAGCTCGCGCGCGACGGCTGCCTGTCGCGCGCCGAGGACTTCGCGCGCGTCGGCGAGGGCGCGCGCGACGCGGTGCGGCGCCTCGTAGAAGACGAGCGTGGCCTGTAGATTTTTGACCTCCTCGAAGCGCAGGCGGCGGGCGTGCGCTCGCGGGGGGAGGAAGCCCCCGAAGTAAAAACTGTCGGTCGGCAGGCCCGAGGCGATGAGCGCGGCGACGAAGGCGGTCGGCCCCGGCACGGGCACGACGCGCAAGCCGCGCTCGATGGCGGCGCGCACGAGCCGGTAGCCGGGGTCGCTGACGGCCGGGGTGCCGGCGTCCGAGACGAGCGCCACCGATTCGCCGGCTTCGAGCCGCGCGCACAGCGCGGCGGCGCGCTCGTGCTCGTTGTGCTCGTGGTAGCTGACGGTCTTCGTCGTGATCTGAAAGCGTTCGAGCAGACGGCGCGTGTGGCGCGTGTCCTCGCAGGCGATCACACTCACTTCCGTGAGCACGCGCAGCGCCCGCCGCGTCACGTCTTCGAGATTCCCGATGGGCGTCGCCACCAGATAGAGCGTGCCCTTCGCCGCCGTGTCCATGCGGGGATTATAGGGGAGTGAGCAGTGAGCAGTAAGCAGTGAGCAGTAAGCAGTAGGAAGAAAGCAGTAAGGAGTCAACGTGCCGAGGAGCGGCGGCAGAATGTAGCCACGGGCGCTGGGCCCGTGGCACCGTCGTAGGAAACAACAGGAAGCCCCGGAGGGGCGAAAGAATCTGCGAGCTTGCGCTTCGCGCCGGCCAAGATTCTTTCGCCCCTCCGGGGCTTCGGTTCATTAATCTGACTTGTTCCCACGGCTCGCGCCGTGGGCTACACTCTGCCGCCGCCTCCGGCGGCTCGTTGACTCCTTACTGCTTTCTGCTCACTGTTTTCAGAACGGGCGCGGCCAGTTGCGGGGCCACTGGACGGTGGGAGCGCGGCGGTTGTCGCGCCTGTCGTCGCGGCCGTAGATGCCGTCGTTGGAGTCGTAATCGCTCAGGCGCAGGTTGTAGAAGCTGGCGACGGTACGCAGATCGGCGCGAATCTGCGACCAGTCGGACTGGGCGCGGCCGTCGAGCCGGACGCGGCGGACTAAGCGGTCGATGTTGGCGGCGGAGTTGAGGAGCTGCTGGGCCTCGCCGCGACTGTTGTTGATGTTGTTGCTGTCGCCGGCGCGGTTGCGGAAGCGTTCGGCGGCGCGGCGGAAGTCGCGGACGCGGTCGTTGATGTTGTCCTCGCGCGGGGTGTCGTCGATGCGGCTGCGGTCGAGCGCGCGGTCAACGTTACGCTGGAAGCTGCCGCTGCGGTCGTCGATGCGGCGCGCCACGTCGCGCAGGACGCGGCGGTCCTGATCGCTGAGCCGGCCGTTGCGGCGGCCGTAGTTGTCGTCGTTGCGGCCCTGACCCCACCAGGGGCCTTGCTGCGCGTTGGCGGCGGTGGGCAGGAGGAGCGAGAAGAGTGCGGCGGCGGCAAACGCCAGCAGGTTTGTGCGTCGGTTGGTCATCTGTGTTGTCTCCTTCGGTGCTGTGCGTGTTGGCGGCGGAAGCTGTTGCCTGGGAAGCCCGCCGTCGGGGGTCGCGTCCGTCTGGGGACTGTGCGAAGAGGCGACCAATCCACGCTCGCGGAGGGCAAGCGATATGCCGCAGACAGAGCTGGGACGGGGCCGCAGTGTTTGAGGAAGGGAAAAGGCCGTTGAGGCGAGACTTCAGGCGTGTTTGAACAAAGGCGACGTAATCAATCGAGAGATTCGAGGCAATCAATCGACGCAGTCGAGTTTTACGAAATCGTGCAAGGCTCGCCGCATATCGTCTGCCCGTCGTAGCGAGGCGACGCGCTTAAATATCATTTCTCACTGAGGAGCCGGATGACGTGTTGGCACAGGCGCTCGGGCGTTAGCTCGGCGTGCGCGCTGCCTCCGCCGGGCACGACCCAGACGGGCGTGCCGCCAACATCTAAGACGAGCATGAGGTCTTCGCCGGCGCTTCTGTCGCCGAAGTGTGTGACGCGCGCGCGGGCCAGACCTCCGCCCTGCACGAAGCCGTCGCGCGGGGCGCGCGGCCAGCCGGTCTCGACGGCGAGCGAGCGCACGCCGCGGCTTAAGGTGAGGCGCGTGCCGACCATCGTAGAGTTGCCGACGTGGAAGCGGTGCGGCTCCGTGCGCGCCAGCGTGACGGCGGCCCCGCGGCGGTTGGCCTCGCCGGCGAGCGCGGTGAAGGCGTCGAGGAGGGCGCCGGCCCCGCGTTGGCGCAATTGGTCGTTGGCGGCGCGCAGCGAAAGGTAGTTGGAGAGGTCTGTGTCTTCGCCGCCCGCGGCCGAGAAGCCCACGCGACGCGCGGCCTCCAGCAGGTGCTCCGTCAGCTCACGTTCGGGTTCTTCCAATGGGGTCGTCTCTCGGGGAAAGTCGTCGGCCGGCGCGGCTCGCGCACGTCCGCGCGGCGGTGCTATCATGCCCCGCGTCTCCCACTAAATCAAACACGCGGCCCATTCGCCAAAGACACATGACCAACACCAGCCGACTCCTGTATCCGAAGTCCGCCCGCGCCGCTCGCTCACTCGCGCTCGCCATCATTTTCACGCTGCTGCCGGCGGCCCCCGCCGCGAGTCAGCGCCGAAGCTCACCGCCGCAGACGCCGGCGGCCGACAGGCGCGTCGCGCCGATGGCCGCGACGACGGCGACGACCGGACAGCGCCCACGTCTCGTCCTGCTCATCGCCGTCGATCAGTTCCGCTACGAATACCTCGAACGCTTCGGCGACCTCTTCTCGCAGGGCGGCCTGCGCCGGCTGCTGCGCGGCGGCGCTTCGTGGACACAGGCCAACTACGACCACGTCCCCACGGAGACCGCGCCCGGCCACGCGACGATGATGACGGGCACGTGGCCCTCCGAGAACGGCATCATCGGCAACGACTGGTTCGAGCGCGAACCGGAAGGCGACAAGGGCCGGCGCGTGAACAACGTCGAGGACGAAAAGGCGAAGCTCTTCGGCGGCGGAGCGAGCGAGCGCGCCGCCAGCCCGCGCCGTCTGCTCGCCTCCACGCTCGGCGACGAGATGCGCCTCGCCTCAGCCGGGCGCTCGAAGGTCGTCGGCGTCTCGCTCAAAGATCGCAGCGCCATCCTCCCCGCCGGACGCCACGCCAACGCGGCTTACTGGTACAGCCCCGAGACCGGCCGCATGGTCACAACCGACTATTACATGGCACAACCACCCGCGTGGGTCGCCCGCTTCAACCAGACGCCGCCGGCCGACAAGTACGTGGGCGCCGCGTGGGAGCGCCTGCTAACGGACGCCTCCGTGTACACGCGCCGCGCCGGGCCGGACGACCCCGAGTGGGAGTGGAAGCCGGCGGGCGCCGAGCGCGACTCGAGCGTCTTCCCGCACAAGTTGGCCGCGGGCGCGCCCGACCGAAAATTCTACGACGCGCTCCAGAGCACGCCCTTCGCCAACGAGATCACCCTCGACTTCGCGAAGGAGGCAATAGTTAACGAGGCGCTCGGCGCCGACGACGACACGGACGTGCTCACCGTCAGCTTCTCCGCCAACGACTACGTCGGCCATCGCTTCGGCCCTTACAGTCAGGAGGCGATGGACATGGCCTTGCGCGTGGACAAACAGATCGAATCGCTCCTCGACTTCGTCGAGCGCCGCGTCGGCTTGGCGCGCACGCTCGTCGCTTTCACGGCCGACCACGGGGTCGCGCCCGTGCCCGAGCACGCGGCCACGTTGAATCTGCCGGGCCGGCGCGTGAAGCAGGACGACGTGCGCGCGAAAGTGAAGGAGGCGTTTCGGGCGCGCTTCGGCCGCCCCACAGACCGCGACCGCGGCGACGATTACCTGCTCGAATACACGGCGAAGAACGGCCAGCTCTATCTCAATCTCGCGGCCCTGCGGCGCGACGGCGTGAGCCGCGAGGAGGCCGAGCGCGTGGCGGGCGAGGCGGCGCTCCAGTTGCCGGGAGTGGCGCGCTACTTCACGCGCACGCAACTCACGGGCGGCGGCATCTCGCCGGCCGACGCGGTCGCCCGCCGCGTGCTGCACGGCTACAACGCGCGAAGAGGCGGCGATGTCGTCATCGTCATGGAGCCTTACATCCTCGTCGTCACCTACACGGCCGACCACTACTCGCCCTATTCCTACGACACGCACGTGCCCCTGATCATCATGGGCGCGGGACTTGCGCCCGGCAGCTACCGGCAGCCGGCCACGCCCGCCGACATCGCGCCGACGCTCGCCGCGCTGCTGCGCCTCCTGCCGCCGAGCAGCGCGACGGGCCGCGTGCTCGAAGAGGCGATCAGGTGAGGACAGAACCGCGTTGGGATTGTTGAGATATAACAGTACCGCGAGCGGTAGCGAGCGGGTCTCGCGTGCGTGCGGCGGGACTCTGGTCGCAGGCATACCCGCGAGGCTTCCGCTCGCGGTACTGTTGTTGAGTTCTAAATTATGAGAAAGCTACTTTCACTCTCGCTGTGTCTTCTCGTCGCGATTTTCGTCGTGGCGCAGGAGGAGAAGAAGTCTTCCGCCGGCAAAACATCCGCGCAGGGCGGGAAGTCGAAGCCGGCCGCGGGCAAGTCGAAGCCGGACGCCGTGAAGAAGACCGCCGCGAGCCGGCCAAAGCCGGCGGAGGCGAAGGAAGACGAGGCGGCGCTGATGGCCGAACTCGACTCCCTCAAAGACCTCGCCACGGGCGAGCGCGTCGCGCGGCTCGAAGCCTTCGTCGCCGCGCACCCGCAGGGCGGGGGGGCGCGCGTGCGGGCCACGGAGCTTCTGGCGGGCGCGCGCGCCGCGCTCGGCGACGAGCGTCTGCGCGCGGGCGACCGCGCGGGCGGAGTGGCTCTGTTCCGCAAGGTCGTCGAGGGCTTGACGCCGGACGCGTCCGACAAACTTTTCGTCGAAGTCGTCTCGCGACTCCCCGCGAACCTCTACGCGACGGGTCATCGCGACGAGGGACTTGATCTCGCGCGCCGCGTCGAGGCGAAGGCCGCGGGCAATGCGAAGCGGCTCCTCGGCGTCGCGGGCTTCTATCTGAGCGTGGAGCTGGCCGACGACGCGGCGCGCGCCGCCGAGGAGGCCGCGCGTCTCGCGCCCGAGTCGGCGGCCGCCCGTCAGGCGCTCGGCGCGGCGCACCGGCAGGCGTTGCGGCTGGAGCGCGCGGCCGAAGAGTTCGCCCGCGCGCTGGAGCTTGAGCCAAACTCGTCGGCCTCGCGCCGCAGTCTCGCCGACCTGCGTCGCGCCACGGGGAAGCCCGACGCGGCGCTGTTGCTCTACCGCCGGCAACTCGAAGCCGAGCCGCAGGACGCGGGCGCGCGCGCCGGACTCGTGCTCTCGCTCTTCGAGGCGGGCCGGCGCGAGGAGGGCGAGACCGAGCTTCTGAAGACGCTCGCCGAACAGCCTGACAACCTGCCGCTCTTCGTCGGCGCGGCTTACCTCTTCGCGTCTGAAGGCGACGCGGCGCGCGCGCTCGATTTCGCGGGCCGCGCCGTCGGCCTTGAGCCGCGCCTGCGCTGGGTGTGGGCGCGGCTCGCCTACGCGCGCGCCATGCTCGCGCAGAAGCGCCCGCTCGAAGCCGAGCAGGCCGTCCTGCTGGCGCGCGAGCTGGGCCGCTTCCCCACGCTCGACTACGAGCTGGCCACGGCGCTCGCCGCCTCAGGTCGCTACGACGAGGCGGCCGAGGAACTCGCGAAGACTTTTGCGTTGAAGGACGGTCAGGTGGAGACGAACCTGGCGGGGCGCAACCTCGCGCGCGCGGCCGACTTCATCGAACTACTCGCGCCCGAGCGCCGCGCGAGCCTCTTCCAGCACAAGCCGGCCGACACGGCCGACAACGCGCGGATGCTCAAAGCCCTGCTCGCCTTCCACCTCGCCGTGGGGTCGTCGGAGTCCGCCACGATTGATGAGAAGGGAGCGGCGGCGGCCGGTTTGGAGTTCGTTGCCGGCTCTGACGAGATGCGCGCCTTCCGACAGCTCTACGTGGCGGGCAAGCTGCTGGAGCGCGGCGCGGCGCTCCCCTCGGTCGTCGAGCGGACGGACGAGGCGATGAGCGGCGTGGATGCGGCCACGGGCGCACCGGCGGCCGTCGTCGCGCTCTTCGCCGACGAGCTGCGCGAGCGCCGCGCGCAGGCGCGCTCGATGGGCGCGGCGATGAGTCTGCCCTCGGTCTCGCGCGACGTGATGTCGAAAATCCTGCGCGGACGCATCGAAGACCTCGCCGGGTGGGCGCTCTACAAGCAGGGCAACTCGGCGGAAGCGGTCGTGCGACTCAAGCGCGCGCTGAGCGTGCTGCCGACGACAACAGTCTGGTGGCGCTCGGCCGCGTGGCACCTCGGCGCCGCGCACGAGGCGAGCGGCAACCAGCGCGACGCGCTCGCCTCCTACGTCGGCGTCTACAAGCTCGCGCCCGACCCGGCGCGCCGCACCGTCATCGAATCCCTCTACCGCCGCATCAACGGCACGACCGACGGCCTCGAACGTCTGCTCAACAACCCGGCCGAGGTCGCCTCGCGCCAGCGCCCCTCCGCTACTACTGCCGCGCCCGCGAGCGTCGAGCCGAAGCAGACGCTCGAAAGGCCCGCGACGGAACCGGACAAGGTCGCGGCCGAGACCACGCCCACGCCCGCGGCTACCCCAACGCCTTCGCCCGAGGAGCCGGCGCCGCTGCCGACGCCCACCCCGGACGCGACTCCCGCCGCGCCTGAGCCGACAGCGATGCCGACACCGGAGCCGATGCCGACGCCGACGCCGGAGCCGACGCCAACGCCGACACCCTCGGCTCCCGAGACGCCGGAGTCTCCAGCGCCCACGCCTACACCTACGCCCGACGCGACCGCGACACCCATGACCGTCGCCGCGAACACCACGGCGACGACGACGGCCGAGGCCACGCCCGCCAAACCGACGACGGGCGACGGCGCGTGCGCGCTCACCATCAGCGAGGAGGCCGTCAGCCTCCAGACGGGCGGCGGCTCGGCCGTCGTCACCGTCGGCCTCGGGGGCGCGGGCGACCTCTCCAAGGTCAGCGCCCGCACAGTCAACTGGGCCGACATCGTCATCCTCGCCGAGCCGCGCAAGCCCGACGACGACACGGCCGCGCAGCGTTACAGCATCAGCTCCGTCAGCGGCAAGCCCGGCCGCTACACCGTCACCTTCACCTCGCCCTGCGGCAAGCGCGACGTGCAGGTCGAAGTCAAGTAAGCATCCACGAAGACACACGAAGAGGCGCGAATGGGAGTTAACTCCGGTTCGCGCCTCTTCGTGTGTCTTCGTGGATAGA
>DASVES010000427.1:0-24559 GCA_036380435.1 Pyrinomonadaceae bacterium | reverse complement strand
GGGTAGTCTCCGGCCGCGACCGGGTTCGTGTAGACGGCGCGCCGCTGCCCCGCCGCGCCGATGCTGAGAACAAACAACAGCGCGAGCGCGCACGCCGCACGGCCCGCACGCCGCACACGCCGCGACCGGCGTCGCGAATCTTCGCAGGACGTGTGCCCACTCAAATCTGTCTTCCGCATCTGTCCCCCTCCTCCTCGTTCAATCTTTGGTAGTGGCTCAAGTTGGGGAGGCGGTGCGGAAGCCCGACCGTCAGGGAGGGCGCAACGTGCGCCGCCGTCTGCGCCCTCCCTGACGGTCGGGCTTCCGCCTCTTTTTTCCTCGACTGACCCACTAACCAATCTTTTTCGCTGTGTTCAATCGTTTTCCACGCCGCGCGCCCGCGCCGTCGAGCCGCGGACGACGAGGTGGGTCGGGATTTCGATCTCGACGCCGCGCTGCTCCGTGTGCCCGATGGTTTCCAGCAGCGCCTCGACGGCGCGACGCCCGAGTTCGGAGCGCGGCAGACAGACGGTCGTCAAAGCGGGTTGCGAGAGCGCGGCGAACTCGATGTTGTCGAAGCCGACGACCGACACGTCGCGGGGGACCTCGACGCCGAGCGCGCGCAGCTCGGCCATCGCGCCGAGCGCCATCATGTCGTTGGCGGCGAGGACGGCCGTGGGCAGCTCCCCGTCGGCGTGCATCCGGCGCACGGCCCGTCGCCCGCCGTCGAGCCGGAAGTCGCCGTCGTAGACTTCGACGGGCGCGCCGGGCAGGTGGCGCGCGAGCGAGCGACGGAAGGCTTCGAGGCGGCGCTCGGCCGAGCGCAGGTGCGCGGGGCCGCTGACGAAGGTGACGCGGCGGTGGCCCAGCCGGACGAGGTGGCGCACGGCCTCCTCGATGCCGGCCTCGTAGTCCACGCGCAGGTTGCTCATGTGCCGCCCCGGCTCGCCGAGGTCGAGGAAGACGACGCACACGTCGCGGCGGGCCAGCTCGTCGATGAGCGCGGCGTCGAGTTCCGAGGTCATCAGGGCGACGCCGGCCACCTTACGCTCGATGAGGCGGCGGACGTAGTGCGACGTGCGGTCGGGGTCGTAGTTGGTGTTCGACAGCAACACGTCGTAGCCCTGCTCGAAGGCGGCCGTCTCGATGGCCTTGACGAGTTCGGGGAAGAACGGGTTCGAGATGTCGGAGATGACCAGGCCGAGGATGCGGCTCCGGCCCGAGGCGAGGCCGCGCGCGTGCGCGTTCGGGTAGTAGCCGCACTGCTCGACGGCCGCGAGCACGCGCGCCCGCACCTCCTCGGAGACGAACCTCGTGTTGTTGACGACGTGCGACACGGTCGCGGTCGAAACACCGGCCGTGCGCGCCACGTCCCTGATGCTACTCATAGGCTTCGCGTGACAAGTGATGAGTGATGAGTGATGAGTGATAAGAAAACCCTGCCTTCTCTTTCTTATCACTTATCACTCATCACTTATCACTTGTCAGTTGTCACTTCCTTCGCCCCGTCGCTCGACTCGACGACGTAGACGGCCGGGGCGTGTTGGCCGGCGCGGTTGCATTCCAGCGAGAGGGTCTTGCGAAAATTTTCGAGGGCGCCGTGGCGGACGAGGTTGACGGTGCATCCGCCGAAGCCGGCGCCCGTCATGCGCGCGCCGATGACGCCCTCGGTCGTCTCGGCCACGCGCACCAGCGTGTCGAGCTCGCGGCAACTCACCTCGTAGTCGTCGCGCAAGCTGCGGTGCGAGAGGGCCATCAGCCGGCCCACGCCTTCGAGGTCGCCGGCGCGCAGGGCCTCGGCGGCCAGAAGCGTCCGCGCGTTCTCCGTCACGACGTGGCGGACGCGCCGCCTCACAGGCTCCGGCAGACTCACCTGATGCCGCTCGAAATCCTCGACCGACACGTCGCGCAGCGCCCGCACCTCCTGCGGCAGCAGTCCCTTGAGAATCTCCACGCCGCGCTCGCACTCAGCCCGCCGCGTGTTGTACTCGGAGTTGGCGAGCGTGTGCTTGACGCGCGTGTCGCAGATGACGATGGCGGCGCTCGCCGAGTCGAGCGGGATGTGGATCGTCGCCAGCGTGCGACAGTCTATCAGAAGCGCTGTCCGGCGGCGCCCCATCGCGGCGACGAACTGATCCATGATGCCGCACTGCGTGCCGACGTAGTTGTGCTCGGCCTGCTGGCCGGCGAGCGCGAGCGTGACGCCGTCGATCTCGGCGCCCGCGACCGAGGCCAGGGCGAGGCCGACCGAGATTTCGAGCGCCGCCGAGGAGGAGAGGCCCGCGCCGACGGGCACGTCGGAATCGAGTGCGAGGTCGGCGCCGCGCAAGCGTGTGCCGCGCTTCTCCAGCTCGCGCGCGACGCCCTCGACGTAGTCGAGCCACACGCCGCGGCGGCCTGCGCCGGGGCCGTCGAGGTCGAACTCCACCGTCTGGTTGAGGTTCAGCGAGTAGGCGCGAACCTTCCGGTCGGGGCGCGCAGCAGCCGCCACCACGGTGCCGCGGTCGATGGCCATCGGCAGGACGAAGCCGTCGTTGTAGTCAGTGTGCTCGCCGATCAGGTTGACGCGGCCGGGCGCGCGGAACAGGCGCGGCTCTTCCGCGCTCAGACGCCTGAAGGCGCGGCGCAGCATCCCCGTGTCGATCATCTCGCGCCTCCGACGCGCGCCGTTTTTGTCTCGCGTTCCATCGTTCTCTCAAACAGCCCCCGTGACGGGGCCGGGAGTCGAACCGCCGGGCCGGTCGGCCGCCTCTACCGCTGCTCGAAGATTCGCTTGAACTCTTCGGGGGCGGCCTTCGGCCGGCGGTCGTAGGTCAGCAGGCCGTTGATCTCCTGCTCCACGTCCGTGAGCTGCGTGTAGCAGAAGCCCGCCCACGCCTTGTTGGCGACGACGGCCTTGACCAGCCCGTCGAGCCGCTTGAGCATCGCCTCCTTCGTCGGCTCGATGCCGGAGTAGCCCCACTCGTTCGCGGCCTTCGGCGCGCCGACGCGGTAGGCGATGCCGCCGAACTCCGTCAGGACGAAGGGCGAGCCGTTGTACTTGTAGCCGAGGGCGAGCGCGTCGCGCCCGTTGCGCGGGATGCGGCTCGTGTCGGTCTCCAGGATTTTATACTTCTCGGCCAGCTCCTCGCCCGTGCGGGCGTAGTCGTGGAGGGCGAAGAGGTCGGTCTCGTCGGTGTGCTCCCAGCCGTCGTTGTCGATGACGAGCCGCGTCGGGTCAATCGAGCGCAACAGGTGATACATCGTCCGGGCGTGATCCTGCTGCGCGCGGCTCGTGAAGATGTCGGGCACGCCCCACGACTCGTTGATGGGCACCCAGACGATGATCGACGGGTGGTTGAAGTCGCGCGCCACTATCTGCTGCCACTCGTCGGCGAAGCGCGCGGCGTACTCCTCCGAGTAGTCCTGCGCGTTGGCCATCTCACCCCAGACGAAGTAGCCGAGGCGGTCGGCCCAGTAGAGCCAGCGCGGGTCTTCCGCCTTCTGGTGCTTGCGCGCGCCGTTGAAGCCCATCGCCTTCGACAGCTCGATGTCGCGGCGCATGGCCTCGTCGGTCGGCGGGGTGAGAAGACTTTCGGGCCAGTAGCCCTGATCGAGGATGAGGCGCAGGTAGTACGGATTGTTGTTGAGGTAGACGCGGCCGTCGTGCGTGCTCACTTTGCGCTGGCCGAAGTAGCTCTCGACGCGGTCCACGACCTGCCCGCCCGCACCGACAAGCTCCACCGTCAGGTCGTAGAGAGTCGGCTCCCACGGCGACCACAGACGCTGTTCGTTCAGCTTGTGGACGGCGAGCGGGCGGGCGTCCGCGCAGGCGACCTCCGACTGCGCGTGCACCTCGCCCTTGAGCTTGACGACGGTGCGCAGCCGCAGGCCCGGCGCCGTCTTGTTGAGGACGGCCTCGACGGAGACGCGCGAGTTGTCCACGTCGGGCGTGACGCGCAGGCGGCGGACGTGTGTGTCGCCGGCCGACTCCATCCACACGGGCTGCCAGATGCCGGTGGTGCGCGTGTACCAGATGCCTTCGGACTTGGGCCGCCAGAACTGTTTGCCGCGCGGGACGGTGCGGTCGGCCGAAGGGTCGAAGACGCGCAGGACGACCGAGTTGTCGCCCGCCTTGAGGAGGTCGGTCACGTCGAGGGAAAAGGAGACGTGGCCGCCGCGGTGAAACCCCGCCTGCTCGCCGTTGACCCAGACGGTCGCCTCGTAATCGACCGCGCCGAAGTTGAGCAGGATGCGGCGGCCGGGGCGGCGGAACGAGTCGGGCGCCTGCACGGCGCGCCTGTACCAGACCACGTCGTGGAAGTCGGTGACGCCGACGCCGCTCAGGCGGGTCTGGAAGGCGAAGGGGACGAGGATCGTTTTCGAGAAGCCCTTGCCCGCCGCAAGGTCGTACCAGCGCTCGGCGAGGCCGCGGTCGGCGTCGTCGAACTCGAACTCCCAGCGGCCGTTCAAGGTCTGCCAGTCGGCGCGCACGAAGTCGGGGCGCGGGTGCTCGGCGCGCGGCGCCTCAGACGACGCCTGCGCCACGCGCGCCCGCGCCGGCGGCGCGCACGCGAGCATCAGCGACGCCGCCAGGAGCAGCAGCGTCGGCCACTTTGCGGCTGAGATGTTTTCGCTTCGCGTCATCATCAACCTTTCCTCACGGCGCGTGTCTTCATCAATCTTTGTGCCTCAGGTTGAGCAGATGGGGCGGAAGCCCGACCGTCAGGGAGGGCGTAGCGTGTGCGACAGCAGGCGCCCTCCCTGACGGTCGGGCTTCCGCCTCTTTTTTGGCCGCGCCGCTCATTCTCTCCCCCGACGCGGGGGCGGCCGGCCGCGGCGGACGAAGGGCGCGGGCCTCGGGCCGCGCGAGGGCTTGCCGCCGCCTTCGACGAAGGGCCAGCCGCCGCGGTAGGCGAGGCGGTCGAGCAACATCACGCGCCGCACGTTGCGGTCGTCCTTGAGCGTGGCGGTCATGTAGGGCCGCTTCACGTCGATGGCATGGTAGACGATCCACGACTGCCCGGCGTCGTCCTCGACGATGGAGTTGTGGCCGGGCGCGATCCACGCATCGCTGCGCTCAAGGATGGCGCTGCTCCGGCCGCCCCGCGCCTGCGCGAGCGTCTGGTAAGGCCCCTCGACCTGGCGCGCGCGGGCGACCAGCACGGCGTACTTGATCTGCTGGAGCGGGCCGTGGCAGCAGTTCTCGCCCGAGTAGAAGAGGTAGTAGAAGCCGCCGCGGTAGACGACCCACGCCCCCTCGATGAGCGTCTGGTACGGCAGGTCTTTGCTGGCCGCGACCAACTCGACGGGGCGGCTCCCGGCCTTGAAGCTCAGGCGGTCGGCGGCCAACTCCTGCACCCTGATGGGCTGAAAACCCGACCCCCAGAAGAGATACTTGCGGCCCGTGCGCGGGTCATCGAAGGCCATGGGGTCGATGTTGACGAACGAGAGTCCGCACTTGAGCGGGCGGCCGCTGTCGGTGAAAGGGCCGATGGGTAAGCGGGCCGTCGCCACGCCGAGACAGAACACGTCCTCCTTGCTCGACTCGGCATTGTTTTCACGTTTGAAGCGCGCGGCGAGGTCGTCGTTGAGGCGATTCGAGAAGTAGAGGTAGAAGGTGCGGCCGCGCTGGTGCACGTCGGGCGCCCAGAGCAGGTCGTGCTGACTCGACCACGCGGGCTTGGCGGGCAGCACGTCGGGCAGGCGCTCCCAACTGACGAGGTCGCGCGAGCGCGCGGCCTGGATGTGGTAGACCCGGCCGCCGATGTTGGTGGTCGTGGCGTAGGCGTAGAACCAACCGTCGGAGGCGCGGATGACCGTTGGGTCGGGGAAGTCTTCGTCGAAGACGGGATTGGCGTAGGTGGCGCTGCTGGCGGCGGCGCCGGCGCGGGGGGCGCGCTGTGCGCGGACGGACGGGCCGGCGGCGGCGGCGGCGCACAGGGCCAGCGCGGCGAGGAGGCCGGCGGCGCGCGCGCTTTGTCGTGGGCCGAATGGTTTCACCAGTCTTCGTGCTCTCAATTGAGTGAGGGGGCCGGGGTTCATTGCCGCCGTGGCGTCACGACGCGCACCGCGTCCCAGTTGTTCTCCGACGAGCTGAAGCCGTAGAGCATGACGCGGAAGCGGCGCGGCAAATTTTTGACCGTCTTCCTCAGCCCGACCCGCGCGTCCTGCGGCGGGCTGTCGGGGCCGTTTAAGACGAAGAGGAATTCTTCGCCGCGGCGGATGATGGCGATGACCGGGCTCTTCATCTTCGTGCCGAGATTGCGGTCGTCGAGCTGCTCGGCGCGGCCGTCCACCACGGCCCACGCCTCGAACCTCCCGGCGCTCGTCAGCACCCACTCGACGCGGTTGCGCCCCGAGCCGTCGAAGAGGATGGTCAGCGCGGCGAACCCTATCGGCTCACCCTTCTGGTTCGGGTCGGGGTACGCCGGGCCAACCTTCGCCACCCGCGCCTCGACGCTGAACTGCTCGCCGGCAAACTCTTCCCTGCTCCGCACGCCCGCGCGCGTGCCGCCGCCGCTTCGTAGGCGCAACTCGCCTTCCTTAACTTCGAGCTTGCCCCCTCCGCCTCCCTCGAAGGTGAAGCGTTCCCACTTCGACTCGTCGAGCTTGTCGCCGTCGAAGCCGTCGGCCCACTCGTCGAAGGCGCGCGGCGGCGGCGGCTGTTGTGGCTGCGAATGTGGCGACGGCGAGGGTGTGGCCGACGCCTGTTGCGCCGAGACGGTCGTCCGCCCGAGGAAGACGCAGGCGAAGAGCAGCGCGCACGTTCGTACCGAATGCCTCGACATGAGACCTCCCGCGGAATTTTAGAATCGGACGTTTGCGAGGCGGCGCATGATCTCGCGCGGCCCTTCGCGCGCCTGCTCGCGCTGACCCTCGCTCAGACGCTTGAACTCGGCGAGCGCGGCCTGCCCCTCCGAGTTGCGCTTGAGCCGCAGAAGGGCGCGCCCGAGCTGGTAGTGCGCGGCGGCCAACGCGGGGTCGGCGGCGACGGCCGACTGTAGCTGCGCGACGGTCTCCTCGAAGCGTTCGCCGCGCATGTAGATTTTCGCGAGCGACACGCGCGCGGGCGCGAATCGGGGATCGAGTTCGACGGCGCGTTTGAGGTGCGGCTCGGCGCGCGTCTCGTCGGCCGGCGCCTGCTTGAGTATCGCCTCGGCGGCGAGGTAGTGGGCGGCGGCCAGGCGGTCGTCGAGGGCGAGCGCGCGCTCGTAGAGTTCGACGGCCTCCGCGAAGCGTCCCCGCACGTCGTGCGTCATGCCGAGATAGGCGAGGGCCGGGGCGAACTTCGGGTCGAGGTCGCGGGCGCGCTCGAAGGATTTGGCGGCCTCGTCCGCGCGGTTGAGCGCGGCTTGCGCGACGCCGAGCGCGAACCACAGACGCGAAGAGCGCGGGAACTCCTTAAGCGCCTCCTCCAGCCGGACGACGGCGGCCGCCGGCGCGTGCGTGTCCGTCAGGAGCATTCCGTAGCGGAAGCGATAAGACTCGTTACGCGGGTCGCGCTCGATGGCGAGGCGCATCGCCGGGATGGCGTTCTCGACGTGCCCGCTCGCCTCGTAGACCTCGGCCAGCGCCGCGTAGATCGGCGCGGCCTCCAGCCCCCGCGCCAACGCGCCTTCGAGCGCGCGCCCCGCCGCCTTCACGTCCTTGCGCGCCATGTGTGAGCGCGCCAGCATGACGATGTACTCGGCCTTCGACGGCTCGCCGGCCGCCCCCGCGGCCAACTCCTCCGCCGCCTCTTCGGCGAAGCCGCCCTCCAAAAGCGCTGCTCCCAACTCCGCGCGCGCCGACGGCAAGGCGCTTGCGCCCGTGCCGACTGCTGCCGCGTCCCCGCCGCCCGCCGACGCGCGCGCGAGCGCCGACGTGTAGTCGCGGAAGTGGCGGGCGACAGCGGCGCGCTCGCCGAGGCGCAGGGCGGTAACCAGGAGCGAGCGGGCGATCTCCGCGTCGCCGGGCGCGGCGGCGCGGGCGCGCTCTAGCAGTTCGTAGGCGGCGCGCAGGCCGTCGGGCGTGCCGGCGGCGAAGCGTATCTGCGCGAGGTTGACGAGCGCGCCCGCGTGGCCGGCGTCTAAGCGGAGCGCCGCAGCGAACTCGCGGGCCGCCTCCCGCGTGCGGCCGAGCCGCATCAGGGCGGCTCCGTGGTTGTTGCGCGCCGGGGCCGACGCGGGGGCAGCGCGCGCCGCGGCGGCGAAGTGTCGCTCGGCCGCGGCGAGGTCGCCCGACTGGTCGGCGAGCGCGCCGAGGTAGGTGTGCGCGTCCGAGTTGCTCGGCTCGATTTGGAGCGCGCGCTCGAAGAGTTCTCGCGCGCGCGCTCGCTCATCCCTCTCAAGCGCGGCCACGCCCTCGCCGACCAGACGCGCGGCTTCGTTGGCGCTCTTCCGCGGAGAGCGGCCACCTTTGCGTTGCGGAGACTGCGCCGGGGTGCGCGCCCGCGCGGCGGCGCCGGTGGTCGCGGCGGCGTGTGGGGCCGAGACGCAGAGGGCCGCGGCGCAGATGAGGGCGTGGGTGCTGTGCGCGCGCAGACGAGCCATTCCCTTAAGCGTGTGCGGCGCGGGAGAAGGCGACCCCGAGTCACCTCCCCGCGCCGCACACGGCCGAAAGCCCGCGAGGGGCGTGTCAGAAGATGAACCGGAGTCCGAGTTGAATCTCGCGCGGCGCGTATACGTCGCGGTTGTCGATGGCCCCCGAGTTGCCGAAGTCCCCGAACCGGAGGTCGTTTGCGGGTCCGAAGTATCGATGCCGGTTGAAGACGTTAAAGACCTCGGCGCGGAACTCCAGCGTCGTCGTCTCGGTGATGTGCGTCTTC
Organism: Pyrinomonadaceae bacterium; assembly: GCA_036380435.1. Lineage (GTDB taxonomy): Bacteria > Acidobacteriota > Blastocatellia > Pyrinomonadales > Pyrinomonadaceae > DASQDT01. The sequence continues at coordinate 15,792 of DASVES010000427.1, read as the reverse complement.
TTCAGGAGGCTCACGTTCTCGCTGAAGAAGGGCAGGTAGCGCGCGCTGTCGATGACGGGCGGCGCGGCGCCGAAGAAGGCGAGCGGGTTGGCGTAGTAGTTGCGATAGGCCGCGGTGGTCACGTTGTCGGTTGGCGGCGCCTGGAAGTTGGGCGGCGCAGAGAACGCTCCGGGGTTGACGAGCTGGAAGCGGATGCCGGTCTCGGGATTCCCGGTCAGGATGGGTTGCCCCGACAGGTTGGGCCGGAGCGCGCCCTCGAAGCCGACCTGGCTGAGGAAGCCGGCGCGGCCCGGCTCCGTGTCGCGCACCACGAGCGGCAGTCCCGACTGGTAGCGGTGGATGCCGCTCACCTGCCAGCCGCCCAGAATCTTATCGACGGCGCCGCCGCGGTTGGCGAAGCGGCGGCCCTTGCCGAAGGGCAGCTCCAGGATGTAGTTGAAGACAAAGACGTGGTACGGGTTGTTAGCCGAGACCGAGCGTAGTTGCCGCCGGTCGTAGGGGTTTTGCAGGATTTCGCCGAGGGGCGAGCCGCCGAAGAGGTCTTCCGAGGCGTCAGTAATGAGCTTCGAGAAGGTGTAGGAGGCGCCGAACTGGATGCCGTTGGAGTAGCGCCGGTCGAGCTTGGCCTGCATGGCGTTGTACCAGCTCTGGCCGTTGCTCTCAAGCTGGCTGCGGATGCGGCCGTACTGCGGGAACGGCCGCAGGGCCTGCGCGACCGTGCCGTTAAAGCCGGCGTAAGGCACGGCCGGCAGCGGCACGCTGACCGACTGCGCGTAGGTGACGAAGGCCGCGTTGTTGCGCGCGTCGGCGAGCGAGGTATTGAGGATCGGGTAGCCGAGCTTGAGGGCGTCGAGCGGGACGGCGTTGAGGCGCTCGAAGTTCGAGCGCAGGCGCGTGGCGCGGTGGCCGATGTAGCCGATGGAGGCGGCGAACTTCGACGGCAGCGAGCGTTGCACGTCGAGGCTGTACTGGACGGTGCGGCCCGTGCGGTAGTCCTTGTTGAAGTAGTCAACCGCGATGCCCTGATTGACGAACTGATCGTTGGGATCGGCCGTGGGCGCGAGCGGCCCCGAGGCGGGCAGGTTACGCAGGAAGTAGCGCGCCTGGAGCGAGCCGAAGTCGGGGCGGCGGCAGCGCGGGCAGCCGTCGTTGGGCGTGGCGGAGTTGCGGTAGCCTAACGACGCCTCGATGGTGTTGCCGCCCTCGAAGCCGTAGAGGATCGGCGCGTAGTAGATGCCGATGCCGCCGCGGGCCACGGTCTTATCGTTGAGGGCATAGGCGAAGCCGACGCGCGGGCCGAAGTTCGAGTAGTCGGGACGCGCCAGTCCCTCGTGCTCGGCCGAGACGCCGCCCTGACCGGCCGCGCCGACGAGCGCGCCGCGGATGCCGACGGCCGGGTTGATGGCGTCGGGGTCGAAGCCGCGCAGGCGGCCCTTCGACTCCGTGCGCGGGTAGGAGATTTCGTAACGCGCGCCGACGTTTAAGGTCAGGCGCTGCGTGAGCTTGATGTCGTCGGTGAAGAAGACGGCCGGGTAGAAGTAGCGCCAGCCGGGATCGACGGCCGTCACGGTCTGGAAGGAGAACTCGGTGGCGCCCGTGACGAGGCTCGCGATGGGCCAGCCGCCCTGCACCTGGGTGATGGGGTTGCCCTCCTCGTTAGTCCCCACCACGACGTTCTCGGCCGTCTGGTCGTGACGGAAGTTGAAGGAGCCGCCCGGGTCGATCTGCTGCGTGACGTTGAACTGCTGGATGCGCACGTCGCCGCCGAACTTCATCGTGTGCCGCCCCTTGATCCACGTCAGCGCGTCGGAGATCTGCACCGTGTTGTCGTAGAGGTGGTCGGTGAAGAAGGTCGAGCCGGCGTCGATGTAGGAGCGCGGGTCGCCGCCCGTGATGAAGTCGCCGTAGCCGGGGAAGCCGACGCGCGGCAGCGCGAAGTTGGCCGTCGCTCCGGCCGGGACGCCGAAGGAGCTGGGCTGGATGCCCTCGCCGAAGTTCATGTTCGCCACGTCGTAGCGCGTGAACCCGAGGTTGAGGTGGTTGATGACCGTGGGCGAAAGAGTGATGTCGTGCTGCACGCGCGCGAAGTGCGACTTGAAGGCCTGGTTCCAGACCTCCTGCTGCGTGAAGGGCGGCGGCAGGCGCGTGAAGGCCGGGCGCCCGCCGAAGCCCTTGATGCTGTCGAGCTTGCGGTAGGAGTAGCTGACGCCGAGGCGCTGGCGGTCGGAGAGCATGAAGTCCGTCTTGCCGACGTAGTTGTCCATCGTCGTCGGCGAGAGGCTGCGCGCGTCGTAGTTGCGGAAGACGCCGGCGCGCGTCGGGGCCGGGAAGAGATTGGCGAGGGCTACCCCGGCCGGGTCGAGCACGGCGCCGCCGCGGTAGAGGTCGAGGCGGTTGCCGGGGATGGCGGTGCGCGAGCCGGGCGCCTGGGTCGGGTCGTAGATTTGGACGGGGCCGCCTAAGGAGGACAGCACGTAGGGGTCGGTCAGAAGCTCGGAGAAGTCGCCGGCGCGCATGCGGGCCGTGGGCACGCTCACCAGCGTGTTCTCCTGTCGGGCGAAGCGGAAGCCCTCATAGTTGAAGAAGAAGAAGGCGCGGTTCTTGCCGCTCCAGTAGGCCGGGCCGCCTTCGCCGAAGCGCGGCAGGTAGATGGGGCCGCCGATGTTGCCGCCGAAGTTGTTCTGGTGGTCGCGCGGACGCGCCAGCCCGAGGGCGTTGTTGACGTAGGTGTTGGCGTTGAAGGCGTCGTTGCGGTGCAGCTCGTAGAGCTCGCCGTGAAAGTCGTTGCCGCCGGACTTGAGGGTGAAGTTGACGATGCCGCCCGAGGAGCTGCCGAACTCGGCCGAGTAGCTCGAAGTCGAGATGGTGAACTCCTGGAAGGCGTTTGGCCCCGGCGCGACCTCGGAGAAGAAGGTGCCGTTCTGCGCGCGCCGCGTGCTGGCGCCGTCGATCAGAATCTCGGTGCCGAGGCCCTGCCCGCCGCTGACGCGGAAGTTAGAGGCGTCGGTGCCCCGCCCCGTGGTGCCGGAGCCGGCGCTCACGTTGCTGTCGAGGAAGATGAAGGCCAGGGGGGTTCGCCCGCCCGACTCGGCGGCCACGGCGAGGGGCAGCTCCTTCACCTGCCGCTCGTTGACGTTCGTCTGCCTGACGGCGCTCTCCGTCTGAATGACGGGCGTGTCCTCGGCCGTGACCGTGACCGTGTCGCCGACGACGCCGACTTCCAGCGTGATGTCCACCGTGCGCGTCACCTGCACGGCGACCTTCACGTCCTCGGTGGTCGCCGTCTTGAAGCCCTGAGCCTCGACGGAGATTCTGTAGGGCGCGGCCTTCACCTCGGCGAAGGTGTAGGAGCCTTCGCCGGAGGTGGTCGTCTCGCGCACCTCGCCGGTGTCGGTGGCCGTGGCGGTGACCTTCGCCGCGGCGACGACGGCGCCGCTCTGATCCGTGACGGTGCCGGTGATGGTTCCGCGGTCGCTCTGGGCGTGGGCGCTCACGCCCCACGTCGAGCAGAGGGCCAGCAGTGCGAGCACGACGAGCCTGTTAACTTTCATGAACCCTCCTGTTGCTTTGCCTGCGCCGAGATGGGAAACGCCGAAGACGCGCGCGCGCCCCAAAGGGCTTTACCGCGAGAGGAAACCTGGCATCCCTTCCCCGACGCGGCGGCGGAAGGCGGTGCGCCCCACGACCGCCTCCGGGCGTCTCGCGGGGACTTTCAACTCCAAGTAAGAATCCAGGATTGTCGCCGGAAATCGTTTACGCAAACGGTTAACCGGATGGGCAGGTGTATAACAGCGACGCTCTCGCCTTGTCAACAGTAAATTTCGGCGGCCGGGCGGCCTCTGTACGGGAGCGAACTCTACGACCGGGGTTTTGCGCGCTCGCGCGGACGACTCGGATGCGCGCAAACTCACTTGCTCGAACGACTCACTTCGGCGGCTCGGCCAGCCTCAATCCGGCCCTCCCGGTCTGACGCTGCTCGGCGCGCAGGCGGTCGGCCACGGCCAACATGGCGCGCGCCCGCTCCCGTTCGCCGAGGCGCGTGTAGAGCAGGCCGAGTTGGTAAGCCGCGGTGAGGTCTTGCGGGTCGAGCGCGGCGGCGCGCTCAAGCTCGGCGCGCGCCGCGGCGAGGTCTTTGCGCCGGGCGTAGGTCATGCCGAGGGCGGCGCGGGCCGGCGCGTGCGAGGGTTCGAGTTCGACGGCGCGCCGGAGCCAGTGTTCGGCCTGCGCGAGGTCGGCCTCGTCGTAGGCGACGAGGCCGAGGTAGTGGGCTGCGTCGGCCGTGGGGGTGAGGTCGAAGCTCTCGGCGAGCGCGACGCGCGCGTCGGCGCGCCTCATCATCAGTTGGAGCATCACGCCGAGCACGTAGTGGCCGCGCGGGTCGCGCGGGTTGAGACCGATGTAGCGTCTGAGGAGGGCGAGGGCCTGCGCGTCCTCGTTGTTGTAGAAGCGGGCGACGGCCAGCGCGTAGATGTACGCGGACTCCTGCGGGTGTGCGCGGTGGAGGCGTTCGAGCGCGGGCAGGGCCTGGGGGATGCGGTCGAGGTTGAGGGCCGTCCAGCCGTAGTCGTAGAGGAGCGCGCGGGAGTCAGGGTCGAGTCGCAGAGCGCGCTCGACGTAGCCGAGAGATTTTTCGAGATTGCCGCGCGCGCGTTCTACGCCCGCCAGGGCGCGGAGCGTCGCGCCGTCGTCGGGACGCGCGGCGAGCGCGCGGCGGTAGAACTCTTCGGCGCGCTCAAGCTCGCGCCGCTGGAGGTGTGTCGCGCCGAGGTTGTAGAGGACGGCGAAGGAGTCGGGCGCGCGCCCGCGCGCGGCCCCCAAGATTTCCAGCGCCACGTCAGTACGGGCGTGAGCGGCGAAGAGGGCGGCGAAGCCGGCCGCGTCTTCGGGCGGGACGGTGGCGGCGGTGTTCTGAGCTGACCTGAGCGGGGCGACGAGGCCCGCCGCCTCGTCCGCGCGGCCGAGTCCGAGCAGACACCTGACGACGAGTTGCAGATGCTCAAGGCCGCGCAACTCGCCGGGTATCTTTCCGAGGTGTTCGAGCGCGCGCGCAAACTCCCGACGCCCTTCGCGGATTGCCGCGAGGTGATAGTTAACCTCGGGGTGGTCGGGCGCGAGCGCGGCCGCCGCGTCGAAGGCCCGCAGTGCGCGCTCTTCGTCGCCAGTGCTGATGTAGAGCTGGCCGAGGTTGACGAAGGCTCCGACGAGTGTGGGCGAACTCTTGACGGCGCGCAGGAACAACCGCTCGGCCTCTTCGAAACGCTTCTGCTGCGCGCGCACGACGCCGAGCAGGTTGAGCGCGTTCGCCTCCTCGGGACGCGCGCGTAGGACGGTGTTCAACTCCGTCTCCGCCTGCGCGAGTTGCCCCCGCCGGATCATCTCCGCGGCCCGCTCCAGACGCGCGTAGTTCGGCTCCTGCGCCGCGGTCTGCGCCGCACACGACCATAGCAGGAGGATGAAAACGGAAGCCGACGCCGCGCGCCCCAACTTCCTCACGCGTTTGAATCTCACGGCCGATTAAGTCTCACAACCCGGCCATTCTCTTTTCCGCCGCGTCGAGTTGCGGCAGATTGTTCTCGGGGCGGTCGAGGTAGAAGTAGGCGCAGCTCGACCAGTCGTCCGTGCGCTCGAACTTGCCGTCCTCTTTGATGTCCTTCTCGACGAGGCCGGGGCCGGCGCGGTAGAGGCGGCGTGCGGTGCGCGCCAGTCCGCCGCGGCTGTGGTCGGCGAGGTAGCCGATCTGCTGCATCGTGACGCGCACGTCGCGGCGGAAGTAGACGGGATCGACGACGTGGTAGCGGTAGAAGCACCAGCGCATGTTCTGCTCGTCGGCGACGGGCGAGCCTTGATAGAGGTGCGCGAAGCGCCCCTGCCCCCAGGCCGTGCCGATGTAGTCCTCCGCGCCCGTGCCGGCGAGCGTGGGAAACTGCGCGTCGCCGTCGAGGTAGATTTTCACTTCGCCCTCGCCCCACCACGTGTTGAAGTAGGTGTCGCGGTCAACGATGACGCCGATGTTGGCGCCGAGGTAACGGCCGCGACCCGCAACGCTGGGCAGGATTTCGTAGTCGCGTTGCAGCGTCGTCGGGTTCTCGCGCCGCCAATGAGCGTGGAAGTAGAGCGTGCCGACGGGGTGGCGGTCGCCGAGCGTGTAGTCCACGTCGTAGAAGAGTTCCGGCAGGTCTCTGCCGCTCTCGTTCGTCATCACGATCTTCATGCCGGTCTTGAAGGGCATCGGCACGACGCAGTTGAAGCTGCGTCCCTCGGGATTCGAGAAGAGCGCCGACTCGAACTGCGCCATCTGGCCGAGGCCGACGCCGAAGAAATCGCCGAGCGGCGCGCTCACGGCCGCTCGCGCGGCGCCGTCCCAGAACATGTCGAGACGCAGGCCCCGCAGCATCTGCGGCGAGCGCTCAGGGATGGTCATCCAGATGCGTCGCACCATGCCGGAAGTGTTCTGCGCCTCGGCCAGCACGGCGCTCGCGCCCGCCCTGATGGCAATCGTCGGCGAACCCTTGCGCCCGCCCGCCGCCTGCGCGCCCCTCCCCTTCTCGCCCCTCGGGTTCTCGGGGCTCGCCCAACGCGTCTCCACATTCTCCGGCAGCTCGTACAGGGCCTGCGCGCAGGCCGCGCGCGCCCCGACGACCGACAACAGCGCAGCGACGACGAAGGACGCCGACTTCGATTTGAACATCACGCATTCCCTCCTCTAACAGTTTTCGGTTGAGTGTGGCGACACGCGTTCAGGCGGCTGGGCGGCCCGGCTCGGCGACGAAGCGATAGCCGACGCCCCTGACCGTCAGGAGGTGCCGGGGCCGGGCGGGTTCGTCTTCGATGTATTTTCTGAGCCGGACGATGAAGTTGTCGATGGCGCGCGTGTCCGTGTCTTCCTGTAGTCCCCACACGTCTTCGAGCAGCGACTTGCGCGACACGACCCGCCCCGCGTGCCCGATCAGATGACGGAGGAGGCGCGCCTCCATCAAGGTCAGACGCATGGTCTGGTCTCGGGTTCGCAGTTCCAGCGCCCCGAAGTCAATCGTCTTCCCGTCGAAGACGAACAGCTCGCCCACGAGATCGGCCGCCCGTTTGCCGTCCTTCAAACTTTCAGACTGGGACGCGCCCGACGGGGCGGCTGGCCCGTCCGGTGGCGAGGAGATGTCCGGGTCGAGTTGGAACCACCCGCGGCGGCGGAGCAGTCCGTTGAGACGCGCGATTAAGATTGCCAGCTCGAACGGCTTGGGGAGGTAGTCGTCCGCGCCCGACTCGAACCCGCGCAGCACGTCTTCGGGGCGGCCGCGCGCCGTGAGCATCAGCACCGGCACGAAGCGCCCGGCTTGGCGCAGTTCCGACGCGACGGTGAAGCCGTCCTTACCGGGGAGCATCACGTCGAGCACGACGGCGTCGAAGTGCTCGCGCCGGTCTATGAGGAGGGTGAGCGCGGCTTCGCCGTCGGCCACCGTCTCGACCGTGTAGCCTTCGGCCTCCAAGTTGAAACGCAGGCCGTCGGCCAGATGTTGTTCGTCTTCGACGATTAGCACCGCGCTCATCGCTTTTTATGCCCTCGGGAGGTGGATGGTGAACGTGCTGCCCTGCCCGAGACCCGCGCTCTCGGCGAAGACGCGCCCGCCGTGCTTCTCGACGATGGAGCGCACGATGAAGAGTCCGAGGCCCGTCCCTTTGAACCGCTTCATGAAGCCGCCCTGCACGCGGTAGAAGCGTTTGAAGATGCGCTTGAGCTGGCTGCTCGGAATGCCGACGCCGCGGTCGGCGACGCGCACGGCCAAGCGCCGCTCGTCGAGCGCCGCCACCTCGACGGAGATATGCACCTCCTTGTCCGAGTACTTGACGGCGTTCTCCAAAAGATTCGAAACGGCGGCGCGCAGCTCGTCTTCATCGCCCGCGACGCGGGCGCGCGCGTCGCCCATCGACTCGACGTAACGGAGCGCGTCGGGGTTCAGGTTGTAGCGGACGCGCGTCAGGTCGAGGCACTCGCGCACGACCCGGCCGAGGTCGATGACCGAGACGTTGGCGAGCCGCTGCTTGTGCGAGGCGCGCCCGGCGCGCAACACCTGTTCGACGGTTTGCAGGAGCCGGTCGCTGTCGGCGAGCATGATGTCGTAGAACTCTTTGCGCTGCGCCTCGTTCACGTCGCGGGTCTTCAGGGTTTCGAGGTAGAGGCGGATCGAGGCAATCGGCGTCTTCAGCTCATGCGTCACGGAATTGATGAAGGCGTCGTGCTGCTCGTTGCGGCGGATTTCGCGGATGAGGAAAGTCGTGTTGAGGACGAGGCCGGTGATGATGAGGGTGAAGAAGACGATGCCGAGGACGAGGAGCGCGACCTGACGCCAGTTGAGCAGAATCCACCCGACGTTGAGCGCCAGCGCCAGCGCGACCAGGAGAATTCCGAACGTCAGAAAGAAGATGACCGTCTTGCGACGACCGCCGATACGCATGGCGGCATTGTAGGAAGGCAAAAGTGAGAAGGCAAAAGTAAAAAGGCAAAAGGCAAAAGTGAAGAGGCGGCCTGCTCTTTCACTTTTGCCTTTTGCCTTTTTACTTTTGCCTTGCTATGCCGCGCGCCTGAGTAACTCCGGCTCGGCTGCGGCTGCGGCTGCGGCCCGGATGGCGGCCGGGCTGATGAGCTTGATGTCTGTGGCAAGGCCCATCAGTTCGAGCGCGCGGATGCCGTACCAGTTCATGTCCACCTCGTACCACATGAGTCCGTGGCGGGCGGCGCGCGGGTGCGCGTGGTGGTTGTTGTGCCAGCCCTCGCCGAAGGTGAGGAGCGCCACCCACCAACTGTTGGTCGAGTCGTCCGTGGTGACGAAGCGGCGCTTGCCCCACAGGTGCGTCGCCGAGTTGACGAACCAGGTGGAGTGCCACCCGAAGACCACGCGCCCGAAGACGCCCCACATGAAGACCGACCAGCCGCCGAAGTAGAGGAGCGCCGCGCCGACGACGACGAGGGGAAGCCAGTAGACCTTGTTGAGCAGGACGTGGAAGCGATCCCGCATCAGGTCGGGCGCGTAGCGCATCATCACCGCCTCGCCGTGCTGCTGCGCCGTGCCGCGGAGAATCCAGCCCATGTGCGACCACCAGCCGCCCTCGCGCGGCGTGTGCGGGTCTTTGCCCGGCACCTCCGTGTGCGCGTGGTGGATGCGATGGGTGACGACCCAGTCGATGTGACCGCCTTCGAGGGTGAGCGTGCCGCAGATGGAGAGCAGATACTCGACCCACTTCGGCGTCTTGAACCCCCGGTGCGTGAGCAGCCGGTGGAAGCCCATGCCGATGCCGGGGCTGCCCGCGAGCCACAGCAGGAAGACGGACACGGCCAGCGCCTCCCAACTGAACATGAAGAGGGCGGCGATTGCGCCCAGATGGAAGATGGACACGAAAATGGTGGTCGTCCAGTTGATGCTCTCTCGCTCGCGTTTGATTTCTGTCAGTCTCTCCATACGCCCTCACGCCCTCTTGTTAGTTAGAATTCGCCGGCCGTCCAATTGGACGCGCTCGACGTGGACATCGTAGCAAGACGCGCCCCATCTGTTTGTAATAGTTGTGTAAGCATTCGTCCGTCGTGATGTGACAGAAAAGAAACAGGTTAGGGGGAGTGAGATATAGGTGCGCGCGCTTGCAACCTGAGGCGAACTAGGGCATCCTACTTGGCAGGTTAATTCCTTCTCTCAAACATCAACGGTGATGCGCCCAGCAGTCGCGAATCGCGCGGCGGCGTTTGGATAGTCCGAGAGCAGGGTGATTTCGACTTCAGAAGCCGCTCCTTCGAGAGCACCCGAACACAAGCCTTCGCCGCTACCGTTCAGACGAAGCCCCTTTAATTCGAAGCTTCTTTTGATACTCCCACAGGGGAGAGGTACACAGTTATGTCAATGAAACTTTACGTCGGCAACCTCTCGTTCCAGACTTCGAGCGAAGACTTGCAGCAGTTGTTCGCGCAGGCCGGTACGGTCGAGTCGGCCGCGGTCGTCGAAGATCGCGACACGGGCCGCTCGCGCGGCTTCGGCTTTATCGAGATGTCCTCGAAGGAAGAGGGCGCCGCGGCCATCGCGAAGTTCAACGGTTACGACCTGGGCGGGCGCGCGCTGAACGTTAACGAGGCCAAGCCCCGCGAGGATCGCGGCGGTGGCGGCGGCGGTCGCAATGGCGGCGGCGGCGGACGTGGCGGCTACGGCGGCGGCGGCGGCGGCAACCGCTACTAAGCAAGTCGCCTGCATAGACCGGCGACTCTTTTTCGAGAAAGCCTCCGGCGTGGGTAAACGCGCCGGGGGCTTTTACTTTTTGTCTATAAACTCCAGCAGTCTGGGTGTCGGGGGGACTTGATGGAAAAGCAGGCATACGTGGTCGGCAATCGGGTGGAGAAGTTGTGCGCCATCTGCGGCGTGGAGCGGGGGCACGTGGTGGCGTCCGTCACGAAGCAGGGTCGCATCTCGCGCGTCGATTGCCCGAAGTGCGGCACGCGCAGCACGTTCAAGAGCGGCGTGAAGCTCGTGGGCACGGGCGACGCCCCGGAACCCGGCGCGCTTTACGACCGGACGCGCTCATATCGTAAGGGACAGCTCATCACGCACCCGTCGTTCGGCGCGGGCGAGGTGACGGCCGTCATCGAGCCGCAGAAGATAGACGTACTGTTCGCCGACCGCGTCCGCAGAATCATCCACGAAACCTCCCCGGTCTAGAGCGGATTTCGATTGTGGGTATGGTTGAGCGTCGCCGCGCGACCGGGGAACACGGATCAGACGGATGAAAACGGATTGACACGAATCCGTTTTCATCCGTCTGATCCGTGTTCCCTCCTGACCGTTCGGTGGCCGGAAGAAGAAAAGGCCGCCGGCACCCTCGCTGTGCCGGCGGCCTTTTCGCAGACTTCCTCTTGTGGGGGAAGAATGCGACGCGCACTCTATCACGCCCTCCGGCGGGTGACAAGCCCTATCGGCGATCACCCACGACTGCCGAGCGCAACTCCCCGAATACGCGTGCTAAATCCTTCGGCTGGTAGTGGGCGTTCAGGCCGCTCGGATTCGGCAGCACCCAGACCACGGCGTCGCCAATCGTCTCGTCCTGCCGGCCGAGTCGGGCTTTCGGCAGTGCGAACGCGGCGCGGTACGCCCCGATTCCTAACACTGCCAGGCACCGCGGCCGGTAGCGTTCGACCTTGGCCGCCAGACGCCGCCCGCCCTCGACAAATTCATGGGCCGACAGCTCGGCGGCCGTCGCGGTCGCGCGCTCGACCACGTTGGTGATCCCGTACCCGCTCTTCAACAACTCGCGCTCCTCGAAGGGCGAGAGCTGTCGCTCGGTGAACCCGGCGGCATAAAGCGCCGGCCAGAAGCGGTTGCCCGGCCGCGCGAAATGGCAGCCGACGGCGCCCGAGTACAACCCCGGATTGATACCGCAGAACAGGACGCGCAACCGTGGGGCGATCAGGTCCGGCACAGTCTTCCCCGCCGCCGCGAGAAGTTCTTCCTTCGTTGGCCTGCGTGGATGAGGAGCCATCAGTCGGGGAGGTTTAGCGCGATAGCCACGACAGACACGACTGTGACTATTGCGCCTATGCCGACGACCTGCGTGGGAGCGAGGAATGGTTCAAATTAACCGGCCCGCGGTTGACGCCTGAAAAACTGGTCGGCAACGAGCGGGCACGCTATGTAGCATGCGACACAGGCCATGGTCAAGATTTATTGTTTATGCCGGAAGACACCACAGTGACGGCCATCACACCTGCACGCGGCGGTGCTTACCAGGGCCTTGCGTATCACTGCAATTGCCTCCTGCTTAGTCCGGACTAAGCGCGATCACCCGCAGTGGACTTCCGCTGCCGTCCACGATCTTGAGCGGCGCCGCAATCACCACTGCCCCGGTCGCGCTCAACTGATCGAGATTGCAGAGGCTCGCCAGACCGAACTTCCCCGCGCCGTGCATGATGCTATGGTTGGGGAAGGGCGGGTCGAACCGCCCCGCCTGTCCCGCATCGGTGCCGATGGTTTCCACGCCGACGCCCAGGATATCGCGCTCGTAGGCGAGCAGCTTCGAGGCTGACGGATCGAAGCCGGGGCTATGCGGCCCGTCCTCGGCGACGTTGAGGAAAGCCGCCGGGTCCGTGCGTTTGCTCCAATCGGTTCTGAGCAGGAGCCACGCGCCCGCCGGGATATGTCCGTGCTCAGCCTCCCACGCCAGAACGTGATCCGCGGTAAGCAGAAAATCAGCGTCGGCCGCCACCTCGGCCGTCACATCGATCACGCAGGCGGGGCCGACGAAGCGCCGCGCCGGGATCGTGTCGCAGCGATTATCCGGCAGGTCTTTGCCGGTCGCCCAGTGGACGGGCGCGTCGAAGTGCGTGCCGGTGTGCTCGCCGACGTGCAGTGTGTTCCAGTACCAGACCGGCCCCCGCTCGTCATAACGCGAGATGACTTCCATCGAAAAACACGGCGAGGCGGCAAACATCGGCGGCAGGCCGATCACCGGCGTCTCCGAATCCAGCGGCAGTGTCAGGTCAACGACGCGCACCCGTCCGGCGTTGAGTTCGTCTACCAACTGTGTGAGTACATTCGTCATGACGTGAGCTTCTCCCTCCTAATCACTATGTCTCTATCCTTTCGCCTTCGATGAGACTGACCAGCGCCTGCGAGGGAACGACTCTCGCCAACCTGAAACCCGCCAGCCCGAGCAGCGTTCGATACTCGCCTTCGGTGCGCTCACGGCCGCCCGTCAGCACCAGCATGTTGAGGTCAGAGACGGCGGCCTCAAACAGCCGCTCTCGCGCCGCGTCGCCGCCCTGTTCCGGCATCAACAGTTGGACGATCAGCACGCGCCCGCCCGGGGTCATCGCACGGTGGCAGTTTCGCAGCAGGCGCACCGAAGCGTCGTCGTCGTAGTCCATGAGGATGCGTGAAAGAATGTAGAGGTCGCCGCCCGCCGGCAGCGACTCAAAGAAGTCGCCCGCGACCAGCTCGGCGCGACCCGCGAGTTCAGTCCCCCGGATACGTTCCTCCGCCCGCTCGATCACCGCCGGTCTGTCAAAGAGCACGCCGGAGACTATTGGATTCGCGTTTAAGATCGCCGACAGTAAGTGTCCGTGACTGCCCCCGATGTCCACGACCCGGCGAACCCTCGCGAAATCGTAGCCGGCCACCACGGCCGTGGCGATCAGCCGTGCGTAATCGAGCATCGCCTGCGAAAAGCCGTGCCCCGTCTCGGGATGCCGGGCGAGGTACTGATAGAACGGCATGCCGTGCGTGTACTCGAAGGCGGTCTCGCCGGTCTGTATCGCGTGCGGAAGGTTCATCCATGCGCTCTGGTAATACTCGGCCCCTTCGCACAGCGCCCAGGCGCGCATCCCGTCGGGGGCGTCCCGTCGCAGGCACGCGCCGACCGGCGTGAGGGTAAAGAGGCCGTCACCCGCGTCGGCGAGGAGGCCGATGCTCACCAGTGTCCGCAGCAGGCGATAGAGCGCCTGCGGATTCACATGCAGCCGGGCGGCCAGCTCGCCGGCGCTCTGCGGTCTCTCGCCCAGGTGGTCTGTAACACCAAGCTCGGCCGCCGCCTTGATCGCGTGCGTGATCCGATAACTGCCGATCAGTCGTCGGAGAAGCAGCGCCGGCGGCGTACCCGCTGCCGGGTCGAGCAACTCATCCATCCTGACGCACCCTCCTGTCGGCTGCTCATCTTCCGTCACGCCGCCGTCTCGAAGGAGGCGATAGCATGATCGATCTCTTCCGCGTCGTTGTAGATGTGGGGCGAGAATCGCACGCCGTATGCCGGGCGCACGTCTACGAAAATTCTCTCTTCTTTTAGTTGCTGGTAGACCCGCTGCGAGTCCCGGAAGGCGACGCAAACCGTTCCCCCACGCCGCGCCGGGTCGTGCGGCGTGCGAAGCGTCAGACCACGCTCAAGCGCCGCGCGCACGAGACGGTCGGTGAGCGTCTGGTTGTGCTCCCGCACGGTCGCCACGCCGACACGGTTGACGACATCGATGCTCGCGCGTGCGATCACATAGGGCAAGACCGACGGCGTCCCGCCCCAGAAGCGCCGCGCGTCGGGGGCGTACCGGAAGCTTTGAATACGGAACTCAAATGGGTCTTCGTGCGAAAACCAGCCCACGTCCGACGGCTCGAAACGCTCCACGCCGGCAGGGTTCGCCCAGAGAAAGCCAGCGCCGGGGCCGCCGCACAGCCACTTGATAGACGACCCGACCACGAAATCCGCGTTCCACGCGCGCAGGTCAATCGGCACCACGCCCACCGACTGGGCGACATCAACCAGCGTCAAGACCTCGTGTTGTTGTGCGCAGCGGATGATCTCCGCGACCGGGTTCAGCCGGGAGTTACCGTATAAGACGTGCGTGATCAGCACGAGTTGTGTGTCGGGTGTTATGTGTTGCTGCCAGCAATCAGGCGAACTCGTATCGCTGTCCGCCGGGATGAACTCGATGGTGTAGCCCGCTCGTTCCGCCTGCGCCAGCGCGAAGCCCGCCGAAGGGAAATCGAGTTCGGAGAGCAGAAGCTTATTCTTACCTTTGCGCCGTGGGAGCGACGACAGGATTTTCGCCAGCGCGGAAGAGATGTTGGCCTGCGGACAAAACTCGGCGGCCTCGCCGTTCAGCAACGTCGCCAGCGACTGTTGAAAGTCGCCGATTGACGCCAGCCAGCCGTCCCATGCCTCGCCCCCTCGCGTCCCCCACAACTCGAAGAACTGGTCGGCAGCCTCCCTCGCCGCCCGCGGCAAGCAGCCGACGGAATGGCTGAGCAGGTAGGTCCCGTCGGGCAGCAGGAAGTCGTGCTTATGCGGCTGCATGAGCGTGTGGGCACCCGAGCGAGTCGCGGACGACGCCGTAGGTCGCGCCCCAGTTGTCAGTCATCTGGTCTCTGATCGCCCACAGCTCGGGGAAGAATTGGTAGCGGATGCCCGCCTCCAGCATTTCGACCGGACGCCCTTTGAGGGAGCGTGCGCCCAGACCAATCGAGCGCCGAATGAGCTGTATGTGCTGGAACCGGAACTGGCGAAACAGTGAGTCGTACTCGGCCAGCGCCTCGGCGACCACGTAGGCGTCACTATGGCTGTATTCCGAGTCGTAGATTTTTTCGACCGTCAGCCCGTGCGCGTCGAGGTAGTGGGTTTCGAACGACTGCCAGAGTTGCCGGCTCATTCTCAGCAGGCTGCGGAATCCGGGTGATTCCTGACCGCTCCCGTTGCCGAGCGTCGCGCGGATGCCCTGATAATCCTTTGGCGACATCGTCTCCAGCAGCGAGAACTGCATGTTCATCAGCTCCTGTATGCGGTGGACACGTCGGAACAACGTGATGACGCGATTCGTGCGCTGCGCCTGAATGCACTCATCAATGTCGAGGAGCGTATAACCGATCAGCTTCATCCACAGTTCCTCTATCTGGTGGACGATCTGGAACTGAAGCTCATCCTGATTGCACAAATCCTGATAGTCCTTCTGGCACGCGAGCAGCGCCGGCGTGTCGAGGTACAGCTCGTAATCCGTGGTTCCCGCGCCTTGCATGATGGCATACATCGCTTCTCGGTTCATAGCATCCTCCTCCTGTGGTTCAACGCGCCGGTTTTAGCGTCCCATAGACTAACGCGCAAAGCAGGGGCGAGAGGGATCAGGAGAAGTAAGAGCAAATTTCAAACAGGGTTGAGCGTCGGGCGAGTTCATTTCAACACAGAGGGCGCAAAGGGCACAGAGTTCACAGAGAAAGACAAAGTGCTTCCTCTGTGCGCTCTGTGCCCTTTCCCCACACAAGCTGAACGGCGACCCCAGGGGGCCGCCGCCGG